>JABGXB010000001.1 GCA_018675975.1 Candidatus Woesearchaeota archaeon
AATTCCAGTTTGCAAAGTCAAATATATTTACATCAACTATATGTGTTCCATTTGAATATTTCACATTATTTAAATCATATTCAATTAATTCATAATCTTGTATTTTTGTTAAAGTTAATTTATCTGTTGTTGCTTTTTTAATATTTGATTGACTAATTATATAATCATTAATTGTTGAATCATATTTTACTAAATAGGAATTTAAAATATCTTGATATTCATTTCCATTGTGTGTAATATTATAAATTACATTATCTGTAAACCATATTGTATTATTTTCACTAACAAAATAACTTATTTCAATATCATTTAATATATAATAATTTAAATCAATTCCAAATGCATTTAACATTTCATTTTGATTAGTAAAATTTAATACATCTACTCTAATTGTATTATCATTTTTTGTATAATTAACTGTATCATTATTTGAATTTAAATATTCAAATCCATTTATATTTTCATGAATTAATAATGGTGTGTGATATTCATTCAAAAAAGTCCATGTTGAAAATAATTTTTCAGTATCAAGTAAACCTGAACCATAATCTATATCTTTACCTGTATTTCCTTTATCTATTGAAGTTGATTCTAATAGATTTTTCATATTAACTTGATTACTTGAGTTTAGTTCTAAAAGCATTGCAATAACAGCACTAACGTGAGGTGCTGCCATAGATGTACCAGTTCTTTCTTCAGAGCCTCCACCTGATTGTGTTGACATAATTTCACTTCCAGGTGCCATTATGTCTGGTTTTATATAAGTAGTATAATCTTTTCTAGAAGAATAACATGCAACATCATCAAATTCATCAACTGCCCCAACAGTAATTACTGGTTCATAAACAGCTGGACTCATAACACCTTCAAAACCACCACATATACTACTTGATGTACAAGGTCCACAATTACCTGATGCTGCAACTACAATTATTCCCGCTTCAATAGCATCATCTACAGCATTGTGTATAAATTGATCTACTTCTTCAGTACCAAGACTTAATGAAATAATATTTGCATTATTTTGAACTGACCATGCTATTCCTTTTACTATATTAGTTGTTGTTGATAAACCTAAATTATTTGTAACTTTTGCATTTAAAAGTTTTGTATCTGTTGCTATATTTGCAACAATTCCTGCAACATGAGTTCCATGTCCAAATTCATCTGTTGATGGACTATCATCTACAAATGATCTTTCTTCAACTATTTTATTATTAAAAATACTATTATCAGTTATATCAATTCCACTATCAACAATTGCCACTTTAATATTTTTTCCAGTTAATCCATTTTCAACTAAAAATTGTGAACCAATTTGTGGTATTGAATCTGTAAGAAATGTTTTATATTTTTTTTCTTCACCAATGTGAATTATATTTTTATTTTTATATAAATTATTAATATTTTGTGGATTAATTGAAATACTAATTATATTTCCAAAATCAAATTCTTTTTTTATAATTCCATTATTATTTGTAATTGTTTTTCTAATGCTGTCATTAATTTTTTCAACAGAAATTAATACATCAATATAATTACTACTTTTATTTTGTATTAATTTGATAATATTATTTTCAATTATTCGATTACTTTTTCTTTTTTTAGTAATTTCTTTTTGTTTTTCGAATTGCTGATTCTTTAATTCTTGTTCTTCTTTTAATTTATTTATATTTACTTTTTTTGGTTTGTATTTTGATTCAAATTTAATTTCTTTTGGAGGTTTTAATTTGAAACCATTTAAATTTAGTTTATTTAATTTTAAATTATTATTTACAGAATAATGATTTTCACTTATTTTATTAGCAATTCCAATTATTAAAATGGATGATAAAAATATTAATGTGCAAATTATTGCTAAATAAATTTTAATTTCTTTTTTCAACATGTACCTCTGTTTTAATAACTTATTAGTGGTGACTAAATTGTGCTCTATAAATCTTTTGTTTTTTTGTTTATATTGTCGTTTATTTATAAATATTTATTTGTATAATTATAGTTTTTTATATAATAAAGCTCATTTTAACTTTTATTTTGTTATTTTAGTCATATTTTTGCTTATTTTTTGTTTTTTATTCTTTTTTTTTAATTAATAATTTAGGATATGCAATTGACCAAAATATCGTAAAATATAATAAAAATAAGACCCATCCAGCATTTGTATGAAATAATCCTAAACTTAAACTACTATTATATACTCCTATAATTAATAATATCAATATTCTTAATAAAATTATCACAAAAATGCCTATTATGCCAATAAAATAATAAACAATTACTTTTTTTTTATTTAATAAATCAAAATCTAAAGATAAAAATATAAAAAATAGAGATGAAAATAAAATTAAACTATCTGTTCCAGAACATAATGCAGTTATACTTACTCCAAAATTTTCTATATATATAGATGGTGCTAAATTTGTTAAATCAATTGTAATATTATATCCTAAAAATGTTAAAATCATTTGTGAAATGTTTGCCATAAAATTTGCTATGTGAAACCAAAGCAAATTACCAACACTAACAATGAAAATGATAACTAATGAAAGTGAAGCTGAGAGAATGAAATCCCCATATCTTTTTTTTATATGATGAATTCCATAAAAATTAATACATAATAGTATGAAAAATATTAATGTAAATATATTAATTAAAATTTTATTTACTAAAAATAATGAAATTATAAAAATGATTATGGTAAAAACAATTAAATAGTAATCTAACTTGATATATTTTAATTTGAATTTAAAATCTTTTTTTGATATGAATGAAAATATTAATATTATGAATATATATAAAAAAATATTTGTAAAAAAATTCTGAAAACCTAAACTTGCAAGTTTATAATCTATATAATTTGTTCTTAAATAGGGTATATATGTAAAATTTAAATTTCTTAAATAAAATGTTGTTATTAATGTAAATGTTAAAGCTAAGATTTTTAAAATGTTTTTAGTTAAATTTTTATTTTCACTATTATTAATATTTTTATTATTAGTTCTGTTTTTATTATTTTCTTCCATTATTTTAAAAAATAAAGAACAAATTTATAAATGCTTATTTGTAAATTTATTATATGACTTTAATTAAGGCAGCTTCTGCATTTTCAATATTTTTTCAAAATAATTGGGGTGTTATATTATTTTATTTATTTGTAGTTTTAATAATATATTCTTATAGAAGAAAGTTTGATGTTCATTTGGGATTTATAGCATTATTTAGAACCAAATGGGGATTAAAATCCATGGATAAATATGCAAAAAAATATCCTAAATTATTAAGATTTATTGGAGATTTGGGAATTGTTGTTGGTTTTTCTGGAATGGTATTAATGTTTTGGTTTTTAGCAGATGGTGTATATAAGTTTTTTTTAAATCCAAAAGCAGATGCAGTAGTTGCAGTAGTTATTCCAGGACTTAATATTGCTGGAAGTCCTTTAAATGGACTTAGTTTGGGTATGGGTTTATTGATTATTTTTTTAGTAGCTTCATTTCATGAATTTGGTCATGGAGTAATTAGTAGATTATATAATATAAAAGTTAGAGCAAGTGGTATTGTTTTTTTTGGACCTATTCTTGGTGCATTTGTTGAACCAGATCAAAAAGATTTAGCAAAAGTTAGTGATAATGCAAAATTAGCAATGTATTCGGCTGGACCTTTTTTTAATGTGATAATGACATTATTTGTACTTTTATTAATTTCATCAATGAGTTTTTTTGGGATGACGTGGACTGCTTATCAACCAGCATATATTGGTGAAGTTGTACCAAATTCAACATTATATTACGCAGGTATAGAAAAAGGAGAGACTATAACAGCTATTAATAATAATAAAATAGAAAATATTGATTCGTTAATTCATGAATTAAATGATATTTCAGTTAATGATACTATTTTTATTGAAACAGATAAAGGTATTAAAGAAACTAATGTTCTTTCCAGACCAAGTATGCCTGATGTTCCTTTTCTAGGCATTGAGTTTACAAGAACAAATTTTATTAGTAAATTATTGCATAAAATATTTACATTTTTAATGTATTTAGCAATGATTTCTTTAGGTATTGGAACTGCAAATTTACTTCCATTTGGTCCATTAGATGGAGGACGTATGCTACATAATAGATTATTTCATTGGTTTGGTAAAAAAAATGAATCTGCTGCATTAAAATGCTTTAGTATTATTAGTTCAATTGTATTATTGATGTTATTAGTAACAATATTTGGACCATTATTTGGTTTATTTATGTAATTATTATTTTTTAATTTTAATTAGATTATTCATTTTTTTATTTATAGTATTTGAATTGGGTTAATTTTATAAATTTGCAATATACGTTAATTGTAGAGGTAGCATGAAAAAAAAGATTCTAATAGTGGAAGATGATGATAATATTTTGAACTTATTGAATATTATTTTATCTGAAGATTATGAAACTAAATTGGCAAGAAATGGCAAAGAAGCTTTGGATTGTTTAAATGATTTTTATCCTGATTTAATTATTTTAGATATAATGATGGAAGTTATGGATGGAATTACTGCACTTCAAAAAATAAAAGAGAATGAAAATACAAAATCAATAAAAGTTGTAATGTTATCGGCTAAATGTCAAAAGTCTGATATGATTGTGGCTAAAGAATATGGAGCTGTCGATTTTATAACAAAACCTTTTGATCCTGTTCAGTTAAAGGAAATGGTTAAAGATTTGATTTTAAAGTGAATTTTAATATACTTTCTTTTGGTCAATGTTTTATTGATCTTTATGGTAGCAAATTAGATCAAAATTATGTTAGTTTAAATTATAATTTAAGACTTGGTGGTGGTTCTGGTATTTTTGCTATTGCATGTTCAAGGTTTGGACATAATTGTGGTTTAGTATCAACATTTAGTACTGATTCTTTTGGGCAGTTTTTAATCAATATGTTTCATAAAGAAAAAGTAGATTTAAAATATACTGATATGACTGAACAGAGAACTCCTTTAGAATTTGTTGAAAGTTCTAAAAGTTTTACAGATTACAAATTTTATGACAAAAATCCATCTCCATTTAAAATTAATGAAAATAAAATTGATTTTAATATATTTAACAAAATTAAAGTATTTTATTTTACATCTTTTATATTAACTGATAATGATAATTATGATATATTATTAAAATGTATTAATTGTGCTAAAAAAAATAATGTTTTAATTTATTTTAATTTAGATTTTCGTTCCAGAATTCATAAAACTGATAATTTTTATAAAAGAGTAATTGAAATTTTAAAACAAACAGATTTTGTAATTTCTAATATAACTGATTTTCAACAATTATTTAAAAATAATAATGAAAAAATTTTAACAAATAAATTAATTAATTTTGGTTTAAAAAAAATAATTTATACTTATGGTAAAAAAGGTGCACATTTAATTAATTGTGATGGTAGTGAATATAAAACTAAAATTGTTTATGATCTTCCTGCTAAAGATAGAACTGGGGCTGGAGATATTTTTGCAGCAAAATTTATTTGTAATTATATGGATGGTTTTTCTGATGAAAATAATTTAAATATATGTCATAAAATTGCAGCTTTTTCTACAATGAAATATGGTGCTATAGAATCAATTCCAAAAGATGATGAATTAGAATTATTAAATAAAATAAATTCAGATGATGATTTATTATTTGATGATACTAATTTCTTATTGAATTTAATTGACAAAAATAAAAATAAACTATTTTTTTCTAATTTTTTAAAAGAAAAACATTCAAATGACAGTCTTATTATAACTCAAAAAACATATTCAAAAATTAAGAAATATATAAATAAAGCATCAAGCAATATAATTTATATGACTAATTCTCCTAAAAATAAACAGAGTTATTTACCAACCAGACTAGAGCAATTATTTTTTATTATAAATTTATTTTCTATAAAACACAAAGGTGGATTTATTTTAATAGAGTGTTTAGATTTTTTATTAAAACATAATTCTTTAACAAAAGTAATTTATTTTTTAAGACAAATAGCAGATTTATCAATAATGACTAATATTCGTTTTGCATTATTAGTTGATTATACAAAATTATCTGATGATGTTATTTATGAGTTAAAAAATTATCAAAATAAATTTAAAAAAGCTCAACATCATAGAGAAGATAGTTCATTAATTGATTTTAAAGGAAAATTTTTAAAAAGTAATTTAGAAGGAAATTTAGTTGATGTAAAAGATAAAGATGAATTATTTAAAAGAATTAAAGATACTTTACGTGATATATATGATTATTCTTTTGTTAATATATTTTTATTTGATGGAAATGTTTTAGTTAATACAAATAAGCATGCAAAAAGGCGTTTTATACATTTAAATAGTGATAATATTTTTAAAAAATGTGTTGATGATAATAGGGAAATTGTAATCAATTCATTAAATGATGATCTTTATTATAAAAATAAAAAAATTGGGGATGATTTAGAAACTGTTTCGACTATTTATTTTGGGTCTGATTTTATTCCAACTGTAATAGTTCCAGTTGGTAAAGAGCAATTATTAGGTGTTGTTGAATTATCTAAAAATAAAAAAATTAAATTAGATAGTGAAGAATATAATGAAATATTATATTTTATTAAAAATTCTTTTTTTTTAGCAGAAATATTTATTTTAAAAGAACATGCTACTAAAACAAGTAAACGTCTTAAAGAATCTGATGAATTAAAAAATAATTTTATATCAATGATTTCACATGAGCTTAGAACTCCATTAACTAGTATACGTGGTTATACTAGTATATTAAAAACAAATAAAAATAATAATTTTAATAAAAATCAAGAGGATATATTAACAATTATAGAAAAAGAAACATCAAATTTAACATCAATTATTAATGATTTACTTGACGTATCAAAAATTGAAAGTGGTAAATTAGATTTATTTTTAGATAATGAGAATTTAAAAGATATTATAAAAGATGCAATTAAAATTATGGAAGGTTTTGCATTTGAAAAAGGTGTTAGTTTAGAATTTGAAAAAGTATTTAAAGTAATAGTTAATGTGGATTGTAGTAGAATTCATCAAATATTTACAAATTTATTGAATAATGCAATTAAATTTTCTTATCCTGGAACTTCGATTAAAATAAATATGTCATTACATAAATTAACTGGTAAAACTATTAAATCATTACAAAAGAAATTTGATAGTGATGATAATAATTTTGATGTTAAATTATTAAATATTTCAAATGAGGAAGTTAAAGATTTTGTTTGTGTGGAAATTGGAGATACTGGTATTGGTATAGAAAATAAAAATATTTCTCTTTTATTTGATAAATTTTTTCAAGTTTCGAATCATTTAACTAGATCAACTACTGGTACTGGTCTTGGTTTGAGTATTGTTAAATATTTAATTGAATTACATAATGGATTTATTGATGTTGAGAGTGAAATTAATAAAGGTAGTCAATTTAAGGTTTATTTTCCTTTAATTGATGAAAATTAAATTTTTAAAAATATATACTATAATTTTATATACGTGTTTTTATATTAATTTATTATGAATAAACAGTATTCTACATATGTATCCAGAAATGAAAATTTGAATCAAATTAAACCTGTATTAGATAAAGCTCTTGAAAGTTTTTTGGGTGTTAAAATAGATAAAATTTCTAATGAAATTTTAGAAAAATTAGTGAAAAATAATTTAAATATTGATTTTTTAGATAGTTGGAGTTTAGAAGAAGCAAAGTTTAATTTTAAAAAAGATTATTTAATTAAAGTTTTAAGAGAATTTAATGGAAATATATCTAAAGCTTCGACAATTAGTGGAATTGATAGAAGAACTATTCATAGATTGATTATTCAATTTAATATTGATATAGAAGAATTTAGAAATTTACCATATCATTTTTCAAAAAAAAAAATTGATGATTATATTAAATTTGTAGCTGGAGATGTTTTAAAACAATATTCACTTACTGAAAAAAAAAGTGAATTAATTTATGGTTTACCTACTGATGAATTAGTAAAAGTTATTAAAAAACCATTTCCAAAAATGGAAGATGCATATGATTTTTTTGAATATAAATTTTTAGTAGCAGTTATTTTAAAAAATGATAAAGTATTGAAAGATGTTTGTAAACAATTAAAAATAGCAAGAGAGACTTTGAGTAGAAAAATTTCTAAACATAAAATTAATATTAAAGATTTAAATATGGATTTTAAAGAAAATAATATAAAATTAGAAGAATTAATTTAAAATAACTATTTTTGTCAAAATTGTCACAGAAATCTATATGTTATAGTATAATTATTTATAAACAAAATATGTATTGGTAGAATAAGAATTACTAAGAGGAATAAACATGGACGAAATTCAAAAAGCAGAACAAATAGGTGTACATAAAGGTGCATTAGCTACTCTTGCGAAAGAAAGAGAAGAATTAGCTAAAATGATAGGTGTAGTTGAACAAATAATTCAAATGCATGTAAAAGCATTAAAAGAACTTGGTGTAGATTTAGAAGCTCAAGCAAAAGAAATGGCTGAAAAAGCTAAATCTGAAAGTAATACTGAACCTAAATCAAGTGCAAATAGTTTAGAAGATCAGTTATAATTATTGAATTTTTTATTAGTTTTTTTATATTTTTATTAGTTTTTTTTAGTAATATTTAAATATTTAAATTTTTGTTTAATAATATGTTAAAAATAGGAAAAGTTAAATTAAGTTCTCCTGTAGTCTTAGCTCCAATGGCTGGTCTTTGTAATGTGCCTTTTAGAACTATTTGTTCAAGATATGGTGCAGGTTTAACTGTTTCTGAAATGATCAATGTAAATAGTATTTTATCTAATAAAACAAGAGCTTTAAATCAATGTATTACAAGTGATGAAGAAAGGCCTTTGAGTATGCAAATATTTGGAATTGATCTTAATAAAATTTCAGATGCTTGTAAATTTTTACAAAAGAAGAAAATAATTGATTTTAATGATAAAAAATTGAGTGTAGGTGGTCCAGATATATTTGATTTTAATTTTGGTTGTCCAGTAAAGCATATAACAGATCAAGGTTTTGGTGCCGCTTATATGAGAGATCCTAATAAAATTTATGATATAATAAAAACCATGTCAGAATCTACTAAAATTCCTATTAGTGCTAAAATGAGAACTGGTATTAATTCAAATTCAGTTAATTGTATTGAATGTGCAAAAAAAATGGAAGAGGCAGGTGCTAGTATGATTGCATTACATGCAAGAACACAACAACAAATGTATAGTGGGAAAGCTAATTGGGATATGATAAAGAAAGTAAAAAAAGTTGTTAGTATACCAGTAATTGGAAATGGTGATATTAAATCTGGTGTGGATGTAGAAAATATGATGGCTCAAACTGATTGTGATGGTGTAATGATTGCAAGAGCCGCTATTGGAAATCCATTTATTTTTAAACATATAAATCATTATTTAAAAAATAATGAAGTATTAGATTTTCCTTCAATAAAAGAAAAAGTAGATTGTTATATGGAATTTGTGGAACTTGCAAAAAAATATAATTATTTTAATTTTTCATATTTAAAATTACAAGCAATTAATTTTACTAAAGGTTTATCGGGTTCAAAATTAATTAGGGATAAAATAGTAAAATGTAAAAACTTTGATCAATTGATTAATATTTTAAATGATTATAAAAATCATTCTTCTTCTTTATGATCTTTTTTATAATTAATCCAATTTTTATCTTTTCTTGAATATTTTTTAAATTCATAATATTTTAAAACTTCATTTATTGCTTTTTTATACCAAACTTTATTTTTTTTACTAACTTCATTTAATTTTTTTGGATCATAATATCTTACTAAATTTAATTCTAAAAAATTTTGTCTTTCTTTATCTGTAGTATTAAATTGTCTTTGTTGACTTTTTAATGTAATTAATTCGATTACAATAAAAATTATTAAAATCCAATATATTATAATTCCAAATTTTATATAATCTAATCTTAGTAAAAAATCTAAAAGTATAATTAAACTTAAAATTGGACTTGCAAGTAAAGAAATTTTTAATGCTTTTTTTACATTCATATTATTTAATTTAAATAATTGTGATAATGTCATTAAAACAATAAATGTTAATAAAATTGTAGTATACACAATAAAAAATGCTTGAGTAATGAGTATTATTAAAATTCCTGGGGAAATTAATAAAAAAATACCATAAATAAAATTATTAATTTTATTTTTGCTTATTTGATTTATATTTTTTAAACTAGATGAATTAATTTTTTCAGTTATTTCATTAAATTCTATATCTCCACTTAAGACTTCAAAATTGTATTTATATATATTTGAAATATATGATTTATTTTCAATTGTTTTTGTAATTTGTTCTTTTGTTATAAATAAATTACTGTCATTTTTATAATTTAATTTAAAATAAACATTATCTACTGAATTAATGAAATTTTCAATTTCATAACTCATATTGATTACATTTGGAACATTTAATAATATTAATATTACTGAGAACATCAAAAATATTTTTAAAGAAAATTTAAAGCAATTCATTCTACTTTTAATTAATAAATCCTTATACTTTCTTGGAATTAATGTTCTTTTTAAATCTTCTATCATTTTATGGGCTTTTTTCGATTTGAGCTAATTTATAATTTTTTAATAATTTTAATTTATATTTTTCCTGTTTAGTTAATAATAAATTATTTTCATCTTCATCTTTTTTTTCATGATTTTCATTTTTATGATTATCTATTTTTTTTTCTTCATTATTATTTTCTTTATCTTTTTCAATTGGTTTATCATCTTCAATTTTTTTTTCTGGAATTTTCTGATTTTTTATTTCTTTTTTTTCATCTTTTTCAATTTTTATTAAATTATCTTTATTTTCTTTTTCAGTTTCTGATACAATAAATGCTTCATTTTTTAATTTATCTAAAAATTCATGAAATTCAGGTTGCTTAGTTTCAAATTTTGTATTTAAACCATCTTCTGGTTCTCTTAATATTAATTCAAAATAACCTTTTTTTTCTTTTGATGCATTACTACCTGATTTCATTAATATTGTAGTTCCTCTACCTTCATCATTATATGAATTTTCCCAAATCAATGTCGCTGCTAATGAGGCCATGGTAAACATTATAGTAAATAACTCTTCACCTAAATCTTCTAAATTAGTTATTTCTTTTTGAGGATAAATTCTAATATGTCCAATACTATTTGCATTATCTTTTAAGTGAATTGCATAAAAATTTCCATCTTCAAAAATTATATTTTCTTTATTCATTTGCTTTTATCATTATTTTGTCAATATCCTGACCTTCAAATAAATTTCTTAATTGTGCATTAAGTATTGTTGCTTGAAGTTTAAATCCTTCTGGATCTGTATTATACATTTCAATTAATTGTAAATTTTCTTTAACAATTTTTATTATTTGATCTTCAGGTATTGGTTCTTTTTTTTTCCCAATATTTGCAATCATCATGGGATAAATTTGCTTAAATTTTTCATGTGACTCTTTCCATTTATCTTGATCAAATGTTTTTGAATCTACATCAAATTCTTTAATATATTCTTCATTATCAACTGGCATTATTTGAAGTGCTGCATGTTGTACCATTTGACCTGAGATTTGTCCGATTGGTATAAAAATATTATAACTTGTTTTTCCCATTGATTTTTTAATTATTTCAATTAATTTATGACTTATTTTAAACATATGATTTAACACTTTTGGAGGTGTTGCTGAAAATAAACTATAATGTTCATTTGGAACAATTGTCATATGACCTTTTGTTGCAGGATTTATTTCTAAAAAAGCTGTACAAATTTCATCTTGCCAAATTATATTGCTTTCTAATTCTTTTGAAATAATTTTACAAAATGGACACTGTTTCTTCATTGAATCAAATTGTTCTTTTATACTTGACATTTTATTATATTGACTAAAATTATGTTTATAAATAATAGTCATTTGTATTATATAGATTTGTGACATTTAAGACAATTTATTTATAAATATCCATATTTAAGAATATTAAAACTAATTATAAAAAATACTCATATATAATTATTTAATTTAAAAAGTTATTAAATTTGACCTTTAATAGTCATAATTTTCACAATTAATTTTTTTGCTTTAGTTTCAAGATCCTTTTCCATATATTTTAAAATTGCTTTATTTAACAAATCGAGAGCCGCATCATATTTTTTTAATTTTATTAATAATTCTGAAACAATTATCATATATTCTCCTTTTGGTGCAATTTTAATTAATTGTTTTAATTTATTTAAACTTTCAGAAAAATCATCTTTTTTTTCTGCAATAATTGAAAGACAAATATATGTATCTTCAAGTCTTTTAGGTGACCACCCAGTTGATAGTTCTGGTTCAATTTTTAGAACGTGATCAAAACACTCCTTCGCTGGACCTAATTTTTCTTTTTCTAAATAATATTTACCTAATTTATAGTATGAATCTATTGATTTATTATTTACAGCGATTGTTTTTTTCCAAACAGAAACTTTGCTCTCATCCATAATATTATATTATTTTAATTTCTTATAAATTATGTGTATCTTAAATTGTATCTATTAAATTAAAATATTACATAATCTTTTTTTTTAAATATAATTTTATCATCGAACCATATTTCTTTTAAATCACAAAAAATATCAATATGAAATTTTTGATTTACTTTTTTATCAATTTTTTTTCTATATATATTATGCTTTAATCCGAGTGATATATGATAACCACAATATCTTTCATGTGCACTAATATCTTCTAATGGATTTTCTTTACTAATATTTTTATTCATTCCAAAACCCATTTCACGAATCCAAACAATACCATCTTCATTTTCAGATTTTATTAAATTAATAATTTTTTCAAAATCTTTATTTCCATCTTGTCCAATTATTGTTCCATTTTTTATATTTACTTTAAATGGACTAACAAAAATTGTTTTATGTTCTAAACTAGGAATTCCTATAATGGATATTGTACCATTTACTGATTCTAATTTTTTTGGTTCACTAAATACCTCTCCTATTGGAAAAAGAGAACCTAATTTATTGGAAAAATCACCAATATTGGATTTTGCATCTTCAAAACCTCCTTCATAAATTAATTCACTCCCGTCATTTGAAATAATTTTAATTTGATTTGTATTTTTTATTTCATTTGTAATATAATTTGATATTTTTTTATATCTATCAAAATCATATGTTAATGAATTTATATAAGATTCAATATTATTAAAAAATGATAATCTTGCATGTTCAATAACAAAAATTCCTCTATTATTTAAGTCAAGTCTTATTCTATAGTTACTTAATCTGAAACTTCCTGATTGAATTAAAATTACATAATCTCCTTTATTAAGATTATATAAAAATTCTTTTAATTCATCTTGTTTAGTTTCATCAAATTTAATAGATTTTAAATTGTACTCTTTTAGTACATTTGAATAAGATTTGAAAAGTAATTTGGATAAATCGCATTTATCATCATATATTAAAATCACATTTTGATTTTTATCTATATTTAGATTTTTTTCTATTATATTTTTACAATTTACTTGTGCTTTTTCTAATATATTCATATTTTTTAGATTTTTTTTTTGTTTAAATATTTATGTAATTTTTCCATTTGTCTATTTTATTACAATATTATTTAAAAGGAACTGGTGATAAATAAATTCAAAAGAGGATTTTATGATAATTAATTATATTTATTTAAAAAATATTAGAAGTTATAAGGAATCTAAAATATTTTTCCCAAAAGGTTCAACAGTACTTTCAGGGGATATAGGTTCTGGAAAATCAAGTGTATTAATTGCATTAGAATTTGCTCTTTTTGGATTTCAATCTAAAAGACTTAGTGGTTCTCATTTACTTAGAAAGGGTGAAAATGAAGGAATTGTGGAAATATCTTTAATTATTGATGGTAAAGATTTTATTATAAAAAGAATATTAAAAAAAACAAAAGATGGTGTAGTTCAAACTGCAGGTAATTTAATTGATAATGGACAGGAAATGGATTTAACTGTAACTGAAATAAAATCTAGAGTTTTTGATAAATTAGGATATCCAAAAGAACATTTATCAAAATCAAAAAATTTTATTTATAGATATACTGTTTATACCCCACAAGAAGAATTAAAACAAATTTTATATGAAGATAGTGAAAGTAGGATTGAATCAATAAGAAATATATTTCAAATTGATAAATATAAAAATGTAAAAAATAATACTCTGATTTTAATAAAAAAATTAAAAGAAAAAGTTTTAGAGTTAAAAGGTAGAACTTTTGATCTAGATGAAATTAAATTAAAATTTAATAAAGTTAAATTAAATTTAAATAATGAAAGAAAAGTATTGGGTATGGAATTAGGTTATGTTGATAATGAGAAAGAAAAATTAAGTAATATTTTAATGGAAATTAATAAATTTAAAAATATAAAAAATGAATTATTTGCAATTAATACAAAATTAGAACAGTCTTATGATTCAAAAGACAATTTTAATATTAAATTAAATGAATTATCAAATAAAATTATGGAATTAGAAAATACTAATAAAGTAAATAAAGAAAATGAATTATCTACTGTTTATAATGAAAATACATTGGATAATGAAAATGAACTTAGGGCTGAAATATTTAAAATACAAGAACAAATTGCTAAATCAAAATCATTAAAAGAAATTGAATTTTCAAAAAGAGAAAATCTCAATGAATTAAATAATATTTTTAATGAATTAAATGAAGAACAAAATTCATTAAATGTAAAAATTGATTCTAATCGGAGTAAAATTTTAAAATTTGATAATTTATTAAAAGAAAAAGAAATAATTGATTTAAAATTATTAAAAGAAGAAAAATTATTTGATGAAATCAATGAATATTATATTAAAAGAAAAACTGAATTAGAGACTTTACAAAATTCTACTTCTAAAATAATGATTTTAAATAATTGCCCTACTTGTTTACAATTTGTTTCAATTGACCATAAAAAATCAATAAGTGCAAATAATAATAAACAAATAATTGAATTGAAAAATACTATTATTGATTTAGAATCTAAAAAACAAGAAAATTTTAATGATATTAAAAAATTAAAAATTGAATTAAATCAATTTGAAGAAATTAAAAGTAATTTTTCTTCATTAAAAAATGAAAATGTTATTTTAATTGATAGATACAAATTAAATAATAATAAAAAAGAAGATATATTAAATAAAATTGAAAATTTAAAATCTAAATTAGAAATTTCAATTGACACGAGTGAAAATAAATTATCTGACTTTGAAAAATCAATTCAAGAAAAAAATCAATTATTAGAAACAGTAATAAAAAATAAGCAAAATAAAATTAAAAAACTTCATCTTAGAGAATTGTTTGAATTAAATTTAAAACTTATTAATGAAAATAAAAATGAATATAGTAAAATGGAAATGGATTTAAAAAATATTAATAAATTAATTAATGAATTAGAATTAAAAAAAAATAATTTAAATTTAGACTTGGTTAATTATGAGCAAATTGAAACAGAAAAAAACAAAATTGAAAATGATATTTCGAATTTAAATAAATCAATTGCTGTTTGTAAAAATAATGTTAATACTCATACAATTAATTTAGATGAATTAGATCATAATATTAAAGATAAAGAAAATATTAAAAAAAGATTAGAAAAATTTAATTTAATTATTTCTTTTTTAAATATTGATTTTATTAATTTAACTGACAATATTGAAAAACATTTATTTAATACAATTCAATTATATTTTGATGAATACTTTTCTTATTGGTTTAAAATTTTAATTGAAGATGATAATTTATTAGCATCCATAGATGATACTTTTACTCCTCGTATAATACAAAATGGTCACATTATTGATTTTACAAATTTAAGTGGTGGGGAAAAAACAGCTATTTGTCTTGCTTATAGATTAGCATTAAATAAAGTTATTAATAATCTTGTAAGTAATATAAAAACAAAAAATATAATTATTTTAGATGAGCCAACAGAAGGTTTTTCTTCATTTCAAATTGATAAAATTCGTGATGTTTTAGATGAGCTTGATTTAGAACAAGTTATTATTGTAAGTCATGAAAATAAAATTGAAAGTTTTGTAGAAAATGTGATTTATGTAAAAAAACAAAATCATATAAGTGAAGTTAGTTTGGATTAATTTTGCGGAGTAATATCTTTAATTACTTCATGGGCTGGATAATAATTTCTTTTTTTATCCTTTTGATTTTCATTAATTTTGCAAGGTATACCATTAATAGAAACTACTTCCCCAGATGAATCATAAATAATCATACCATTTGAATTATATTCACGAGTTTTTTCTTCATCATTACTTTGATTACTTTTTTTTGTTGAATATATTTCCTTTAATAATTCATTTGAATTTTCTATTACTCTTTCTGCAAAACCTAATATTTCTTCATCTGTTAATAATAATAATTCTTCTGATTCTTCTATTTTAGAATTTGGATCTAATGCTTTATTATAATTAATATCTTGTTTTGCAAAATCTAAAATTGTTTGTAACATTATTGTTTTTGGTCTTTCTAAAATAAAATCTCTAACCATGTCTAATTGTATTGGAGTAATTTTAGCTTTCAGTTTTTCAAATTGATATCCTTGTTTAGGATCATTTTTAAAATATAAAAATAAATTAGATTCTTTTTCAAATATTTGATTTGATAATAACATGTATTCGGCTGTAATTGTTTCTAAAATTGAATCTGGATGACTTAAACCCTTGTAATTTTTAAGACCAAATCTTACATTTTTTAATCTTTGATCATTATTTTCTTCATCTAAATAATGATGACTATCTTTTAATCCATTAGTACTAGAATATAATGTTTTTATTTGACCTGCAATAAATCTATTTAATCGTTTATAATTTGGGTAATTTTGAATTACTTTATCTGCAAATTCTTGGCTAAATACTATATTATACATAATTTTAAGACTAATTTTTTCTTTATAAGTTTTGTTGTCTTTTTTAAGTAGTTATATTTTGTTTTCTAATATATCCAGAAATACAAATACTGCCAAGAATTGTAATCATAAGGGCAATATCTTCAAATTCTGGAACTGGTGGTGTATATATTGAAACTGAATCTTCAGCAGTTAATGTAACATATCCTGATGCTGAACAAGTTACATTATGTAATACTGTTTGAGCTGTTGAAAATCCTGTATGATTATATATATAATATGGAGAATTATATGTCATTGAATATTCACTTCCATTTCCATGAAATTCTATATTACATGTTGCACCTGTTATTGTATTTCCACTAGTGGAATTAGTGTAATTTGCCCTAAATTGAATTTCTTCATTTAAGAACGCATCTCCACTAACATTATCTGTTGTTTCTAATTGTGTTTCAAGGCCACTTACTAATGAATATCTTAATCCAGATACAACATAAGCACTTCTACTAGTATCATATGTACATTTAATTATGTCAGTTCCTTCAATTTTACTTGTTGCTTGTATACATTCATCTTTTGTAAAAATAATTTCTCCTGCTTGATCACATGCAGAACTTATATCAGTAATTGAAGTAGTTTCTTTATTTTTAACACAAATAGTATTTGCACTAATTGGGGCTGTGATTGTTTTATTGAATTCTGCTAATAAATCAACCCCTCTAACTAATACAGCATTAGCTGTTTTTGTTACATTAATATCTGAAAGTTTAATATGATTCTTTGAAAAATTATGTAAATAACTTATAATTGAAACGGGCCCATCTAAAACTTGAATTTGCTTTACTCCTGTATAACTTGCTGCAACATTATTATTATTTGATCTGTGACTTCCAATTGCTAATATTCTATTTGTAAATCCAGTACCTTTAATATCAGTAACTTTACCTTTTAATTTATCAATTCCATCATAAGTTCCATCTTCATCTGCGTCAATAAATCCAACTTCAAATGTATTATTTACAAATACAGTATTTTCTCCTGTTGCTGCACACGATACATTGTAAGTATAAGTTCCATTTGTACTTTTTCCATTATCAAGAGTGTAAGTAAAGTCATCTAAGTCTTCGCTCATTGATACTTCAGTTTCACCTTGAATATTTAATGTACAAGTTGCACCAGATATTAAATCTCTTTTAAAATTATTTCTATAATTTGATTTAAATATAATATCTTCATTAACTTGCCCTAAATCTGTAAATGTATGTCCAATTTCTGATGTTGCACGTGATCCAACAACTCCACTATTTTCAACACCATAAATAATAAATTTATCAGTTGAATCTAAATAACATTCTAAATTTTCTTTATTATTTCTTGCAATAATTTCTATCTTTCTACAACTTTCTTTTTCGAAAATATATTCATCTGCAGCTGAACAATCATCTGTGATATTTCCAATGGAATTAAATTGAGAATCTTTTAGACATATAGTACTTGTTTGATTTATTTGAGTATACAAAGTTTTTGTGTTTGGAATTAAATTTAAATTTTTAATATGAAGACTATCAACTGTTTTATTTATTATGGTATTTTTCATGTTTAATGTTTTTGATCCAAAATTGTGATCAAATTCAATTATTTTTGTTCCTTCATCACGAATAGTTACAGTTTTTGCTTCTCTATAAAATGGACTTATTCCATTATTATAATCATCTCCTACAGAAATATTAAATGTTGTAAAGCCATACTTTGTTATTTGATTTTTTCCTCTAATTCCATAACCTAAACTAAGTGAAATTACAATACTATCACATTCATTTGCATTTGTTTCTCTATCATATAATAATCCACACATTCTAGGTCTGTCAGATCCATCTTTTACTGTCCAAGGATTATTTACATCAAATCCATCTGATTCGAATAATTCTTTTTCTAAAATTTCAGTAGAATTCAATCCATTAAAATTTTCAAATGATAATTCAGATATTGGATTTTGTATATTGTGTTTATCAATTAGTTCAGATATTTCTGCTTTTTTCCAATTACCTAATGCTGTTAATGATTGATTTGCATTTTTTGTATTAGTCATTTCTTCAAAAAATACACCTTCAATATAATATAATGACTCAACTAATTCTTTTGTTTGATTTACAACTTCTTCATATTGTGTTGGATATTTTTCTCTATCTATATCACTATATTCAGGAATTTGAACTTTTTTAATTTGGCCAACTAAACCACCAACATCTAATTCTCCACCAATTTTTCCTTCAACAAATACTTGTAATGCAGAGGCTTTATTTGCATAACCAGCAATACCGCCTACTTTATCATCAGCAGTTATATCAACTCTGACGTGAACGTCTTTAGCTGCTACATTTTGTGCGTGACCTACTAGACCACCTACATAATCTTGAGCCGTAATTGTTATATTTACAAATGAGTTTTTAATATAACCAGAAATATAACCACCAATTCCTCCAACTCTATGCCTACCAGTTATCGTGGAATTCAAAATAGATATTTTTTTTGCAATATAATCTGAAACATCTGGATTAGCAGAAGCTGTTTTACCTGCAATAACACTTACATTATCTCTACCAATTACTGTTATATTTTTAAATACTGCATTAATTATTGAACCCCCGGCGTCTATAATAGGAAATAATGCTACATTATCTTTATCAGGAGAATTAATATAAATATTTTTTATAACATAATTATTTCCATTAAAAGATTTATTTGTTTTTGTATATCCCACTTCGTCAGAAGACCAATCTGTAAAATCAGTTCCGGAGCAATCAATATTTCCTGTAATGTTTATATCAACATTAGCAATAATTTTATTTTTTAAATCTGAACAATTGTTAACATTATTTATAACTCCAATAGCTACTGGAAATGGAAATGTTGTTGTTACATTTATTACTTTCGAACTATAATTGACTTTTGAATTTTTTAAATATTCAGCTTTTATTTTATAGACTCCTACATTTTTTAATAAAAATCTTTCACTAATGGTTGAATTAGTTCTTTGATATACTATTTCACCTTGCGGATTAAAAACTGAAAGTATGTGTTTGTTTCCAGTAAAAGAGTCTTTAACTGGTGAAATGGTTTCACTATTAATTAAAATTGCTTCTCCTACATATGTAGTTAAATCAATATTATTTCTATTAACTTTTAAACTTAAATTGGAACTAACTTTTGCACTTGATAGTAAAAGTGGATTGACTCTTAAAAATGGATATGCACCAGCATATTCCCATATGTTTGTAAAGTCCCAGCCTTGATATGTTGCTTGTGTTTGTAGTTCAGTTAAATTTTTGGAATGAGTAGTTGTCTTTCCATACTCTCTTCCTGTTTGATTATTTTTTTTTGCTGGATCTAAAACATAACTATTTAATAGAGTTACTTTTGATCTTTTTGTATGGTATCTAAATTTTCTACTATGTTTTTTATCATAACCGATTACTGTTCCAACTATAGTATTAGTTCCAATAGAAGTATTAATTGTTGAATATACATTTTTTATATCTACATTATATACTGAACCTAAATATGCTACACTAGTTTCCCCATATCCAGTTACTCCACCATAAAAATTTGAATTATTTATATCTACAGTTGTTTGAATATATGAATCTTTAATTGAGGATGGGCCACCCATATATCCTATTAAACCACCAACATAATTTGAATCATTAACATTTAATGTTCCATGTGAATAACTTTCAAAAATATCTCCGTATTGTAAATATCCTGATAGTGTACCTGTATAATTTCCACTATAAACATTTACAGTTCCATTAAAAAATGAATTTCCAATTGTACCTTGACTTTTTCCAAATAAGCCTCCTGTATAATTTGTTCCATTAATTGTAGAATTTAAATAAATAAAACTAGCGATATTTTTATTTAATCTTCCATTTGCAAAACCTGATACACCACCTACATATGAATTTCCAATAGTTTTTCCATCTAAACTTACATTTAATATATGATAAGAATTTAAGCCTGATATTCCCCCAACATAATTATCACCAGTGACATTACCATTAATAACAATATTACTTACGCTTGGTGATTCAGCATCGATAATTGTATTTGTACATGATAAAATACCTGCGCTCCAAATACTATTTTTAGTACTTTTACATTCCCTTTTGGTTTTATAATTTTCATCTCCGAATAAACTTCCTACATAATTTTTAGTTGGATTATTTACTATAAATTTTGATAATGTTAAATTGTAGATTTTTCCTTTAAATAATGGAATTAGTCCAATTTTATTTCCTGCCGATTGACTAATATTCATACTTGTTATAACTTTTCCATTTCCATTAAATTCTTTTTCATAATAAGTTGTAATTCCTCCTGCTGATCCATGCCAATCTGCTGGGAACGGGTCGCCAGAACAATCTATATTATTTTGTAATTCAACGTTTCGATTTTTCCTTATATTAAATCTCATTTCTGAACAATTATACACTTTATTTCCAGTCACATTAATTGTCATACTTAAATTAATTGCACCAAGGTCATGCGCACAATCAACATCAACATATGTAGATTCATTTCTTAATCCATTTGTTAGTGTGAAATTATGTTTTATTTGATTATAATCCATACTATATCTAGTTCCATTGTTTTTGAATTCAACTGTACACGATGGATTAGAAACTCCTTCAGTATTTGCATATATATTAATAGAATCTCTAAAACTTACAATATCGGAATAATTTAACGGTGCTGAATTAGGTGCATAAAATATTTTATTTTCAATTTTTATTGGGTCTGAAAATGAATGTGTAATGCTTAAATTATTTGAATAAATAAATAATTCTCTGACTTCAAATTCGGCTTTACCAGAATCAAGTTTACATTCTGTTTTTTGATTAGTACTTCTACAAAACTCACCATAAATTATTAAACTGTCACTAGGGTTTGGATCATAATAACTTTGTTTATAATAAGTAAAACCATTTGGACATATAGTTGAACCTATACATTTTTCTGTTGAGTGATATTTTGAACCATATGAATTCCAATAAGATTCTCCTGTGTCAGTACATACTTTCCAATGAAAAAATTCATATTTACTTTTACAAGATTCATTATAACTTGTAGTTTGTAATAAAAGATTTGTATTTTCAGTATAATCAAAATTTTGTTTTGAAAAACTTGGGTCAAACATTATATGTTGTAAATCATTTCCTGATTGAATTTTAAAATCAACACTTCCTTTATATGCTCTTCTTGCATACATATTTACTTTATAATTTTGAGATCCATCTAAATTTAAATTAACAGTTAAATTACTTATATTTGCAGAAATTACATTATTTGCGGTTGTATTTAATGAAAAGCTACTATTATAATAGTGAAAAATATTATTAGCATTACTTGAATAAGACTTATTTGCATTTCCATAATATACAAAAAAAGTATTATCACCTGTTGTTAAATTAACTTTAAACCAAACATCCATTCCTTGATTTCCATTACAACCTGTTCTTCGTTTAAATGCAGCTACCCATGGTTGTGCATTAATTGTTTCTGACCATGAATTAATTAATGTAATTTTATCTGATTTTGTAATTTGTATATTACTACAATTTGAATTTAATAAATTTCTAGCAATTAAATTTCTTGAGTCAATATTAATTGACATTGAAAAATTTTCTATGGTTCCTGGTGAATTGACTGTGATTTGTCTATATTCAATAAAATTTGATATATTTATTGTTTCTGCATTTATTGAAAATGAAAATAATAGAGTTATAATTAAAGTTATAATTAGTACTACAAATAATCTATCAAAACCTCTTTTATAAACTACCAAATCTACCCCTTACTATTTTTTTTTATAATTTAGTTTATAAAGTTTATTTTTTTCTTAGTAATTTTTATTATAATTATTTTTATTTTGTTAACTATTGATTTTTTTTAAAGGAAAGTTTTTTAAACTGAGATCATGCCTCAATTTATAATAAGGTTATAAAAAATGGTAAAACGTGTTGGTGGTTTAAGAAGAAAAACTAGACATCTTTTAAGAAATGATGTTAAAAGTAGAGGAAAATTATCCTTAGTTAAATTTTTTCAAAAATTTAATGATGGGGATAAAGTAATTTTAAAACTACAACCGAATTGCCAAAATGGTATGTTTCACAGACGATATCAAGGAAATGTTGCTACTGTAAGTGGCACTCAAGGAAGTTGTTATACTGTTAAATTACCTTATCTTGGTAAAGAAAAAGAATTGATTGTTCATCCAATTCATTTATTTTTACAAAATTAATTTTGGTGGTTACTATGTCAGACGAATTTGATTTAATTGAAAAAACTCCTGTTTCTTTATCAGAGTTAAAAGAAACATTGGACGAAATAAAAGAAAGAGACGGAGAGCTTAATTTTCGGGGTAATAGGACAGTGGATTATTTAAATAATGTTCCTGTGATGTCTAAAGAAAATAGAAATAAATTTTTTGATGAATTAAAAGCATTAGATTATAGCAGATTAAAGGTTGAAATTATATCAAAATTAGCTGATTTTTTACCACAAAATGAAGATGAACTTGATTTAGTAATGAAAAGTTTTAGTACTGTGACATTAACTAAAGAACAATTATTAAAATTATTAGAAATTTGCAAGAATTATTCATTTGAGTAGATTTTTATGTTTTTAATATAATTTGTATATTAATGAATAGATCTATTTGGGCTATTTGCTCCGGTAAATATTTAAATAAATTGTGTTCTATAAAATTATAATATTAAATGAAGGGTATTAAAATGATTGATCAAAAAAAAATACAAAAATCAAAGGAAGAGAATGTGATTGTATTAGATTTTTTGCCACATGGAAATTCTCAAACTAAAAAATCATTTAAACAAATTCCATTAATTCAGGCAATTGGTACTAATAGATTTAGTTTATTAGAAATTGTTCCAAAACCTGATGTTCAAGTAATGCCTGGTGATATTTTATATGTTGGTGAAGGTAAAAGAGATAAAGTTCATCATATTTCTGGTAAATTAGATTATGAAAAATTAACTGGAAATAGTCAACAAGAATTAACTTATGCAGTTGAAAAAATAGTAGGAGATAATGAAAAAAACTTTGTTGAGTTTTATAATAAAGCACAAGCCATTGGATTAAGACGTCATGCTTTAGAATTACTTCCAGGTTTAGGAAAACGGTATATGTGGGATATTATTGAAGAAAGAGAAGAAAAAGAATTTGAATCTTTTGATAATATTAAAGAAAGAATAAAAGCAATACCGAGTCCAAAACAAGCAATAATTAAAAGAATAATTCATGAACTTAAAGAAGAAGAAAAATTCTATTTATTTGTGGATAAATAATTATTTTTATTTTCTTAAATTTTATATTTAATTATATATTTAATTTCTGTTTTATTTTTTTAAGTTTTATATTTAATTATTATTTAATTATCTGTTTTTGAATAGAAAATAATATAAAAGAAATGAGTTAATTTTTCTCATGGTTAATAATAATATTTTATCACAAAGATATGTTACTGATAGTATTAATGATATTTTTTCAGAAGAAGGTAAAACTTTAATGGAGAGAAGAATTTGGTTAACAGTTTTAAAATCACAATTTGAATTGGGTTTAGGTGGTATTACTAAAGAAATTATTAATAAATATGAATCAAATTTAAATGTTATTGATTTGAAACGAATTGGTGAAATTGAAACAATTACAAAACATGATGTGAAAGCAAAAATTCAAGCATTTAATGAGTCTGCTCAAATTTCTGGAAATGAAGAACAAATTCATAGGGGTATGACTTCTCGTGATTTAACTGATAATGTTGAACAATATCAAATTCTTTGTGCGTCAAAAATAATAATGGGTAAAAAAACTTCACTTTTAAATAAATTATTAGACCTTGCAGATAAATATGAAAAAACATATATTGTAGCAAGAACTCATCATCAACCAGCTCAACTTACTACATTTGGAAAAAGAATATCATTTATTGCAGAGGAATTATTATATCATATAAAGAAATTTGATTTTTTTATAGAACAATATCCTCTTCGTGGAATTAAAGGACCTGTTGGTACTCAAGTCGATATGTTAAATTTATTAGGTTCTGATAAAAAAGTTTATGATTTGGAAAAAATGGTTGCTCATGAATTGGGTTTTGAACAAGTTTTAGATTCTGTTGGTCAAATTTATCCTAGGAGTTTAGATTTTGATTTAGTTTCAAATTTAGTTGGATTATCTTCTGCAAGTGAAAATTTTACAAATACAATAAGATTGATGGCAGGTTATAATTTACTAACTGAAGGTTTTAAACCAGGTCAAGTTGGTAGTGCAGCTATGCCACATAAACAAAATACTAGAACTTCTGAGAGGGTAGATGGTTTTTCAAATACATTAAAAGGATATTTAACTATGGCTTCAATTCAATCTGGTAATCAGTGGGAGGAAGGAGATGTTAGTTGTTCTGTTGCTCGTAGAGTTTTTATTGCTGATGCGTTTTATGCAATTGATGGGCAATTAGAATCTACATTAAATATTGTTAATAATTTAGGCATTTTTCCTGAAGTTATTAAAAATGAAATTTCGGATTGGTTGCCATTTTTAGCATCTACTTTATTTTTAACTTATCTTACTGAAACAGGCTTTGGCAGAGAGGAAGCTCATTTATTGATAAAAGAAATTTCAGTACAAGAAGCATTGTATGTAAGGGATGGTAAAAAAAACAATTTAATTAATTCTTTGGCTGAAAATAGTAAAATAAAAGGTGCTGGGATTAAATTATTTGATTTATATTCATTAATTAATCTTAAAGATGATATGATTGGAACAACTTATAGTCAAATAGAAAGAGTTAGAGAAAAGTCAATGCCTATGATTAAAAAGTATGGTTCTGATTATAATAGTAGAGATATTTTATAGTTTTAGATTTTATTAAGATTTTAATTTTATGGCTTATTTATTTTTTTATCGATAAAATTTATAAATTGACTTTACCAAAATTTTCCTATGGCATCAGCACTTAATACTCTAAATCAAGTAAAAGAAGTATTTGTAAAACTAAAGGAAGAGTTAGGAAAAATAATTGTGGGACAAGAACATATTATTGAACATGTTTTAATTTCAATACTTACTAATCAAAATGCATTATTAGAATCATATCCTGGTTTAGGAAAAACATTACTTATTAAATCCATATCTGAAATTTTAGATTTAGATTTTAAAAGAATACAAAATACTCCTGATTTAATGCCATCAGATGTAATTGGTACTTATATTATTGATGAGAGTAGAGGAAAAAAACAATTTGTTTTTCAAAAAGGTCCGGTTTTTGCAAATTTAGTTTTAGCAGATGAGATTAATAGAGCGACACCAAAAACTCAAGCTGCACTTTTAGAAGCGATGGCGGAGAAACAAGTAACTGTTGGGAATGAAAAATTTGAATTAGAAGCACCGTTTTTTATCTTAGCAACACAAAACCCAATAGATCAAGAAGGTACATATCCATTACCTGAAGCTCAAATTGATAGATTTTTATTAAAAATTGTATTGGATTATCCAAATGTAAAAGAGGAAATTGAAATTTTAAATAGATTTGCATCAAATTTTAAAGTTCCTAAATTAAAACCAATTATTAAAAAAGATTCATTATTAATATTACAAAAATTAACTAGGCAAGTTCCAATTTCTGAAGATATTAAAATTAGAGTGGCAAAAATTATTAATAAAACTAGAACAAATAAAGAATTAATTGCATATGGTGCAAGTCCTAGGGCGACTATTGGTTTAATTTTAGCATCAAAAGCAAGAGCATTAATTCATGGTAGAAAATTTGTAAGTAATGATGATGTTAATGAAATGGCATTGCCAGTTTTACGTCATAGGATTATATTAAATTTTAAGGCAGAAAGAAGTGGTTTAACTATAGATGATGTTATAAAAAAATTATTATGATTTACCATGATAGATTTAAAGTTTTTGCGTGAATTAGAAAAATTTAATTTAATATTGCAAAATAAAGTAAGTTCTAATTATTCTGGTCAAAGAATAAGTACTCATGGTGGTACTGGTTTAATATTTAAAGATTTTACAACATATTCTAGAGGAGATGATTTTAGAAAAATTGATTGGAAATTATATGCAAGGACTGAAAAATATTATTTAAGACGTTATGAAGAAGAAAGAAATTTAACTTTACATATTGTTTTAGATGCGAGTAGTTCAATGTCATTTGGAACATTATCTTCAAAATTTGAATATGCATCAAAGTTAGCATTAGGTTATGCATTTATTGCATTTAAAAATAATGAAAAGTTTGTACTATCCACTTTTTCAGATGACTTAACTTTATTTAAACCAAGTAAAGGAACAAATCAATTAATTAATATTTTAGATCACCTTAATGGACTTAAAATAAAAGGGCAAAGTAATTTTTTAAATTCTTTATTATTATATAAAAAAAGAATATTTTCAAAATCATTAATTGTAATTTTGAGTGATTTTTTATTTAATATTGATGATATAGATCAAGTTCTTGCACTCTATAAAAATAATGAAATTGTTTTAGTTCAAATTCTCGATAAAACTGAAGCCAGATTAGATATTGACGGAGAGTATTTGTTAACTGATGAAGAGAGCAATACATCTGTTAAAACTTATGTTTCTAATAGACTTAAAAAAAGATATAAAAATAATTTACAACATTTTCAAAAAGATTTATCTGATATTTGTGATAAATATGGAATTAAATTTTTAAAAGTGAGTAATGAAAAAGATATTTTTGATGTTTTTTATGAATTATTTCATGGATGATTAATTAATTAGATCTTCTGTGTTTAAAGATTAATTTTATAAAGCGATTTTCGTCTATAAATTATGATATAATGGCAAATTTTTTATTAAATTATTTTCATGAACCAATTAACTTAGTTTGGTTACTTGCTCTTATTCCAATTGTTATATTTTATTTAATTAAAAGTAGGCCAAAGAAGTTAAATTTGCCTACTACGAGATTTTTATTTAAAGATGGAAATTCAAAAAACTTTAAATCATTTTTTTCAAAATTTCAATTTGATCCAATTATATTATTACAATTTTTAGCTTTATTTTTTGCAATATTTGCAATTTCAATTCCGCATTTTCCAATTGAAAGGGAATTAGTGGCAGGTCATACTGTTTTTGTTATAGATAATTCAGCTAGTATGGACGTTGATGATAATTTTAAAAAAGTAATAAAGACTGCAAAAAATAATTTGGGTTCTGAAAATAGTATAATTACAATAAGTCCAAATCCTAAACTTCATGTAAATAATGTAAATGCAGATGAAGCCGAAAAAATATTGGACGGAATTAAAATTTCTCATGGTGGGAGCTTTTACAAAGATTCAATTAATTTTGCTAGTCAAATAATTAAAAATAAAGAAAAAAGTAAGATAGTAGTTTTAGGTGATTTAATTGATAGTTCTTTTGAAATTGATTATAAATTGTTAACTACAAATTTAGAATCAAAAGGAAATTTTATTGATTATGTTCAAATTGGTGGACGTGGAGATAATGTTGGTTTTGTAGATGTTTTATTTGGTGAGTCAAAAACTACTTTGTATATCAAAAATTTTGGTAAGAAAAAAAATATAATTGTAACGGTTGGTGAAACTAAATATCCTTTGAAAATTGATTCATCTTCAGTAAAAACATTAGTTTATGATAATTTAAAAAATAATCATGTAGTAGAAATATTAACTGAAGATGATTTTTTAGTTGATAATAAACTTTATATTAGTGGGCAAAAAGTGGATGAAATGAAAATTTTATATGTAACTAATAATCCAAGTGACAGTTTGTTAAAGGCATTATCTGTAAATAAATTTATTACAGTAGAAGTTGTAAAGCTACCTGTTTTTCCTACAATTGATCATGATGTAATTATAATTGATAAAATTACTAAAGATTTATTTTATGATGCAAGAGTTAGTGAAATTAAAAAAGCAGTTGAGGGTGGAAAATCATTAATTATTATTCCAAATAAAGAAATGTTTGATATCGATTGGCAAGGTTTGTGGGATGCAAAATTAATTAATATAAGTGATGATAATGAATTAATAAGTCCTGCAAGTCCAATAAATTTTATTTCAAGTACTGAATTTGGAAATATAAAAAGTCCATATTTAATTGAACATAGTAAAAATTCATTAATACTTGCTGCAACACCATCAAGTTCTATAATAACATTAGATAAAATAAAAAAAGGAAATGTGGTTTATTATGGAATGAATGATGAGAATTCTGATTTTAAATATACATTTCATTATCCAATATTTTTTAAAAATTTAATTGATTTTTTGAGTGGAAAAGAATCATTAAGTAATTTAAATTTTAAAACGGGAAGTAAGCTTCCTTTCAAAGGGGATGTTGAAGTAAGAACATCTTTAGGAACGACAAAATTGAGTAATCCTCAATTTGATAAAGTTGGTTTTTATACAGTAAATAAAAAAACAATAGGAGTAAATTTATTAAATGAAAGAGAAAGTCAAATTGTATTTGATAGAGATGAATATATAAATAATAAAGCAGGAAATGTAAATATTGAACATAGAGGTACAGTGGATACTAATATTTATTGGTATTTATTAATTATTTTGGCCTCCATATTATTAATTGAATTATTTATAGTTAAGTTTAGAGGTGACTTATAGAATATGGTAGATTTTACTTATTTTGAATTATTGTATAGTATTCCAATTTTACTTTTAATTAATTATATTTTTATTAAATTTAATTTTGTTAAATTAAATCCTCATGATCCTGATTATAAAACTAGGACTGAAAAAAGAATAAAGCAACAAAGAATGTTACTTTTATTTAGATCTATTTTAATTGTATTAATGGTTTTAGCAATTAGTGATCCAATTATAAAAACACATACTGATTTGGAAACGGATCCTTATATTAAAATAATAGTTGATAAAAGTAGTTCAATGGAATTATTTAGTGAAAATAAAATAAATGATTTAATTACAGAAATTGGAGTGAAAGTTGATAATTTGAAAATTTTATCTTTTGGTAATGATATAAGTCCAGGTTTATTTTTATCGACAAATGCAAATCAAGGTGAACATATATTATTCATAACAGATGGTTGGGATAATATTAATGGTGATTTATCAAATTCAATTAATTATGTAAAAAGTTTAAATTCAACAGTTCATACATTACAATTGCATCAACAAAAAAAAGATTCACCAATTTCTATTTTAGGACCGAGTAAAGTTATTGAAGATATTGATAATGCATTTAAAGTTAAAATTTTAGGTAAGAATAATATTAAAATTAGTGTTGATAATAATGAAATTTTTAAAGGTGAGATTGAAGATAGTCATGATTTAAAATTAAGTTTTTTAGATGGTTCACATACTATTAAAGCTGAAATTTTAAAAAAGGATTATTTTTCGCAAAATAATATATTTTACAAAACAGTTCATACTATAAAAAAACCAAAAATTGCAATGGTTGGTCCTGCAAATGTTTTGTATAATACTTTGAGTAAAAAATATGACATTACAAAATTTTCGTCAATTCCAAATGATTTAACAAATTATCATTTAGTAATTGTTTATGATAAAAATATAGATGAATTGGGTGATACTTCTAGTTTAGAATCATTTATTATTGATGGTGGTGGTGTTATTGTTTTTGGTGGTTCTAATTCATATGATAGGGGTGGATATGAAGGAAGTAATTTTGAAAAATTATTACCTGTTTCAGTTGCATCTGCACAAAGAAAAAGATCACCATCAAATATAGCATTGATTGTTGATGTATCAGAATCTGGTAAAGATTTTAGTGGTGCGGGTATATCTGTTTTAGATTTACAAAAATCAGTTGCACATGAATTTGTTAAAAATACTGCTGGTTATCATAATTTAGGTTTAATTGTTTTTGCATATAGACCATATTCAGTTAGTGAAATGAGTACTTTAGTTGAAAAAAAACAATCAATATTGTCTGATATTACAAAATTACAAGCAATTGGTGGTGGAACTTATATTGCTCCATCATTACGTATGGCAAAACAATTTTTTGTTAATGCAAAAGGTGATAAAAATATTGTATTAATTTCAGATGGTAAACAATTTTTACGTAATTCTGATGGTGCAGTAAGAGAAATGATTAAAGTTGCTGGTGATTTGAGAGAAACAGGAATTAAAATTCATGTTATTCAGACTGGTGAAATTTCATTTGAAAGTTTAAGAAAATCATTAGAACAAAATTTAAAAAATGCAAAAAGCGATCCTGAAAATTATGGGTCTGCACAAATTGAATATTTGGAGAGTGTTACTGATCGAGAAATTAGAGAGAAAGTAGATTTATATAAAGGATTATTTGATGATTCAATGAAGGCAATTTCCGAAATTACAAATGGATATTATTTTAAATTAAATGATAGAAAAAAATTAAATATATTATTTAGTGATCCTGATGGTGAAGATTTTGAACCTCAAAATATTGCCACATTTATTGATTCAAATCATTTTATTTCAAGAGATTTAAGTTTAAATGCAAAACTTCCTGGATTTAATAATGTAGTTTCTAAATCCTCTGGTAGAGTTATTGCAACATTAGATACAGGTGAACCAGTAATCACTACAAGAAGATATGGATTAGGTCGGTCAGTTTCAGTTACTGCATTTAATCCACCAAGTGGACTTGGTGAATTAATTAATCATAAGGAAGTTATTGGAAGAATGATTAACTATGGAATTGGAGATCCCAATAGACTTGAAAGTTTTGTTATTGAAGTAAAAGATGGATTTGCAAATACAACAAATACAATTACTGTAAAGTCAGATATTCCGCCAACTCATAAAAAATTAGTTTTTTCAAGTATAAAACCTAATGTTTATGAAAGTTCAATAATGCACGATTCAATAGGTGTTTTTAATATTTTTAATAAACCGTATTCAATAAATTATAATCCTGAATATTTAAATTTAGGTTATAATGAAGATTTTATTAGTCAAATAAGATTATTTGGTGGAACTGAATTTGATTATGATGCAGATCAAATAATTGAATATTTAAGAAGTATTAATATTGCAAAACAAACGAAAACTATTTATGTATTTAAATATTTTATAATGTTAGCTATATTAATATATTTATCAGAAATATTTATTAGAAGGTATTTATCAAAAACATAGAGGTATAATTATGAATTCAGCTTTAAATAAAAATGTAAATGCAATTTTGCTTTTATTAACGGTATTTTTAATTTTAACAGTAGCAGCATTGCCTATTTATTTTGATTATCAATTATCGGAATTAAAAGATGATTATGTAAGTTCAAGAGTTATGGTTGATAATTTAACTAAATTATTAGATGATAGTAAAGGTTCGGCTCAATTTTATAAAAAAGAATATGATAGTATTGAAAAAGAATATAATACACTTAGAAATTCATTTTCGCAATATGATGATTTATATAGTGAAACTCAAAGTGAATTAAATGAAACAAAAGAATCATTTTCAAATCAAAAATCAATACTTGAAAATACAGTTCAAAATTTAAAATCTGATATTAATGAAAATGAAGAATTATTATCAACTTGTATTGAAGAAAGAAAAGACTTTTTAGAAGATAAAAATAAATATGAAGAAATGTATGATTCATGTTCAGATGATTTAGAAGATGCTGAAGATGAAATTAAGAGATTAAAATGAAAGATATAAATTCAATATTTTTAGAACTAAAATATGAAATTTCCAAAATTGAATTAGCAAATGCTATATTAGATTCTGTATTATTTATATTTTTATTAAAATTATTGGATTTATTTTTTGGTTTTTCTGCATTTAGTTTAGTAATGTTTACACTTATATTTTTTGGAATTAATTTATTTATTAGAATTAAACAAATTGATTTACGTAATGTTGAAAAAAAAAATCCTGTAATTAAAGATATTTTAAGAACGGCAAATGATTATAAAAATTATTTTGTGAAAAATTCTAAATCTAGTGAAGAAGATATTTTAGTTAAGGGATTATATAATGATTTTAAATTTTTAATGCATAGAGTTAAAACTGAAACATTTATTGATATTAATTTATTTTTTAAAAAAGTAAGTTTAGCTGTATTATTATCATTTTTATTAGTATTTGCTTCATTTATTTCAATTGATGTTTCTGAATTTTTAAATGATGTTGATAGGCAAGTGGAAGAAGCAACTAAATTAAAAACTACACAGAGTGTAGAAGAAGATGCATTATCTACATATAATGATTTATTTGGTGAAGAAACAGATTTAATTAATTTAGATGAAGGTAATTTTGATATATCGGTTACTGGTCAACAAATGGATATGGACGTTTCAAAAAAAACTGGATTTACATTGCAAGAGTTTGAAGGATATGAAGAATTTTATGAAGATAATGATATTAATTCTGATGAACAATTTAGAGAAGAAATAAGTAATATTGATCGTGAATTAGTAAAAGCATATTTTAAAGATTAAGCTTATATTGGAATTTCTTAATATTTGTTAAATGATCCGAACGAAGTGAGAGTTTATCGAGTGAAGAATTCAAGAAAGAGGGCGTTCATCATATGAGCAAATGCAATACATCAAGAACAATAATTAAGGATCAAAAAAGTGATTAAAGAATTTTATTTAGTTCAGAAAATCCTTCTTGAAATCTATTATTAATAAAAGTATATTTCTTAATATCTGAAGACTCAATCCATTCTTCAAATTTCTTTTTATTCCCTATATAATATATATGTCCTTTAGTTTTAGCTAAAACATCCCATATATGACTATCAGGAATATGTGGTGCTATACCAATAAGAATTATTTTTTCTGCATTTTTAATAAATTCCTGCCATGATTTTTGTATAAATTCAATCATTGCTCTAGCCATTTGATTTGGTTTATTTGGAGCATATAAACTCATACAAGGATATAATGCATTTTCACGACAATATTTAGGAACATCTTCATTATTAATTAATTTTATTCCATTTCCATGAAATGTGGCACCAGAAAGATATTTAACTGCCCCTTTTGGAGCTTGAATACCCTTTACAATAAAATTACAAGAACCATGCAATTTCCAAAGAATGGATGTGTCTTTTGCTTCTGAATATTTTGGAAAATAGCACATTTTTCTTTGAGCTATTAATAATGAATGTTCTATTAATGAATCATAATTAACTGTAGAAAATACATACTCGTTTATTTTATTTGAGTCAATTAGGCTATTCATTAATTGACTATAAAGATTATTATGATCACTAAGTCTAAATTCGGCAAAAAAACAGGCCATGTCTTGCATTAAATTAGGTACAATTTCAGAATATTTATTCCACACTTCTTCCATACCTTCTTCAAAGTTATTTTTAAACATTGAAGATAATGATGAATTAAGTGCACCCCAAGTTTTAGGAAATTTATTGATTAAAATCTCAAATAATTCTGATCCTAAGGGTGGTGAGTTAGGTAGTACATTTGATAATCCTTTACTAGCGCCTGCTCCAAATAATATAATGTTCTTCATATTATCTTTATGAAATTAATTGAATTTATAACTTTTTAGCTCTCTTTCTCGATTGAACTTAACATCGGAATTATAAGAAGTTTTCGGAGTGTAGCGGAGAAAATTTGGGGAAATTTTTACAAGGGATTTTCTGGATAATTCTTGTTAAATGAGGGTGAGAAGTGAAACGACGAAAGGGCAACACACCCTGGAGTTTTAATTTTGACTGTTAGAAGCACAAGTCTTTAGGATTATAATCTACTTTTTCTTTTGCGATATTTCTAAGAAGTTCGGGATTCATTATTTGAATTGAATGATTATATCTATCAGAAGTTGGATTAATTTCTTGTTTATCCGTAATTTTTCCATCAAAAATATATGTCTGCCATCCAAATTTATCATAAAATTGTTTGATTGTATTTGCAGCACTTCTAACTTGAGAAACTCCATCTATTTGGACAATATCTAAATCAGGAAGAAGTACTTCTTCATTTTCAGATTCTGGATTGAATAAATAACTAGAGGATTTAAACCTATTATTTATACTTCCAATTCTAATCATTGGTTGATTTGCAAATAGTATAAGTAATAAATTTCTTCCATTTTTTTGTCCAACAACAGTTTCATAATCAGGAGTTTCTACAAAAGTCATATATTTTTTATCAAAAGAAATTAATTTATCATAGTCTTCAATTGCCATTTTAGTGTAATCTCTTGCAACTTCTTGTTCAAGTTTTCCACTATAAACTTGCTTTGGATTACAAAATATAATTAATTCAGACATATTATTCGCAACTGATTAAGAGTATATAAAATTATTGCAAAAAAAATCATTAAGGCCAAAATTAAAATTTCATTTAACATCGTGATTAAGTGATGTTTCACAAAGTAAAATATGGGAGAGCAAAGTGCAACGAGTGAACCACTTACGCTGTTAGTTACCCGAACCAAAGTTTATGATTGCGAAGCAAATCAATAAACGATGTGAGAGTGCAACGTGATCGACAAAAGGGAAAAGTTTATTTTTTAGGTCTACATTTAATGTATAACCCGTTTAATGGAAAATAGATTATTAAAATTATTATTAAGGTTCCTAACCAATAGATGGTTTTAGGAAAATAAGAATTATATAATATCATTAAAGTTGATACTATTACTACTATTAAACTTATGAAGAAATTATCATAGAAATTTTGCATATCTATTAAATCTTTTGCACCATAATATTTCTCATATGTTTTGTAAGCTACATACAATAAAAATACTACAAATACTCCTAGGATGGATGACTTTTCCCACCCATATGTCCATTTAGGTAAATTATAGTTTAATAGTATTGAAATATATTTTCCAAAAAAGAATGAAACAATCATAGATGCAATGAAGGCTGAATTGAAATTCTTAGATTTTCTCCAGTTATTTTTTATTAGTTTAATCATATTAGTGGTGGTGTTATATACATATATAAATCTTTAGATCTAAAAAACAAATTGTATCTAATACATATTAAATAAAAATATTATAAAAGAAAATTAAAAATCAATTAATGGAGTCTATTTCTTCTTGTTCATTAACTATTAATTTATTTATTAGAGCAAAACCATTGTCATCTAAAACAATTTCAATATCAGTTCTATCCATATTATTTTCATAATATCTGCCTGTTTTTTCTTCAATAAAATAACTTTCGATTCCATATTTTACTCTTAAATTATTACTATAATGACTTTGTACTATTCCTTTAATAAATAGTTTATCTGGAATTGTTTTTCTTACAGAAAGAAATCTGTGATATTTTCCATCTTGTTTTAATATTATATAAACTGTATCTCCAGGCTTATATTTATGTATTTCTGATGAAAAATCTAATCTTGATATATCATAAGATAAAGTTACATAATTTCCTCTAAAAAGATCCCAAGGATCTACTGGTTGAGTTTTTAATAATACTTTTGTACCTGTTTCTAATTTATAATTATGATACATAATCATAAATGAAATAATAAATACCCAAATTAATATTATAATTAGTATGCTATATCTTTTATTCATTTTCTATGTTTTTTTTACCTTTTTTTTCAATAAAAATTGTTATTCCAAGAATTAATATTCCACCAATAATAAAAAATAATCCTTTATTTGTCATTGACCAAAATAAATCAAAATATTTAATTAACATCCATAATACAAATAATCCTAATGATAAATTAAATAAAGATGGATTTTTAATTTTTACAAAATAGTATATTAAGAATAATATGGATATTAAACTTAATGCATTAAATAATATTAATAGTGCATATATATATTTTGTAATTGTAAATGATAATAATAGAGCAATTAATAATATTAGTATAATAATTAATATATTTTTATCATTATTCTTTAATTTCTGAAATAATAAAAATATTGATGATATAAATAATGCTAATATGAAAATTATTAATATATATGAAAATGTATATTGTGAATATTGATTAAACTCTGATAATATTTTGGAATTTGATAATATAAATAGACTAAATATAGTGATGATTGTTCCTATTATTTTCATTGGTTTTACTGTTGGTAAGAACATTTTGTAAATTTTGTATTTTTCATAATAAAATGATTTTACTATACATGAAATTCCAAATAATGAATTGAAAATAATCATTAATGGGGCATTTACACTATCATCTGGAAATGATATTGTTAAAAACAAATTAAACCAAATTAAAAGTGAAACTAGGTTTACATAAATATTTACTTTTGACTTAAATTTTATTGATAAATAAATCAATAATAAGAAAGGAATTAAATATAATAAATTAAGGAATTTTTGTTGTTGAAATTCAAATGAAAAAACAATCATCCAAAAAGTAAATATTACTGAAGTTAATGTAAAAAACAAATTAAATATATTTGTATCATTATATTTATATTTTATAATTAAGGAATATATTAATAATAAAATTGCATTTAGTACTAATAATAAATGATTATCTGAATAAAAAATTGCTCCTAGTGATACTATTATCAAACCAATTAAATTTGGAATTAATTTAGGTAATTCAAATTTGGATAGAGGAATAAATATTAATCCTAGTATTAATGGATAAAAATAATTTAATTTGTAAATATCTAATTGGAAATAAAAATTCCATATTATTAATAATATTGAACATAAAATAAAGCTTGAAGTAGATTTTAAAAAATATGCTACTAATAATGATGTAAAAATCCATATTGCAATTAATGTACTATTATTTGCTGAAAGTGAAAACCAATTTGCAACTTGAAAAATTGTAGATCCATAAATAAGACATGATGAAAATATTAAAGCACATCCTAATTTAAAATAATTTTTATTTTCAAATTTAAAATAATAACCTAATAATAAAACTACTATTGATGTGATTAATAATAAAATTGATTTAAACATATTTGGAAAATAATTCCAATTAGCTGCTACTAAAATTATAAAACCAAATCCTAAAATTAATGAACCAAAGATATAAAACAATTTAACTAAATCCATATCAGTTTTTTCTTTTGGTTTATTACTATTTACATTATATTTATCTAATATTTTATTTCTTATATAATCATTAATTATATTATCTTTTTTCCAAGATAATGTTTCATCATTTAACCATTTTTTTTGTGGAATACTTAATTTATTATTAGAATTAGATTGTGAGGATTTTTTTGCAACTTTTTTAGTAGCTTTTTTAATCATATTATAATTATATTATTTTAATTTATAAGTTTATTAGTTATAGTGAAATCAATAATATAAAAAAGATAATTTTATAATAATTTTATAATTTTTTATATTAAGGTGATAAAATGATGGCTGGTTTTGAAAATGAAATGTTATTAACAATGATATATGGATTTTTACCTTTAGTAATTGGTTTAATATTAGCATTTTACATATATAATGCAATAGCATTAATGACAATAGCAAAAAAAACAAATACTCCTAATGCGTGGATGGCTTGGCTTCCAGTGTTTGATTTTTATTTAGTAACTCAAGTAGGTAAACTTTCAGGTTATTGGACTTTATCTTATTTGACAATATTTATTCCAATTATTGGTTCATTGTTTTTTCTTGGGGCATATATTTATGCATGGGTTCATATGTGTACTGCGAGAAATAAACCAGGTTGGTTGGCAATATTTTTAATAATTCCATTTGGAAGAGAAATAATTGCAGGAATATTAGCTTGGGCTGATTGATTTTTTTATTTTTTATTTTTTCGATTATTTTTTAAATTAAATCTTTTTCTTTCAAATTATGAATGATGCATATAAAAAAATATTAGAAAAACAGCAATATATGTTTAGTGGTAAACATACTGCAGTTAAAGTATGTGGTTGGACTAAAAAAGCATTAAAGGGTGAAGGTACTTGTTATAAACAAAGATTTTATGGTATACAATCTCATAAATGTGTACAAATGGCACCATCAATTAATTTTTGTAATTTTGATTGTACTTTTTGTTGGAGGGATAGATATAATGAGCCATATGAAAGTGTTGATGATCCTAAAGAAATAATTGATAAATCCATTGATGCACAATTAAAATTAATTAATGGTTTTGGTGGTAATGATAATGTTAATAAAAAAGTTTTTGATGATGCGCAAGATGTTGCACATTTTGCAATTTCATTAACAGGGGAACCAACTTCTTATCCAAAAATAAGTAAATTCATTGAAAATTTAAATAAAAGAAAAATAAGTTCAATGATTGTTAGTAATGGTTCTTTTCCTAAAGTATTAAAAAAAATGGAAATGCCAACACAATTATATATTTCTTTAGATGCACCTGATAAAAAAACTTTTATTGAAATTGATAGGCCAGATAAAGTTGATTCTTGGGAAGACTTAATGGAAACTATTGAATGGTTGCCTACAATTAGAGATAAAACAAGAATTGCATTAAGATTAACTTTATTGCGTAATTGTAATATGGATAATATTGAAAAATGGGCTGAATTATTAAATAAGGCAAATGTGCATTTTATTGAAGTTAAAGGTTATATGTTTGTTGGTGCAAGTCAATCCAGATTATCACATGATCATCAACCAAGTCATGAAGAATTAAAAGAGTTTTGTAAAGAATTAGAAAAACATACTGATTATAAGATAGTTGATGAACAAAAAGTTAGTAGAGTTTTTTTAATGATGAAAGATTCTGATAAACATATGAGATTTTTAGATGAGATATATAAAAATAGAAATGAATTAAAAAAAGAAAGAAGTGATGCAAAAATTAATTTTATTTAGCTTTATATAAAGCAGCACCAACTCTTGCATTTACTCTTTTTTCACTTGCTACATAAACTGTATCATTACTATTAAATTTTAACTGCTTTGTTATACTATTTGAACTTTCACCATTTTCATTAATAATAATAAATATTGGTTTTTTTATTAATTCTGGTCTATATTGAAAAGTACATTGATTTTCATCATTAATATAAAATAATTTTGGATTTTCTAAATTATTTTGAAATAAAAAGTCATCAAATGAATTATTATAATTAGGACTATTTGGATTTGTTTCAAAAGTACAATTAAATTCTTGACTCATAGTTTCTAATTTTGCTAACATTCCAAAATAATCATTTAATTCTCCATTCAATGTAAATTGTGATATTTGTTTACTTTTACTTTGAATTTCTTTTTTTTTCATATGTGTTTTACTTTTTAATTTTTGTTGTAAATTTGTATCTCTAGATAAAAAATATGCTAATAATTGTGTATGGCTATTATTTAATATTTGTCTAAATGAAAAAGAGTCTATTGTTTTTAACTCAGGTTGAGATTCTTGAGTAATATTATATTGATAATTTAAAGAATTAGTTTTTTTTTTACCTTCAAGTGTATATTCTTTTTCATAACTCATTGAATTTACTAATTCATGATCTGTCAATTCCTTTTTTGAAAATATTGTTTTTGGATTTTTTTTTTTCCAGCTTAAATGATTTAATACACCAAATTCTAAACTATGTATAAGTTTAATTAAAGAATGAGTATCTGTTTGTTCTAATCTTTGTATACGAAAATCATGTGAAGTATATATACCAAATTTTTTATTTCTGTGTTTTCCTTTAGTTCCATTAGTAATTAAATAATATTTTTTTTCACCATTTTTTAAAAATTCATTTAATCTTAATTTTACATTAAATTCATGATTTTGACCTAAACGTCCAATTCTATATATACTAGATTTTTTTAAACCATTCAAATATTGATCTATTAATTTTTTTGAAATGAATTCTTTTTTTTCAACTTCAAATTCTGTTTGATCTTCATTTAAACTAATTAAAGAATTAAATTGTGTTTTTAAATTTTGATAATCTTTTGTTTTTGTTCTTAATTCATGATTTAATGTTTGAATTTTTTGTTCTAAATTTAAAATTTGTTTATGATTTTCTTTTTGTAAAACTTGTCTTTGAACTGGTATATTTTTTTTTTTTGGTTCTTTTGATTCTTTTGGTTTTTGAGTTTGATATGTTTTTGTTTTACTATTTTGTTTTTCAAACATTTTTTTAATTTTATCACTATGATTTGAATTAAAACATCCTGTGAAAAACAATGTTCCAAATAATAATCCTGTGCTTAGTAATTGTTTACTTTTTAACATGTAAGTTACTATTAATTTTTATTTATAAAGTTTACTTTTGTATTTACTGTTCAGTGGTGTTGGAATTTATGGTTTTATTTTTAAATAAATTAAAAAATCATATAATATGAAAATTAATATTATTTTAATTGAACCTGAAAATTCTGGTAATTTGGGGGCTATTTGTCGAATAATGTCCAATTTTGCCTTAGAACATTTATTTGTAGTTAATCCGAAATGTGAAATTAATGATATTGAGGCAATAAAACGATCTAAGCATGCAAAATACATATTGGATAATATAAAAACAATTGATTTTAATGAAATCAAAAAAAATGATTTACTTATTGGAACTACTGCAATGACTGGTTCTCAAAATAATATAATTCGTGCTCCAATATTAATTAATGAATTTGTTAAAAAATTAGAAGAAGTAAATGATAATAATTATTCTGTAGGTATTGTATTTGGTCGTGAAGGTGAAGGCTTACATAATGATGAATTAGAATTGATGGATTATACAATTACGATTCCATCAAACCGAGAATATAAAACACTAAATATATCACATAGTGTTGCAATTATTTGTTATGAATTATTTAAGGTATTTGGAAAAAATAATTTAGATTATAATATTAAAGGAATTGAATATATGGATAGAATTCAAAAAGAACATTTATTAAAAAAATTTGAATTCATATTAAATGAATGTAAAGAAAGTGATAGTCCAGAAAGTCAAATTATTGAACAAAACAAATTAAAAATATTTAAAAAAATAATTAATAAAAGTAATTTGACAAAAAAAGAAGGATATTCATTATTTGGAATTTTAAAATCAATAGAAAAAAAATTATAATTTTTTAATTTTTATAAACTCAGGAAATAAGTCTTGTAGAAATTCAATATATCTTTTATGAGATACTCCAAATTCTATTTCATTTCTGATAAAGTTTTCATATTTGTTCTTTATTTTTTTAATTATTTTTTCTATTTGTGTCTTTAAATTTATATCAAATACAATTTCATTTCTAGAAAAGATAATTAATGGATTTAAACTTATTTTCATCGGATCTACATGAAAATAATCACTTTCAGATGCTAAGTTGTATTTGGGATTTTTATAATTTTCAATATTTCCTTTTACAAAATAATCTAATTGATCAATATCTATTTCTTTTTTATTTTTAATGTCTGTTAAACTAAATTCAGCTAATAACTGATTTATAATTTGATTAAAATTTATTTGTTTTACTGATATTATATCCTTAGCTATGAGTTTAGCTTTTTTGCTATTAATATTTTCATAAATTTCTATTCTTTTAGATCCAAATATAAATTCAGATTTTTTGCATAATTGTTTAATAATTTCTATTTGAATAAATTTATTAATTCTAGATTGAATGATTCCAGATTGATTAATATTGTAACTTTTAAATTTATTTCTATTTTCAGATTCATATATTTCTCTAAATTCCAATTCTTCAAAATTAATATTATAATGCTTTTTAATATTTTTTATAATAGAATTATATTTTTTCATACTGAATTAACCTTTTATTTACATTCAATTGATCTTACTTTGATTTTTCCTGGGAATATATTTAATAAAAATTCTATATATTTTTCATGAGGTACGCCTTGTTCAGTTTCTTTTTTTAAAAATAATTCAAACTTTTGATTTAAATCTTTAATTATTGCTTCAATTTCATTTTTTAATTTATTATCAAATATAATTTTATTATTATAAAAAATAATAAATGGATTTAAGCTTATAATTAATTGATTTTCAAATGTGTCACTTTCAATATATTTTTCAATTTTTTCTTTATTATAATATTCTAAATCAAAATTTTCTATTTCAGGCTCTTGTATTAATTGTGAAAAACCAAAATTTGATATAAAATTTTCAAATATTTCATTTTTTGTAAATTTAGTTTTTGATATAACATTTTTTGCAATAGTTTTTCTTTTTGTTATATCTTCATATACTTCGAATTCGTCATATAATCTATTAATTTCTTCAAAAGCAAAAATAAATTTTGAATCATTACAATATAATTCTATTATTTTCATAAAAATCATAATATTTAATCTTTGATTAATTACAAATTTTTGAAATTCAGTATATTTGCTTAAATCAAAAATTTCTAATGATTTAATATTTTCAAAATTAACATAATGTACTGGTTTAAGATTTTTTAATATATCTTCAATAAATTCATATTTTATTTTCATATATATAGAATAATTTGAAAATTTAAAAGTTTATTGTAAATTATTAGAATTTGTTGTGTAATGTTGTGACTATCGGTTTATCTTTTACAATTACAGAATGTTCATGTTGACTTACCATACCTTCACTTTTTTCAACTAATGGTCCGTGTGAAATTATTGTTTTTGCTAATTGAAATTCTCTTATTGCTAAATTAACTTTTCCAAGCCCATGTTTTTCGTCTAACCATCTTCTTGAAAATGGTAAACCATTAAATTTTGTCATACTTGTTTGTACTTCTTTTACAAATGCACTTCTTGTTGATTTTGTTTTTAATAATGAAAATATTCCTGATGGTTGAATTTCTCTTATACTACCATTTCCATCAGTTGCAAATGGTTCAATAGCAATTGCCATATTTTCTTCTAATTTTGCATTTGATCCTGTTTGATAATTTGGTATTGTGGGATAAGTATGTACTTTAAATTGAGCTAAACCATGTCCACTCAAATTTGTAATTGGATTATATCCATGTGATTTTATTGCATCTTGAATTTCTTTTCCTATGTCTGAAATTAATGTACCTGGTCCAATTATTTTAATTGCTGCATGTACTGCATCTCTTGTTGCTTGAACTAATTCAGTATAATTTTTTGTTAAGTCTACAGTCATTGCATTGTCGCCAACATAACCATCAACTGCAACACCAACGTCTAATTTAATTACATCTTCATCTGTAAATTCTCTTTGATCTTCATGCATAGGAATATCGTGAGCTGCAATTTCATTTCTTCCTATGGTAACTGGGAAGGCTGGGATTGCATCGTGCTTTTTAATTTCTTCATCTACAAATTTTGCAATTTCTAAATATTTAACTCCAGGTTTTATTAATTTTGAAGCTTTATGTAAAACTGTATTTGCAATAAAACCCGCTTTTTTATATTTTTCAATTTGGTCTTCAGATAATTGATAAATCATATATTCTGTATTTTTAATCACTTTATAAGAATTATGTGAAATATTTATATATTCTTATTTTTACTATATTATATGGAATTTAAAGTGTTATTTTCTTCAGATTTACATGGAAATTTGTCACAGTATAAAAAATTGTTTTCACATGCTTTAAAAAATGATATTAATGCGATTATAATAGGTGGAGATATTGCTCCTAAGAATTTAAAATCGAGAACTATAGAAGGACAAAAATTATTTTTTAAAAATGAGTTATTTCCTTTAATAAAAAATTTTAATTCAAAAAATAAAAATTGTCTAATATATTTAATGATGGGAAATGATGATTTTAAATCAAATAAAATATTATTAAAAGAATATGAAAATTTAAATTATTTTAAATTAATTGATGATTCTGTTTTTGAATTATATAATGGAATTAAAATTTTAGGATATGTATATGTTCCATTAACTCCATTTATATATAAAGATTGGGAGAAGTTTGATTTAAATGATAAAGATGAATATTTTAATAGAACTAATTTTATTATGGAAGGTATAAGGAGTAAAAATGATAAAATATTGAAATTTAAATTTGATTTAAATGATAGACGCGATACGATTGAAAATGATTTAAATAATTTGACTAAGGATTTAGATATTTCAAAATTAGTTTTAGTTACCCATTCTCCTCCTTATGATACAAATTTAGATTTAATATTTTCAGGAGAACACGTAGGTAGTTTGGCTGTTAAACAATTTATTGAAAAACAACAACCTTTGATGACTTTACATGGACATATTCATGAAACTGTAGATAAATCAGGTGATTTTAAAGAAATTATTGGAAAAACTATTTCTGTATGTTCTGGAAATGATCATATAGGTTTAGATTTAGCTATAATAGAATTTAATTTGAATGATATAAAAAATAGTTTAAATAGAAAAATAATTTAGCTTTTTCTCTCTAAGTAAAATTTTGTTTTATCTTTTATAGATTGAATAACTTCTGGAGTCATATTTTCTTTTCTATGTAATGCATTTAATATATTAATTTGATTTAAATCAACTTTTCCTAAAAAGTATAAAGATTCATTTTTAAGAAATAATGTCATTTTTTCCCATAATGTTTCAATTTGATTTGTTACATATTTTTGATCTTCATATAATATTTGTGGATTACTTAATAATTTGTCTCTGTGTATTCCAATATACATTTTTTCTTCAAGGCAAAATGAAATTGGTAATACTTTTGTTGACTCTTTACTCATTCCTTTTATTGGTTTTGATCTTGTATTAAAGGAATAAGTTTCTCCGTGAAAATTATGAAGTATATATTGACTATCTTTAGGTGTTGTTCTAAATGCTTTTAAATTAACTCTTAGTGCTATTGGAATTATATCAAATATGCTTTTTGAGAGAAAATGAATACTTACATCAATATTATTTTTATTAGTTTTGTATAGATATGCATCTAAATGCATTAATCCAATTTTTTCAATTTTATTTTTTTCAATTCCTAAATGTGGTAAAAATTTTCTAATATCTTCAGATATAACTAATAAATCTAAATCGGATTTGGGATTAACTAAATGATTGGGTGAATATGCAACTGAACCTGTAAGTATAATTCCCTTAGATAATGGTTTATAATATTCACAAATTTCATTTGCAAGTTCTATTCTTTTATTAGTCTCTAAAATTGCTTCATTCATGGGGCTCTGACAAAATTTTTATTTATAAACATAACTATCTATGAATATTTTGTAAATATCACAATATTTTTAAATAACGCTTGAACGTGATTATCATGTTTTTTAATGGAATAAAAAAAAGTTTTAAAAAAGTAAAAAAGGATATTGAGAATTTAACTAATTCATTAAATAGTTGGACTTCTTATATTAATGGTAAGATTGAAAAATTAGAAGCTGAAAATAAATACTTAGAAAAAAGAATTAGTTTAATTGAAAATAAATTATGAATTTGTTCTAATATTTCTATAAAAAAAACATTAAAACTAGAATGAAATAATTACTATGGCAGATAAAAATACAATTATTATTGGAAGTGGAATTGGTGGTGGAAGAAATATATTAGCAGCGCTTATTGAAAATGGATATAATGCTATACTTGTACGTTCCATGTGGCCAAGGGATAATTTTGTTTATCATATGAATAAATATGTTAAAGGTGTCAGAGGATTAGCTCCTGCTTCATTAACTACAAATCCTTTTGGTGAAGGAGGAAAAATTCTTACTGGAGATGATTATTTATTAATCACAAATTTTGCATATGGTCAAAATGGAATACAATTAAACATTGAAAAACCAACTTCATATCAAAAAAAAGAAATTTTAATAGAAGCTGGTAAAAAACATTTTCCAAATTCAAGAATTCATGTTTTACCAAGTAGTGATCAGTTGGGTAGTTCAAATAGTCATATTGATATGTATGCATCATTGATACCTTCTAAAAAATTATTACTTGTTGATACACGTTTTGGATCCCAAAGTAATTATAATGATTTTGAAGAGATTGCTGAAAAAGAAAGTTTAAAATTTATTAAATTTGATGGCTCACAAGATAAAGTTTGGAATTCATTAAATATATTAGTTTTAGAAGATACAGTTGTATTGGATAATAAATCAATATCTTTGATTAAATTATTAGAAGATGAAGGTGTTAAAACTATTGGTGTAGAAATGCCACAACATTCTTATCCATCAGGTAAAATAAGATGCCAAACAAATGTATACTCTGAAAATAGTGATATATTATTAGATGAATTACTTGGGTTAAATTATTTTTAGTTTGTTATAATTTAGAGTAAGACAAATTTATTAGAATATTTTTTTCATTCCTAATTTATTTAATAAGGATTCTGCGTTTCTAGATGAAAAATAATCATATACATATTCAAATGTCCAAATAGTTAAAATTGGATGAATATCCCATGAATACAAAGAATAACCAAGAGCAATTATATACCAATATAATTTAAAATCAATAAAAATTAATTTCATTATTCCTCGAATATTTTGATTTTTGTATTGAAAGTAATCGTGAATTAATCCTGTTATAGTAAATAAAGATGCAAAATAAACAAAAGAAATTAAATTAGTCCATATACTATAATTTGTATAAAGCATTGTAATAAACCAAATTGCAGCAGCAATTCCATGATTCAAATAATCTAATCTATACCTAACAATAAAACAGAATAATACAGAAATCCAGATGGTTGCAAGAATTTGATTTATAGTAATCAAATATGCTCCAGAGATTCCCCAAAATAAACCAAACAATAAATCGGAATATTTGAACCATCTAAAATTATGTTCATCTAATAAATCTGCAATTTTCATACTTGCTCCTAAGAAAGCAGATACTAAAATTACGATAATATATTCAATCATATATAAAATAAATTTAAAATAATATATAATTTTTTTGTTTTATTTAAAAAAAGTAAAAAAGAATTAGTTTAATTGAAAAGAAATTGTAAATTACTAGAATAAAATAAATTCCTTATAAGCCTTAAAAGGATCTCTAGAAATATTAATAAGTCTTATCTTCGTTTTATAATTAATGAAAGAACCTATTGAAATTAGAGCACATCATATTCTATGTATGCCAAGATTTTATCGTGGAGGTTACAATACAAATTTTGCTATTAATATGAAAAATACTTGCCAACATATTAGAAACAATCCAAACACAAAAATAAAAGTTATTGTTGCAGAATTAGATGTATTGTGTCTTCAATGTCCTCATAAATCTAATAATAAATGTGTTCAATCAAAAAAAATTGGAAAATGGGTTGAAGAGCAAGATAGAAAAGTAGCAAACTTTTTAGATTTGAAAGCAAACTCAATTCACACTGCTAAAGATATTTTTAATTTAGGAATGAATAAAGTTAATTCAAAAACTATGGAACAAGTTTGCCAAGATTGTATATTTTTAAAAAATTGTATGGAAGTAGGTGTTAATAATTCGTTCAAAAAAGATTTGAATAAAAATTAATATTTAAATCTTCGTTCATAATCTTTATGGGACATCCATTCAAGAACAATTGATAATACACAAACTTTATCGTTTGCAACAGTATAAATTAGTCTCCATGCATTTGGTAAATTATATTTCCACAAATTATCAGGATCATGTTTAGCAGTATAAGATTTAGGAAATAGTTTTTTTGGAATTTGTATTCCACAAAATGCATTTTCTTCCAAATCTTCAAATGCACGAATTATCCATTGATATAATTTTTTATCTTCAGTTTTAGAATTTTTTAATTTTTCAAGAGCTTTCTGTATTTTTTCATCAGCAAAAACAATTTTAGATTTCACTTTTTCCACATAAGATTTGGTTTTGATAAATATTTTTCAACTAATTTAGGATTCCAAATCCAAGCGATTTTATTTTCACTATCACGAGCAATTTTTTTAGACTCAATCAAGTAATTAAAAATAATACAAAATGTCTGATACATTACTCCTCTTGGTAATGACTCCCAAATTTTCTTTTTTTTAAATTCTCCTGAATGATCTTTAATAAAATCTTCAACCATAAGAACCGTATCAAGTTTAGGAAAATGTATTACAGATTTAGTATATAATGTTGAAACCATAGTTATATAAGTTCATATAACTATTTAAACCTTTTGTTTTATTTAAAAAAGTAAAAAAGAATTAGTTTAATTGAAAAGAAAATTTAATAATAAATTTTTAATTAATTAATTATATATATTTTTATAAATATTAATTCAGATTGATTTTTATGGAATTAGAAAAAGCAGTTGAAAATTCTCATTTTAAAAGAATAAATGTAAGTCCTTTAGTTTGGCCTGGAAAAAATTTAAAATTACAGCCAGGGGATTTATCTCAATTTGTTCCATATGGAGAGAGTCTTTATGGTTATCAAGAAAATAATTATAAACCGATTATAGATGACCCGAGAAGAGAACCTTCAGGTGGTATTATATATTTTGATAATTCAGTTAGTAAAGAAGATTTTGAAGGATTTTTAAGAATGACAAATGTTAAATATAATAGTAAAGATTATGCTGCTTTTATTCAAGAATCTTATAATCCTGTTGCAGAAAGATATTTTACTCAAATGAGATTAGTTTCAAAATTTGGTCTTAAACATTTATTTGGTGCATTAGATCAAAATGAATATGATACATTTAAAGATCAAGATTTTTCTATAGGAGATGCACTTTGGGAATTTATGAATGTAGAAAAAAATAAATATGGAACTTTTTTTGGTAATCCTAACATAGATGGTAAAATGGGTGGTGATGGAGACTGGGCAAGAGAACAACTTAGTTTTGGATTTATGTTAGAAAATGAATATAATAGTATTTATAGAATTTGGAGTAAAGCTTGGTTAGTTACTAAATAATTTTTTTATTAAAATAATTAATTTCTAAATCTATTAAAAATATAAATCTTTTTAAATTATACTTAGTTCACATAAGATATGGTATCTTTACTTTCAATATTAGAAATACAAGGAAATGAAACTTCAGTTGATTTGTTTAAAGATAAAGAATCTAAAAAATATGGTTATGCCATTATTCATAATAAAGATAAGTATGGGCGTCCAATAATTTCATGTGAACCAATTTATGATTCTAGGAAAAAAGCATTAGCTATGGGAACTGAATTGATGGAAAATATAAAAACATTTGATTTAAAAGCTTATAGAAAAAAATTTAATTAATGCTATTAGAAAAAGTAAATCAGACTAATTAATTTCTAAATATGTTAAAAATATAAGTCCAATAATATAAATTTTTAAAAATATAAATTAAATTAAGATTCTATGACAATTCAAAGATACCTTCCAAAAGACAGAAAAAAATTAGACATTTTCGGTGATCAAGAATATATATTTACTTATCATTTTCTTTGGTATATGCAAGACAATAAAATTGGAATTCGTGGAAATCCATCAACTGAAGCTGAACAATTCTTTGGTGGACTTTTAGTTGTAGATGAGGAATTAATAATTAATTCATATTTGGATGGTTTTGGTATTAAAAGATTAAATAATCCTTTTGGAGTGATACAAGGAATTGATGCTGGTATTAAAGAAACTGTAAGATTAGTTGAATTTATGAATAATCATGAATTAATGCACATGTATGTTTCATTTTTAGGGAAAAATAATTATGCTAGACTTTTAACATTTTCTTCAACAGAACCTTCCAGTGAACTTTATGATAAAGGTAATATTCTTCCTGTTACTTTTAATAATAAACCAGTGTATAAAAATTCTGAATTAGAAGAATTGATTGAAAAAGTTAAAACAACTACCTTTGCTTTTTAATTAGACTGGTCACTGGACAAGTTATGATTTTTTTTATAAAAGTTGAAAACAATTATTATTTATGATTGAAATAAAAACAAATAATCAAAATTCAGATACACATTTTTCAAATAATGAAAATAAAACAATATTAGAAAGAGCTTTTTTTGGTAAAAATAATTGTCTTAAAATTAGTTTAAATAAAAATAAAGATTGTTATTTTCAATTCGGTATGAAAAAAGAAAGTTCATGGCAATGGAAAAATGTTAAATTTTCAGATATTGAATTAGGACAATTATACAAATTTATTCAAAAATCTAATTATGAAAATAATAATTCTAATAATAATTCAATTTCTTTTTATCATAAATATAATGATAAATCAACTCAAATTTGGGTGAATAGATATAATGATAATATAATAATTAAAACTAATGATATTTCAAAATCTTTGAGCGAAGGAGAACAAATGGTTTTGAGTATTTTAATTGAAAGAATTATATTACAAAAAAGTTTTGTTTGGTAATTTTAAATATATTTAAATAATACAATATACTTCAATTATTATGAATTTTAAAACCGGAGATATAATAAAAATTGATAATAAAAACTATCAAATATTAGATTCATTTGAAGATATTGATTTTTTTGATTCTAAAGAGAATAAAACGATAGGAGAACATATTTTATTTAAATTACACAAATGTGGTGATGAATCAATACAAGCAACTCATATTTTAAAAATATATAAAGATAAAAAATTATTATTTAAAGTAAAACAACCTGACTTAACTAAAGATTTAAAAAAAACTAAAAGTAGGGGAATGGTTACTGAATTAATAGAGGAAAAAGAAATTAATAAAATTGAAAAGATTTAATTACAATTATAAATTCTAAAAATTCTATATATTTATGAATAAATTATTATCCTCTATTATTGGTTCCATTCTTATTCTATTATTTACTGTTTGTATTTTATTAAATAGTTTTGATTATAATTCATATCAAATAAATAATTGGGCTGAAACAAATGATTTTTTTAATTATAATCTAAATGAATTTGATAATTTTAATGAATTAGAAAATTCTCACATGCAAGATGTTAGAGATTTATTTTTAATATTTTATATTGTTCTTTTTATTTGTATAATTAGTTTATTTTTTATTGATGTTAATTTAAATTATAGTTTTTATATTTTATTTTTTTTATTTATTATTTGTATTTTTTTTGCATTAATAGATTTTAACTTATTTTTTGATATAATCCATAAACCATTTTTTAAAGATAATTATAGTTTTTCATCTGATTCAAATATAAAAATAGCTTATCCAAATGAATATTTTATTAATTTTGGAATAAGTGTTGTAGTTTTTATTATATTGTTTTTTATTATTTTAAAATTAATAAAAAAATTATCTACACTCAATTAATTTAGTTTCTGGATTTTCAACTAAATAATTTTTACCAGTTTGTTTTTTATACATACTAAATAATTGTTGTTGAATTTGTTCTAAACCTTTACAATTTTTATATACTTCTGTATATAATCTTTTATTATCGCCAGCAGCAATGTCAATTTCTTCTCTAACAATATCTTTTGTTTGATCATAAGTTGGACGATTACAAGACATTATAAAAATACTTGCTAATAATCCATATTTTATTATTGGAAAAATGCATCCATCAGTATTACTATCAATACTAGAAAGTTGATAACTCATATTAGAAAGTTTCTTATCAATATTTTCTAATGTTTCATTTAATGTTTCTTCTTCTTTTGCCATATTTGATTAATTTTTTTTTAATTTATAAATATTTTGTGCTTAAATACATTATATTTTTTTAAATAATTAAATTATTAATTTTTTATGGAAAAAAGTGAAGTTGAAATATACAAAACGAAATTATCTAAATTAAATAGTTGTATGGATTTGTATTCTTACAAAGGTATTACTTCTTTTACTTTAGGGGTTTTAACTAGATTAGCTATTGGAAAAGATGCATATCATTCTGTTGGCGGAGCTGTTGGAGCTGGGTTATTATTTAGTTCCCATTTCAATCAAGCCTCATCTACACAAAATAATACTTTATTAAATATTATAGATTGTGAAATTGGTTATTTTGCAGGTGTTGCATTTACGGATTATTTATGTACATTATATAGATCTTTATAATTATCTACACCCAATGTCTCATCTATTTTTTCAGCTACTAACTCAACGTCTTTTAGAATTCTTTCTATGTCTTTTTTAATTTCTTTTATTAATTTTGAAAGTCTTGCAACTCGTAAAATATATTTGTTGTCAACTTGAATAACTAAACCACTTTCAGCTAATTTATGTATATGATGAATTATTGTACCTCTAGATAAATTTGTTTTATATGCTAATTGATCGCTACTTACAGGAATATTGGATCTGGAAAATTGTATTAATTCAATGAATACACGAAAACAAGAATTATCTTTATCACGATCTGAAAATAATCCTAAACTTTTACCTAAAAACTGTAATTGTTGATTTAATCCATTTTTAGAATCTTCTCTCTGTTTGCTTATAATTAATTTGAAATTTGGCATAATCATATATTTTATTAGATATATTTATTTTTAAGTTTAACTTCGATATGTTTATAAGAATCATTTAAAAACTAAGATTATGGAATATTTACTTATTAAGTTGGAAGGAGCATTTTTATTTGATGATAAATTTGGGCTTAAAAATAAAATATTATTTAAAAATGAAAATTATGATGTTTTAAAGCAAATTCAAAATAATTCATATGATTTTGATAAAATAAAATCTAAATTGAATTCTAAAAATGCTATTGTATTAAATGAAGCAAATAAATTTATTTTAAGTGATACTGTTCCAAAAGAATTTGAAGATATAGTAAAAAATTTTAAAAATATAATGATTGAATGTGAGACAAAAATTAGTGATATTTTAAAACAATCAGATTATATTGAAGTTTCTCAATCTCAAATTAAAGATTCATTTACTAAAGATAATTTAATTATTCAAGTTTTTAATAATATTGATGAAATGAAAAGATCATTTAATTTATTTTCTAAACGTTTAAGAGAATATTTTGAATTAACTGGACCTGAAATTAGTAAAATGTTTTCAGATAGTAAAGAATTTACAGAATTAATTATCAATAATACAAGAGAAGAATTATTTAAAAAATATAATATTAAAAAAACATCTGGTGTTGATTTTGATAAAGCAGATTATAAAATTGTATTAAATATTGCAAAACAAAATTTGTCTTTAATTAAATTTATTGAACAACAAGAAAAATATTTAGAAGAATTATTAAACTCATATGCACCAAATTTAATTGCGATTGCAGGGACTACAGTTTCAGCACAATTAATTAGTCATGTTGGTAGTTTGAAAAAATTAGCATTTCTGCCATCGAGTACAATTCAAATTTTAGGTGCAGAAAAATCTTTATTTAGACATTTACGTGGCAATGGAAGATGTCCAAAACATGGTTATTTATTCAATAATGCAATGGTTCAAAGTTCATCAAATAAAGGTAAAATGGCAAGACAATTAGCTTGTAAAATATCAATTTGTGCAAGAGTTGATTTAAATCATGGAAACTTTATTGCAGATAAATTAATTAAAGAAATTAAATAAAAATGATAGCTAAAATTAATGGGAAATTATTGCAAACTGTAAATTTTGAATTACATAAAAATGAATCAATTTATGCACAAACTGGTAGTTTTAGTTGGATGTCTGATAATATAGAAATGGATACTAATGCCAAAGGTGGTTTTTTTAAAAGTTTAGGTCGTATTTTTACAGGTGAAAGTTTTTTTTTAACTACATTTAGATGTACAAGTAGTAAAGGTATATTAACATTATCAAATAGATTTCCTGGAAAAATAATTGAAATTAATTTAAAAAAAGGAGAAGAACTTATAATTCAAAAAACTGCATTCTTAGCAGCAACACATGGTGTTGAATTATCATTACATTTTACAAAAAGATTTGGAGCTGGTTTATTTGGAGGAGAAGGTTTTATTTTACAAAAAGTTAAAGGTGAAGGTAAAATATGGTTAGAACTTTCAGGTGAAGTTTCAGAAATTGTTTTAGAAAAAGATCAAGAATTAAAAATTGATACATCATTAATTGGAATATTTGAACCAAGCATTTCATATAATGTTAAATTCATAAAAGGATTTAAAAATTTATTATTTGGAGCAGAAGGATTATTTTTTGCAACATTAAAAGGACCTGGAAAAATGTGGTTACAATCAACAACAATTAATAATTTAGCTAAAGAATTATCAAGAAGAATTACAAAATGATTAAATTTACTATAATATGGATAATAGTAATTATTATTTGCTATTTATTATGGAATTGGTATTATAAAAACACAAAAAAAACAAAAGTGAATAAAAATAAAATATATTCATTAAAACAAATTAAAGAAGTAAAATGAAACCAAAAAAAAATATAAAAAAACATGTAAGATTTACAAATACTAGGTTTAAAAAAATAGAATTCTCTCGTGCAATAGAGAGCATTTCAAATTTAATTATTAATAAAAATAAAATACTTACATTATCATTTAATCCAGGGAAAAGGGTATATGATGAAAATACTATTTCAATTAAAAATCAAGAATATAGAGAATGGGATCCAAATAAATCTAAATTGTGTGCTGCAATATTTAATGGTCTTAATAATATTTCTTTAAATGATAATATGAATATACTATATTTAGGATCTTCAACTGGTACAACAGTTTCACATTTATCTGATATAAACATTAATGGTAAAATATTTGCACTTGATTTTGCACCTAGAGTTCATAGAGAATTATTATTTTTAGCAAAAGATAGAAAAAATATATTTCCTTTGATGGCTGACGTTACACAACCATTAACTTATTTTTCAGCAATTGAACAAGCAGATTTAATTTTTCAAGATATTGCACAAAAAGATCAATTAACTCCATTTGTAAATAATATTAAATTATATTTAAAAAAAAATGGAATTGCAATTATTTCTGTTAAAGCTAGAAGTATAGATGTAGTTAAAAGACCAAGTGATATATTTAAAGATTTTACATTAAATTTAGGAAAATATGTAAATATAATGGAAAAACGATTATTAGACCCATATGAAAAAGATCACTGTCTATTTGTAGTTAAACAAAAAAAATAAATTAGGCAACTTTTTGTTCTTTTGAAAATAAAATATTTTTAAGCCATATAACATCACTATCATTACTATGTGGAATAATTCCATGCATTAATGTTTCAATTACATATTGACAATCTTTATCATATGATTTTTTTAATTTTTGCTCTATATTTAGAATTATTTGTTCCATTGAAATTTGATGTGCATATTCATGTCTTAAATCATTAATAGCAATTTCAATAAACCTTAAACATTCTCTCATATAATTATTTTCAAATTTATTAAAATTTACTCTTAATTGTCTTTTAAAAAATAAATATTTATATTGAACTAATTTTTTTGCTTTTTCATATATTTCTACTTTGTTTGTTAATTGTTTAAATGCTTTAGCTTTATCAATTTCTTCTCGAATTACTTTATTTAAAATTTCTATATATATGTGACCAACAGATTCATAAGCAATTTCTCTGGGTAAAATTACAATATATTTTAATAAATTATCTTTCATCATTTTAAATTTTGATTTATCTGGAATTGGTCGAATTTTACAATGGTTTAAAAAATGTCTTAATATTTTTGTAATTTTATTATCAAATTTATTTCCGTGAACTAAACCTTCTAATTCAATTTGTGTTCCAGTTGTTAAAAAATGATTATTTGATTTTGCAATTTGATCTAATATTAATTTGGAATTATCATGTGATTCATGTTTTGCAAGAATTATATACACATTTGTATCATATGATATTCTTTTATTTTGTTTAATATCTAAATATACTTTCTCAATAGTTTTTTTAAATTCTGCTTCATCATTATGGAAAAAATTAAATGTCATTATAATAAGCCTCTTATTTTATCTTCATAATCACTTTTGGATATTTTTCCTTCCAAGTAATCTCTATAAATTCTTTTGAATGTATCTTTATTTAAATCTTTTTTATTTATATTATTTGCTTTAATACTATTTACTTTATTTTTAATTGTTTTACTTATTTGATTTTTTATTTCTATATGTCTATTATCTACTATTATTTGTTTTATTTTTGATATAAACGGTAATTTTATTTTATTAATTTCACTTTGATTATTATTTTCATTGACGATAATATTTTGATCCACAGTAATTTTTTTCTTTTGAATTTTATTATTAATATTTTTATGATTTAATTGACTTAATTTATTTTGAAGTGATTTTAATTTGATAAAGGAATGTTTATATCTGAAAATTAAAATAATAAAGATAATTATAATTAATGAATATAATAATGGGACTTTATTTTTATTCCATGATTCAATATAATTAGAATCAAATATATTCTTACTAATTATGGATTCATTTTGTTTTGTATTATTAATTTCATTTTGAGTTAATTCAGTTGAGCTAATATTATTAATTTGTTTTATTTCAATTGGTTTCTTTTTTAAATCTAGTAAAGGTATTTTACATGTTTGTGTTGTATTTGGTTTAGTTTTCAAATGATTACATTCATTTTTATCAATACATATTCTTTCTTGATTTCCGTCTTTACATTCAGACCATTCTTCACATTCCCATTCTGCTTTACAAAGTTTTAATGCACTTCCACCGCCTCCTCCTCCAGAAGAACTAGATGATGAACTAGAAGTACATGACTGACTAGTTGTTGGTTTAGTAAATATAGTTCCACAACTATTTGAATCTGTTACACTTCGCGTTTGAGTTCCACTACTACAAGTTCCATAAGAACCAGTAACCCAATTTTCTGAACATATTGGATTAATACCTGTATTATTAAGTCCTGTAACTGTAAATATACCAGTACTATATGAACAAGTATAACCATTTTGATTTGTTCCATCACACAAAATAAAAGTTTCATTTGCATTACTACAATTCCCTGAAAATGAACTTAATTCCACATTTTCATTATCAATTATACAAACATCATTTTTATTTGAAGAAGTAAAATTAAATGAAACATTTTTTTCATTTCCAACACCATGAATAATTAATTTAAAACTATTATTATTTTCTTCTTTGATTATTGAAATATTATTTAATGATAAATTTTTACTAGAAAAATTATGATTAAATCTAATTAATTCAGTTCCATCATTAGTCAAATTTACTAATTGAATTCCAGAATAATTATTATTATCAACACCTAAATTATTTACTTTTATTGAGATATTGTCAAAATTTGTAAATATATTACTTTTATTTCCTTTTATATTATCAAATGAATTATTTAAAGAATCCCCGTCTGAATCATTATTAGGACCAGTTTCTAAATAATCTGCAATTCCATCATTATCTAAGTCTGAAAATAAAGTAGTAAAATTATAATTTGGAGAGCTATTTAATATATTAGAATCTTCATCGATTAAAGTAGAATTTATTATTAATATTATTGAAGAATTTTCACTTAATCTATTTGTTGGTATAATAGTAATTTGATTTTCACTTATTTCAACTGAAATATCAACTTCTGTATCATTATCTGTTAAAATAATTTTATTATTATTACTTAAACTAATATTTTTAGTGAAATTTAATACAAAATTATTTGTAATATTAATTAATGTATTATTATTTGGATTTATATAATTTAATTCAAATGCTATTGGTCCTTGAGTTGTATTAAATAAAATACTAGAATTAACTCTATTATTATTTTCATCAATTACAATAATAGTTACATTATATTCTGTACTTTCATTTAAGTCCGTTAAATTGTGTGTTGTATTGCTGATGCTTGTTGTATTAATAATTAAACTATTATCTAATAAAATTTCATATCTATTAAAATCACTTGAATTAGTTTCATTAAATATTATATTAGCGCTAGATGAATTAATGTTTGTAATATTTAAATTTATTATTGGATTTGGATTAATATTATCAACTATTGTAAAATTAGATATTTGTGTATTATTTAAATTATTACTAGTATCATTTGCATAAAATGTAATATTGATTAAACCATCTCCCATAAATTCATTTGTTTGATATTGTGCAGTATAAATATCTCCACTCGCTGACATTGAAACATTTGTTTTTGTTCCATTAAGTAATGTTACTTCTGCAAGTACAGTATCAACCCCAATAAAGTCTTGAACTGTAACATTAATTGTTACATTCTGTGTTTGATTAATTGTACTTGGACTAATTATAATATTTGTTACATTAGGTTTTGTTGTATCTTGTACAGTAATAAAATATGATAATGCTGAAGTACTATAATTTTGACTTTGATTATACTTTGCTGTAATATTAAATAATCCTAATGAATTAAAATTTGAAATATTTGTTATATTATTTAAATTACTTCTAACTTCAACTTCATCAAATAAAAATGTAATATTACTTTCTCCTGTAATTTTTGTAGCATTTATATTTACACTATCTCCTGCTTCAATTGTAATATTTGAAAAATTATTATTTAAACTTAAGTTCACATCAC
>JABGXB010000003.1 GCA_018675975.1 Candidatus Woesearchaeota archaeon
GTCTGTAAAACTTATGTTGAATAAATAGTCCTGTGGAATTGAATATGTATTTGGATCATTCGGATATTCACTATTGTTTTCGTAAGATGGTGCAGTTAAATCACTAACAGTAAAATAAGTTGTTATTGAATTATTTTGATTATTTGATGTATCATTAGTTAAGAAAGTAATATTAAATGTTCCAGCTAAATTTGGTATTGTATAACTGTTGTTATATTTATTATTTGATTGTTCTGTTAATGAAATTATTATGTTTGTTGAATTTGGTAATGTTAAATTTGCTCTTACAGTATCTACTTCAATATTGTCAGTCGCATTAATTCTAACTTCGATCAATTCTCCAATGCTCTTTGAATCTCCTGCACTTGGTATTGAATTATTTATTTGTGGCACAGTTATATCATTAATATTAAATGTAGCACTTTCTGTGCTATTTAAATTATTACTAGTGTCATTAGCATATATTTTTATTGTGTGCTGTCCTATTGGACTATTAATGTTTGTTTCATATTCTGTAGTGTAAATATTACCATTAAGAGACATTGTTTGATTTGTCTTCGTTCCATTATTTAAATTAATTTCAGCAATAACTGTATCAACTCCAATAAAATCTTGAACTGTAACATTAATTGTTACATTTTGTGTTTGATTAATTGTACTTGGACTAATTATAATATTTGTCACATTAGGTTTTGTTGTATCTTGTACTGTAATAAAATATGATAATGATGAAGTACTATAATTCTGACTTTGATTGTATAGTGCTGTTATATTAAAAGTTCCAAGAGAATTGTAATTAGAAATGTTTGTTATATTATTTAGATTTGATTGAATAATGGATTCATTAATTAATAGAGTAATATTACTTTCTCCAGTTATTTTTGTAGCATTTATATTTACACTATTTCCTGCTTCAATTGTAATATTTGAAAAATTATTGTTTAAACTTAAATTCACATCGCTCAATGCCAGACTTACTGTATATGTAAACGCAGTATTATTTATATTATCACTTGTGTCATTTGCAATCCATTTGTAATTATATGTTCCAGCAGATAAATTACTTATTGTGTAATTGTAATCATTACCATTATTGTTAGCTGTATAATTAGTTCCATCAAACTCAAATAGAACACTATGCATTTCTACATTATCTGTAAAACTTATATTAAATAAATAGTCTTGTGGAATTGAATATGTATTTGGATCACTCGGGTATTCACTATTATTTTCGTACGTTGGTGCGATTAAATCGGTTGTTAAAAAATAAGTAGTTTCAGTTGTATTGTCATTGTCAGATGTATCATTAACTAAAAAACTTATATTAAATCTTCCAGATAAATTTGGTATTGTATAACTATTATTATATTTATTATTGGATTGTTCGTTTAGTAAAATAATTACACTTGTTGAATTAGGCATTGTTAAATTTGCTCTTACTGTATCAATTTGAACATCATCCGTCGCATTAATTCTAATTTCAATAGTTTCTCCAATGCTCTTAGAATCTCCTGAACTAGGTATTAAATTTGTTACTTCTGGATTAGCAATATCTGTTATGATGAAAGTACCGTTTTCAGTGCTATTCATATTACCACTTGTATCATTAGCATATGCTCTAACTGTATGTGTCCCAGAAGGAATATTAGCATCAGTTTGATATTGTGTTGAATAAATATCTTCCGATTCTACATACGTGGTACTTAAATTAGTCTTTGTTCCATTATTTAAAATTACTTCTGCAATAACTGTATCTACATTTAAATGTTCTGAAACTGATATATTAATACTAATATTTTCACTCGGATTTAATTCACTTGGGTTTAAATCAATATCAATAACACTCGGAGCAGTTGTATCTTGAACAGTAATAAAATAACTTAAACTACTTGAAGTATAATTTTCACTCTCATTATAAATTACACTTATATTAACTAGCCCTAAGGATGAAAATAAACTTATATTTGTAATATTATCTAAATTACTTCCAACTAATTCTTCATCCATATAGATAGTTATATTATTTTCACCAATAATTTTAGTTGCGTTTATTGTAACATTAGTTTCAACTTCAGAAGTTATATTTGAAAATTGATTATTTAAACTTAAATTTACATTACTTGTTGCTTTGTTTATTGTATACGTAAAAGCTGTATTGTTTACATTATCACTTGAATCATTTGCAATCCATTTGTAATTATAAGTTCCTGCTGAAAGATTACTTATTGTAAAATTATAATAATCACCGCTATTATTAGTTGTATAATTTGTTCCATCAAATTCAATTAAAACTGTATCCATTTGATTATTGTCAGTAAATGTTATATTAAATAAATAATCTTGTGGTAAATCATAAGTCGCTGGATCATTTGGGTATTCATTAATACCTGTATATGATGGAGCAGAAGTGTCACTAGTTGTAAAATTAGTTGATTCGGTATTATTCTGATTTCCATAAGTATCATTAACTAAAAATGTAATATTAAATAATCCAGTTAATTCTGGAACAGTATAACTATTATTGAATTTATTATTTGATTGTTCTGTTAATGAAAGTATTATGCTTGATGAGTTTGGAAGAGTTATATTTGCTCTTACTGTATCTATTTCAGAATTATCAGTCACATTAATTCTAATTTCAATAACTTCTCCAGTACTTTTAGCATCACCTATGCTTGGAATTAAATTAGTAACTTGAGGATTTTGGGTATCTTCAACATTAAAATTAGTTGTAATTGTATTATTAATATTATTACTTGTATCATTTGCAATATAAGTTATATTATATTCTCCTTCTTGATTTGGTATAGTAAATTCATAATAAAAAATATCTCCAGTTCCTGAGGCAAGTGTAAATTGTTCTATAGTTCCATTTGGATAAGTTAAATTTATTATTTTAGAATCAATTGTATTTGCATCAGTTATATTTGCAGTTATATTAACTATGTCTGAAATATTGTATCCACTATCTTCCAATGGTCTGACATCAAAAATTTGTGGTGGATTACTATCACTAGGTTCATCAAACCATTGTAAAATTGGGTATGTTATTCCCATTTCCCAAATATTAGTAAAATCCCAATTTGAATCTGTAAATGTAGCTTGAGTTTCCATTTGATTTGTTGTTTTTGCTGTTGCCTCAGGTGAACCACTTCCAGTTGAACTTGTTTGTCCACTAGTTTGATTATCAAAAAATGAATTGTCAATTGTTCCACTACCTGTTCCTAAAAAACCACCTACAACAGAACCTCCACTTGTTTGTCCTGTTGAATATGTTTGATTAATTATAGTACCAGAACTCATACTTCCAATAAAACCACCAATATTAGAACCAGTTCCAGTTACAGATGATCTTGTATGAGAATTTTCAACTTCTCCATTAACAAGTGTACCAACAAAACCTCCTACATTAGTTTTTCCATAAACTGAACCATCTGCAAAACATTGATCAATAAGAACTGATGATGATGAATTTGTAATTAAACCAAAGGCACCTCCTACATTTTCGGTTGTTGAATTAATTGTAGATTGAGAATAGGAATTGTAAACTGAAGCATCACTCAATAATCCAATTAACCCACCAACTCTTGCAGTTGAACTCGTTGAACTTATGGTTTTTATTGAACCATTAAAAAAACTATTATTTATGATACTACTTGAATCAATTAAATCACCAACTAATCCACCGGCCATTATTGAACTTGTATAAGTTCCTATAATTGTCATAGTTGAACTCACATTATTAAAAATAATATCAGAACTTCCATAACCTAGAATACCACCTAATTTTTGATTTATTGAATTTAAAATACCAGTACTATTAGAAAAACTAATATTTATTCGATTTGCTCCACCAACAAAACCACCTGTTTTAGTTGAAGAAGAAGATGTACTTGTTATATTTCCACTAAAACTTACATATTTTAATATTGAAGAGTATCCAGAATTAATTATATTTTCTCCAAATAATCCTCCAACCGTATGATCTGCAGTAACATTAGCATTTGTAACTTGTACATTGTATAATAAAAAACCATCATTTTGTGTAAAACTAGAAATATCTCCTGCTATTGCACCAACAGAAAATCCACCAGTTACAGTTATATTATTAAGTTTTAAATCTCGAATTTCCGATTCAGTTTTTAATTGAGGAAATAATCCTACGTCATCATTAGCTCCACCATCAATAAAAACATTACTAATTGTATAATTTTGTCCTGAAAAGTTATTTCCATAAATTACACTACCACCAATCCAATCTGAAAAAGTTATTCCACTACAATCAATATTATTTGCAATTGTTATATTTTCATCACTTTGAATAGCAGTTATTAATTGAGTACAATTTCTAACTTGATCTATTACACATTCACTCTCATAATACTCACAACCAGGTTCACCATTACAAATATTTTCTTTATTACTATCATAACTTATACTTCCACTCCATGATAAAGCTTCAATTGTTATTGAATCTGCCTGATTTTCTATTTGTGAACACGATAACAACTCACCTTGTGATGGACATCCATTTGATCCACTTCCTGAACATACAACTACATCACTATCTGCACATGCTGCATTTGCATTACCTCCAAAACTACTTGCAAGAGAAGTACAATAACTATCAAGAGCAGTATTATCAGTTGCAAAAATTAATGTAGAATTAAAAATAATAAAACAAAATAATATTATTGAAACTAATACTAACCTATTTCTACCCCTTAAAATTTTTATACTAATTACCCCTTTTAAACTATATTAAAAAAGTGATTATTTCATTTATAAATATATTCTTTTTTATGGACGATAAATTATTTTCACATTATTTTGCTTTTTTGGGCTATTTTTTAAATTTTTAATCACTTTTAATAAAGAAATTATTATAAAAGTATGACAAATTACCAAATTATGGAGGATGATAATTTAAATTATAATAATTTAGATGAAAAACGAATATTAGATTCTAATAAAATTTCTATTGATAATTATAATGGAATTAAATTAACTCCTGCTATGAAGCAATATGTGGCTGCTAAAGAGCAATATCCGGATTGTATTTTGCTTTTTCGTATGGGAGATTTTTATGAAACTTTTTTTGATGATGCGGTTGATTGTGCAAACATTTTAGACATTACATTAACTTCTAGAGGAAAGGGTGATACAAAAGCTCCTCTTGCTGGTATTCCTTATCATGCTCTTGATCCGTATTTAGCAAAATTAGTTCTTGCAGGTAGAAAAGTTGCGATTTGTGAACAACTTGAAAATCCAAAACTGGCTGAGGGTATTGTTAAACGTGGTGTTATTAGGGTGGTTACTCCTGGTACTATTATTGAAAGTGATATATTATCTGCAAGTTCAAATAATTATATATGTTCAATATATCAAAAATTAGACAAATATGGGATTTCAATTTGTGATATGTCAACGGGTGAATTTTTAATTGGGGATTTTAATGAAAAAGATTTATTTATTTGCCTTTCAAAATATTCACCTAAAGAATGTATTATTCCTGAGTCATTAATAATTAATAAAAAATTAACAGAAGAATTAAAAAAAGTTAATTGTTTTATTTATCCTCAACAAAATAATTATTTTAATTCACGTAATTCAAATCATATTTTAAATAATCATTTTGGTTCTATTGATTCTTTTTCAAATATAAATTTAAATAGTTCTGGTTCATTAATTACATATTTAATTAAATCTTCTTTTAATAAATTGTCTTATATTAAAAATATTAAAAATATTAGTATTTCAAATAGTTTAATTTTAGATGGTTCGACAATTAAAAATTTAGAACTTTTAAAAAATATTCATGATGGTTCAAAAAATGGAACTTTAATTTCAGTAATTGATAAAACAAAAACTGCTATGGGTTCTCGTCTTTTAAAAAAATGGATTGTTAGTCCACTAACTGATATTAATAAAATTAATTTACGATTAGATTCAATTAAAGAATTAATTTCAGATCAATTAAAATTAGAAGAATTATATGAATTATTAATTATGATTGCAGATTTAGAACGTATAACTGCGAGAATTAATTTTGGTAATGCAAATCCTAAAGAAATTATTGCAATTCGTGAAAGTTTAATTAATTTGGAGAAAATAATTTTAATTTTAGATACTTATGAATCTGTTTTATTAAATAATATTAAATCATTTGGTATTGAAAATATTGATATTGATTCATTTGAAAAAAAAGATTTTGATTATTGTGAAGAAATTAATTCAATAATAGAATTAATTAATAACTCAATTAAAGATGATCCTAATTCAAGTGTTCGTAATGGTAATATGATTAAATCTGGTTTTAGTAGTGAACTTGATAATTTACATTCTATTATTAATAATTCAAAAAATTGGTTAAATAATTTAGAAATTGAATTGCGTCAAAAAACAGGTATTAATTCATTAAAAGTTGGTTTTAATAAAGTGTTTGGGTATTATATCGAAGTAACATCAAAAAACAAAGATCAAATACCTGATTATTTTATTAGAAAACAAACACTTGCAAATGCAGAACGTTTTATTACTCCTGATCTAAAAGAAAAAGAATCAATTATTTTAAATGCTGAAAATAAAATTAATGATCTGGAATTTGATATTTTTAATTCTGTTTTGATTAAGTTGAAAGGTTTTTCAAATATAATTAATAATATTTCAAATAAATTAGCATATTTAGATATTTTAATTGGTTTTGGTTTATGTTCAATTGATAATTCATATTCTTGTCCTATTATGTGTGATGGTGATAATTTGTCATTAAGTGATTGTCGTCATCCTGTAATTGAAATTAGTGAAAAATATTTTATTAAAAATGATTGTAATTTTGATGAGGATACTCGGACTATGATTATTACTGGTCCGAATATGGCAGGTAAAAGTACATTTATGAGACAAATTGCTTTAATTCAAATTATGGCACAAATTGGTTGTTTTGTTCCTGCAAGTTCTGCAAAATTAAGTATTGCAGATAGAATTTTTACTCGTATTGGTGCTTATGATGATTTAGTTAGTGGTAAATCTACTTTTATGGTTGAAATGAGTGAAGTTGCAAATATATTACATAATTTTTCTTCACGCTCTCTTATTATTTTAGATGAGATTGGTCGTGGTACAAGTACATTTGATGGTATTTCAATTGCATGGGCTGTAGTAGAATCAATTGCAAGAAAAAATTCAAAATGTCTTTTTGCAACACATTATCATCAATTAAATAAATTATCAGATTATTTTTCTAATGTAAAAAATTTTCATATTACTGTAAAAGAAACTTTTGATGATATTGTTTTTTTAAGAAAAATTGTTGAAGGTGGAACTGATAAAAGTTATGGAATTCAAGTTGCTAAATTAGCTGGTGTTCCAAATGATGTTATTGATAGAAGTAAACAAATTATGATTCAATTGGAAATGGATGATGAGATTACTGCAAAAATTCATTCAAATTTAAAAAAACAAAAAGTGAGTAGTAATAAATTAGAAAAAAAGAAGGTTGACCCTCTAAATGAATCTCATTATAGTCAAGAAAATTTAGTTGATTTTTATGATTAATTTTAATATTTAATTTTTATTTATATCTTGGAGTGTAATAATATATTTAAAAGTCATTATCATTTAATTTATATGGTTATTCAAACTAAATATTTATTTTCTTCAAATGGGGTTGCAAAATTTAATCCAGATCATTACTATTATGTTTGTGAATTAATTGCATTATATTCAAAAATAAAACAAACTGATAATGCTTTTGGAAAAAAGTTTTTTAAATGTAGAAAAGTTATGTTAGGTAAAAAATTTTTACAATTGGGAATTCCTTATAATTCCTTAACTTCTGCAATAAGTCAAGTTCATGAAACTTTAAATTTTGAAGAAAGTTTTGGGGATTTTTTATTTGTGGATAAATTATTAAGAAATTTTTCATCTAAAATTGATTCAACTTTGGAAAATTCTTTTGGTAAAAAATTTGAATATTTGTTTAATAAAACACAATATTCAAGAAATTGTGGTAGTGTACAAAAAGTATATTCGAATAATTGTGGAATTTTATTATTTGGTGAATTAGAAGAAACTGATAAAGTATAAAATGAAATATTAAAAAATTAATTTGATAATTTTACTCTATATTTTGGTCTTGAATTAGATCCAATTTTATCTATTTCATATTTATTTTTTAAAGAATCACCATATTTTTTTGCATTTTCTTCATTTTTAAATGTCTTTGGTCTTACTGTTCTATTTCTTCCTCGATTCTTTAATATATCTTTTTTTTTACTTGTTGCCATTTTTCATACACTCCTAATTTAGATCTAATTAAACTATTTTTAAATGTTTCTCTAATAAAGTTAATTTAATTGATTTATGAATTAAAATATTTATATATATGTGTGTATATATATATTATATGACTAAAATAATCTTATTATATACTTCATCAGATATTAATCTTAAAATAATAAAAGGTGAAAAAGAATCATTTATTCAAATCTTAAAAAAATTAGCTTTTTCAAATAAAAAAAAGAATTTAATAAGTTTTGCTGGTATGTGGTCTAGCGATGAAAATGCTAAAAAAATATATGATAAAATTTTAAGTGAAAGATCTAATATTAAATTAAAATTGATTAGTTGATAATTTGCTTTCTAAACTTATTTTAAAACTTTCTGGTGGCTTGCTATTTTCTGTATCCACATTCATTGCATATACTCCTGAAGTTAAGCCAATAAGTCCAATTCCTAATAATGCAGCTAACTTTTTTTTATAATTTTGACTCAAGTTTTCATATTTTTTAGAAATATTATTTAAATAATTTGAAATTTTATTATTTTTTATTGAACTCGATAATGAATTTATTGAATGAAGAAATCTATTATTTTTTTCAGTTCCAACTAAGTCATTAAAAATATCAGTTGAATATCCTAATGCAGGTCCATTTGCAGCTCCAAACAATATGGAACCCACCGTACCAATTGCAATTTCTTTTATATCTCTAGATCCGGAACAATAATATAATATTGGTGAAAAGACTACATTAAAAGCAGCTAAATATCCAATATCATGTATTATTTTTATTTTTTCTGATGTTTCTTCTGTAATTTTAAATAATTCTTGAGATTTTTTTCTTCCCCATGAAAGTCCTTTAGCAAGGCCAAGATATCCTATCGTTGATGCAATTAATCTTGCATTTATTGATACTTCATTTGACATTCCACTAAACTGAGTTTCATGTATTGCAAAAGCTAAATTTGCTTCTAAGCTGATAGCAGTACTCTCCACGAAATATTTAGATATAGTATTTTTAATACTTGACTTATCATTCATGGATTTTAGAATCCTGATTCATTTAAAAACAAATGTATAGAAAAAAACAACAGGGAAAAAAACCCTGCATGATTTTAAGAGATTTGTATTTTCCCCTTTATTGGCCCAAACCTGCTTGTTTTATACTTGCAAGTAATTAGTACTAAGAGGTTATAATATAAATAATTTATATTATTACATAATATTTGTAATATTACGTCCTATTATTGACTGTATATTTTATAAATATGTATATGCTAGTATATTTATGGAAAAAAAGTTGACTGCTCAAGGTCCAAATGATAGAAAATCATATACTGTTACATTACCAATTGAATGGATTAAAAGTGAAAAACTAAATGATAGTAAAGTTGTGAATTTAGATGTAATAGGAACAAAAATTATAATTTCTTCATCATTAGATGGAAATAAAAGTTTGTCAATTGATACTGATTATTATAAAAATAGTTTAATAAAATTATTACAATCCATTTATAGAGGTGGATTTGATGAAGTTAAATTAATTTATTCCGATCCTAAATATTTAGAAAGAATTGTAGAAATTATTGATGAACGACTAATTGGGTATGAAATTGTAGAACAAAAAAACAATTTTATATTAATTAAATATATTACAAAAGAAAGTAGTGAAGATTTTAAAATAGTATTAAGGCGTATATTTCTTTTATTATTACAGATGTTAAAATCTGAAAGTTTTGTACAAGCAAAATTAATTGATAAAAATATTAAAAAATTGTCTAATTATTGTCAAAGAATTTTAATTAAGCAAGGTCATATTGAATTTGATAAAGTTCCTAATTATTATTTATTACTTGATAGATTAGAAAAAATAGGTGATGAAATTAGATGGACTTTAAATTTTCAATTTAATGACAATTTAGAAATACCTGAATTTGAAGAAATTAAATTAATACTGAGATCTGCATATGAATTATTTTTTAAATTTAATAAAGTAGATTATGATTTAAATTCAGATAAAGTTTATTTTTTAACAAGAAATATTAGAAAAAATATAAATAAAATGAATACTTATATGGTTCATTGTTATAATTTATCAAGACTTTTAAATTCATTATATGGAGATATACTTTTAATAAATTTAAAATAATTAATATAAAAATAAGTATTCTATATATTTAAAAAAAAGATTTTTTTGTTATTAATGTCTTGTAAATGCTCTAAATAAATTAACCAAAATTACTATTGCTAATAATGATCCTAATACTATTGATAAAAATCTAAAATCTTCACTTTCTTTATTTGATTGATTAACGCTAATTTTACTTTCATTTATTTGTGTTTTTAATATGTTTAATTCTTCTTTTGCTATATTAAAATCGTTTTTTAATGTTTCTTTATTAAGTTCATTTTCATTAATTAAATCAACTTTTTCTTCTAATAATAATTTTTTCTCTTCTATTTCTTTATTTAATTCTTCTAAATCTTTTTCTAAACCACTAATTTTGTTCAAATTTATATTATCTTCATTTTCATCTGCACATACGCCTTGACTATTTAATTTCATGCCTTCTGGACATTCACAAATTGTTATTGGAAATCCTGTTGATGATTTATCAATAATTTTTGAAATTCTACCTGCTGTACATGTAATACATTTACCTGAAATTGGATGTACGATTTGAGTATTAACATCACAACAAGATATTTGAACTTCTGGACTACTAGCGACGAATTCATTACCTTCACTACAAGAACATTCATTTTTTTCCAAATTAAAAAAATCTAAATTGTCTTTATTACATATTAAATTTCTACATGCTTGTAAATTACCATTCATAGTTTCTAATTGTAATTTTTTAACTAATTCGGCATTACTACCATAAGCAGGAGATTTTTCTAAATTTTTAACATTTTCTTCTAATAATAATATTTTTGTTTCAATACTATCTTTTGAATTTAAATCAGAACATGATATAATATTCCCAGCGGCACTTACAAATGAACTTATTATTAAAATACCAATGATTATTAAAATAATGTGAATTAATTTTTTTCTCATATGAACTAATATATATATTTTGATTTATAAGATTATTTATTTTATGAAAAGTTTTATTATTATGGGAAATAAAATGTTTTTATGAGTGAAAATATTATTTACTGGAATATCTATGAAATTAAAACTCAATTTAGTTCTATAAATGGAGTTATGCTTCGTGGGAAAATTAGAAAACTGTGTTTAGAAAATAAAAGAAATGTTCTTGTGGAAAATACAGAAGATATTGAAAAATCAGTAAGATTTGCAATACCTATTAATGATGATCCTTTTTTAATCAAAGAATATTTAAATTCAATTTTATCTGATGTGAATATTAATTTAGTTTTAGAAAATGTTCCAAATCCTGTATTATCTAAATTAAAAGTAAATATTGAAGATAGATATAAATTATAATAATTAATTAAATGGATTAAATCCTTGTTTGAGTAAATTTTTAATAGGTAAAAATAATGGTTCTGGTAACTTATTCCATTCAAACCAATCCATTGCCGCACATTTGTGAGGTTCTTTTATTTCCAATTCACCAGATTCATAATCACATACTAAAAAAATTGTAATATAATGTTTTTTTTCTTCTTTAAACATATCATTTGTTAATTTTACATAATTTAGATTTTTCACATGAATTCCAATTTCTTCATCAATTTCTCTTAATGCACATTCTTCAAATGATTCATTAAATTATAAATGTCCACCAGCAAAACACCATGAATTAGATCCATGTTTATTTATTCTTTTTAGAAGAAGAACTTTATCTTTTTTTTTAATAATTACACCAATGCCAACTTTTGGTCTTTCCATTTTTATATATTATTTCTTATTTTTCTTTTTGGATTTTTTTTTAGTTTTTTTACTAATTAATAATCCTTTATTTTTTCTTTCTATATTTTCAATTATTTTATTATTTCTTTTTACTTTATTTAATTTATTTTTTAACATTTCTATAATTTGGTCTATATTTTTATAATAAGTTTTTCTAGATACTAATACTAATTTTCTTTTTTGATCCTTAGTTAATTTATTTTCTACTGGATTTTTATTATTAATTTTAACTAAATCCTTTCTTTTTAATAATTCAGATTCGATTTGATTTTCTTTATTATAAAATAATCTTATGAATAATATCACACAAATTAATATTAAAAATATAATCATTACATTTAATACTAAAGTATTTTCTTCTTCTAAATTATCATTTACTTTTTCTAATTCAATTATTTGTTTATCTTTTAATTGATCAGATTTGCCAAATTTATTATCATATTCTAATAATTTAATTGATAATATTTTTTTATTTTCTTTTTGTCCATATATTGAAAATTCAGTATCGTCAATTGAATCTCCATTCAAATCAAATAATTTTGTTTTATCATTATAAACGATATAATTAAAATTATCGATATTAATAATTGTATAATTTTTTTTAATATCTAATATCTTAATTTTTATTGGATTATTTTTTATATGTAAATCGAAATTAAAATTATCAATAATATTTATTATTGCATTTGAATTCTGAATGTCAAAATAAATAGTTTGATTCTTTTTAACTAAATTAATATCAAAATCATTACAATGTATTTCTTCATTAATTGGATTAATAATTTCAAATGATGGATCTATATTATATTTATTATTGCAAAAATCCATGATTCCACATTGCCTAATTTGTTTATTATCTGAACATCCTGAAAATTCTGTACATGAATATGCTATATTTGAACATTCTTGGCTATTAACTAAATTAAAACTAAAAATTGTAAATAATACAATAAATATAATTAAAATCCTATACTTCATATTATTTTTTATTGAAATGTGTTTTATAAACTTTAATATTTATGGATTATATTTAACAATAGAAAAATATAATTAATTTGATTTTAATTCAGGTTTATTTTCAATAATCATTTTATACTCAGTTAAAAAAAAACTATTAATCTTTTTTTTTGTTTCAGCCCATAATTCTTTTGTTTGATTTTCATATTCACGTAATGAATCATAACCTGGAATTAGATCAAACTTTAATAAAATTATTTTGCCATCACATTTAAAAGAATGTTCAGTGTTAAAATGTGCAAATGTAAATGGACTTTCTTTTTTTAAAATTTGACCACTTATAGATAAAGTTCCTATGTCTTTTTCTGAAGAATTAGTTTCTAAATCATAAAGAAAATTCTTAAAGTATTCAGTTTTATATCTCACATCAGCTAGCATTGTATTTGAAACATATTCAAATAATTTTTCAGTTTCTTCTAAATTTAAAGGATGTTTGAAATTTATTATTGTTAAATCTACTAATTCTTGTAATGACATAATAATAATTAAATTATTAATTATTTAAGCTTATACATGATATAAAATAGATGATAATATTTAAACTGTATATTCTAATAATCAATAATTATTGTAAATAAAAATAATTTTATCACAATTTTTAATATCCAAATAGCTTTTTTTGATTGCTTCCTTTTAAGACATCATCAAAAGTTAAGTCAAAAAATAAAAATATACTCTCTGCAATAGGTTTTATTTGTTTTTCAATATAATGTTCATAATCAATTTTACTATTCAATTTCTGAATTGGTTGTGGTCCATCAATAGTTAAATAATAAATAATAATATCATTTTCAATTTTATCTAATAATTTTGCTGCTTTTACATGTGGTGGTGTCATTTTAGTATAACTATCAACACTTTTTCTAAGTCCTTTTCTATATTGTAATTTATCATCAAATTTACCGGATTTAATATCATCAATTGTTTTTTTAGTAAAATTAATTAGTTTTTGTTGTGGGTTTTTATTATTAAAAATAATATCTAATAGACCTAATTGAAATTCTTTAGCAGCTTCAACCCAATCACGCCTTACTGCTTCTAATCCAACTACATCAATTTTCTCTTTTCCATTTCTTTTTCTTTTAATTCCTGCATATCTTTTTTTAGCACCACCTAATTGGCCACGAACTTTTGGCAGAATAAATTTTCTATATACTTTTTCAAATTCTAATTCAATATAATTTTTACGATTAAATTTATTTTTAATTAATTTATCTAAATATTTATTAATTTCATTTATAATATTATCTCCTAAATCTAATATTTTTTTATCATCTGTTATTTTCGCATTAACAAAAATTGAATCTGTATCTCCATAAATAATTTCAAAATCTTTTTCTTGTAATAATTCAGCTGTTTTTTTAATTATAGTTCTTGCAAATGCAGTTACACTTCCTGCAATATCTGTTGAATAAAATCTATAATACGGAGATGCTAAACTTCCATAAAATGATACCATAATAACTTTAATTGCATAACTTTTAATATCATCATTTTCTTCTTTTGCAATATCTCTTACTTTTAATAATTCTAATAATAATTCTGGTAAAATTGCATCTTTTAATTCAAACATTGCACCAGTGGGACTAATAACTATATCTTGTTTAATTTTTTGATTAAAAAAATCTTCTTTATCAAATGGCTTATGTTTTTTTTCATTTTCAATATTTCCTAAATAAGTATATTTGTCAATATTTAATGTAGCCATAATTGAAGGATATAATGATTTAAAATCAAATACTAAAATATTATCATAAATGCCTGGTATTGGATCACGAACATATCCACCTTCAATTGGATCTTGTCTATTAAATTCTTTTCCATCAGGAATAACAATTTTTTTATTTTTAGCAGTAATTAAATATAAATAATCTAAAGTTGCAATTGCTTTATCTAATCGATCTATAGTCATACCAGTAATTTCACTTCTAGCAATTGCAATTTTAATAAAATCTTTTCCAACTATTATATCATAAACCAATTTTGAATCTATTAAATTATATTCTAATAATTTATCATGATTTGAATCATATAATTTTTGAACATCAGAACCACTGGCAATTTTTTGTTCACCTAAAAATTCTTTTGCAACTGTATCTAATTTATAATCATTAAACTTAACAAAATTATCTTTTAGAATTGCAATACCATCAATAATAATTCTTCCAGGGACATAGCACGTAGATGTTTTTAAAAAATTATCTTGAATAATAATTCTTGTCGAAAGAGGAACTCTTCCAAGATTGCAACTAATTTTATTAAATTTCATACGTTTATATATAAAATTAAAATCAAAGTCAATAACTGCCCAACCTGTAATTATATCTGGATCTAATTTATGTATTATTTCAATAAATTTATTTAATAATTTCTTTTCATCATTAACTATTATTATTTCAAAATTTTGTTTTTGTTTTAATTTAGCTTTTTCATGATTAAAAATTACGATTTTATTATTTTTATCATAAAATGATATAGAAATTATTTTATCTTCAACTGTTTCAATATCAATTGAAAGTGTATTAATATATTTTTGCATATTCAATATTTCACTACACGCTGATATTTTAGGATTTAAAAAATAATTATCAATTTTTTGAAATTCATTCCATTCATATGAATGAAAATTTGAATTAATATTATCTCTTATTTTTTTTTCACATGGTTTTGAATCAATACATAATTTTGATTTTATTCTATGGTCTGTTAAAAACTTTACCATCAAATTAATATCTTTTTCATTTTTTTCAATATCATTAAATAGTTTAGAAAAAACATCTAATTTTGAATCATTTAAATATACAATTTTTATTACATTATGGTCATTAAAATCATTTAATTTTGTATTTTCAAAAAAAATATTTATGAATTCAATAGATTCTTTTAATATAATATTAAATTCATCTAATGTCAAATTTTCTTTAATTAAATTATAAAATTTATTAAACTGTTTTTGAATTATTTTAATTTCATAACTATCTATAGTATTTAATATTTTACTATCTTCTTTATTATTAGTATTTTTATGTGAATTAAATTCTTCAACTTTATTTATGAAATAAATTTCATTATCACTTAACCAATTTTTTAATTCTTTTTTTAAATCTTTTATAGTTGTATTTCTTTCTTTATTTAAATAATTTGTATTATATTTTTCATTATTAATTTTATCAAAATGATTATTAAATTTAATAAAAATATTATTAATTATTTCATCTTTTGAATCTAGAAATTCTTTAGATATTTTATTAATATTATTAATTTGTTTTACAAAATTGCTTTTTTTTGAATTTTTTATATAAAAATAAGGAAAATATTTAGATTTAATTAAAAATGTCTTATTTTGAATATCTTTTCCAATTATATAACAATATGGGATTTTATTATGTAATTTTAAAAATGTTTGTAAAATGAAGCCTTTGTACATATTATATTAGATATTTTTTATTTTATAAAATTGTTGAAATAAAAAAAAATAAAAAAAAAATAAAATTATTCTTCAGGTAATTGTGGAGGTGCTGTATCTTCGCCTTCTGCAGCGTCACTTCCTTCTGATCCTTCTTCAGCATCACTTCCTTCTGATCCTTCTTCAGCGTCACTTCCTTCTGATCCTTCTTCAGCATCACTTCCTTCTGATCCTTCTTCAGCGTCACTTCCTTCTGATCCTTCTTCAGAATCACTTCCTTCTGATCCTTCTTCAGAATCACTTCCTTCTGATCCTTCACTTCCTTCTTCATTATCACTTGGTGACTCAACACTTTCTGGTGCTGCACATCCAACTAATAATAAACTAAAAGCTACAATCAGTAAAAATATTGCTTTTTTCATTTTTAGCCTCATAATTTTTTCTATTATTTTCTTAAAAAATAATAGTAACTGTACTTAAACATACATTCTAAATATATATATACTTTTTTCCTTTAAAAATATATTGTACTTACTTAATATATTTTCTTATTATAAATTTATTATTATCTTTATAAAAATATTTATAACTATCCAGTAATTAATATATTTGTGAAGAAATATTTTCTATTATTGACTTTGTATGGAACTAGTTTTGCTAGTGATTATTCTATATTTGATATTAGTCCAAGGAGTGAATATAAACTAAATATTTCAACTCATGATAGACTTGAGATTAATAATTACCAATCATTAAGTCCAATAGAAAAATTATTATATATTCATAATAAAGAACAAAAGTTACAAATGAATATTGAATTTAATTTGGATGAAAAAAATAAAAAAAAAAGAAAGTCAAAATTAGAAAATTTAAATATAATTAAATTTTTTAAAGACCTTCATACTCCAATAAATCGAAATAATCGAATAAAATTTCGTGGTACTGAATTACTTTATAAGAAATCTTTCTAATACTTGATAATTAGAAACACATTTTTGTTCTTTACAATGAAAATTTTCTCCACACATATTTGAAAATAAACATTTTTCATTTGATTTATCTAATTTATCTATACGAGAAAATCTATTGAAAAAATTTTCTTTTTTTTCAATTATATTATTAACAACAGTACCATTACAATTAGTTTCTAAATATAAGTCAATCCATAAATCATAAATTTCTAAGTTTAACCCTGGATTAATATTTTTTGCTTCAATTCCTTTTATTGGAATTGGACACGCATAATATGCTGGTTCAGTTTTATATGGAATTGTAAAATTATGGGTAGCCTGACAAATTTCATTATTTTTTTTATTTAATGTAATTATTTGTTCTTTTTGATTTAATCCAAAATGAAATTTTGTATTTTGACATATTTTTAAATTTTGAGAGAAACAAATTGGATCATTTAAACAGTCATTTGATTTATATTTAGAATTTTTACATTCAATTAATTTTCCATTATTAAATGAACAATTTAATATATTTTCATTTTGATTATTAACAATAAATTCTCCATCATAATTTCCATTATTATAATTAATTTCTAATATTGTTGTATTATTAATTTTTAAAATATTTTTTCCATGTAATTTTCCATTATAATATTGTAATAATTCATACTCTTCATTTAAATTTAATATTGTATCTCCATGAAGAATACCATTAAAAAAATTACTGGACTGTATTGTTTTATTATCGACAATAATATATGATAATCCATGTAAATTTCCATTTTTATGATTTTGTATAATTGTTCTATTATTACTTTTTTTAATAACTTGACCATCAATTTTTCCATTAATATAGGGAATAGTGGAAATTAAATTTCCATTAATATCATATTCAGCTGATAATAAAGGTAATTTTTGTTTATCAAGACAAGTATACCAATGTAAATCTCCATTTTCATAATTAATTATTTGTTTATCAAAACATTGTAAGGTAGTATTAGTTTGATTAGAATTATTTACATTAGTATTAGTTTCAATATTAAAATACATTAATATAATCAAACAAAATAAAACAATAAATATTATTTTTTTCATAATTTTAAAAAAAGATTATATTTTATAAAAATTAGGGTATTAATTTAGACAGTCGTCAATAAATTCTTTTAAACCAGCTTTATCAACCGCACCCATTCTTCTACTTACTTCAACTCCATTATTAAAAAATATCACTGTTGGAATTGATCTTATTGATAATTCTGCTCCAGTATTACTTGAATCATCAACATTTAATTTTACAAATTTAACTTGATTTTTATAATTTTTAGAAACATCTTCAAATATTGGGGCAAAGTTTTTACAAGGACCACACCAATCCGCAAAACAATCAATTATAACTGGTACATTACTTTTTTTAACTTCTGCATCAAAATTTTTATCATTAACTATGTCCATTTTTCAAACCTATCTTTTTTTGTAATGAAAGAAATTTGAATGTTTTTATAAAACTTTTTAATAATTTTTAACTATGTTTTATATGAAAGTTTTTTATTAATTCGACAATGCTAAATAAAACCCAAACTACATTTAATATTAAAAAAGGTAAGGAATTTAATAGAAAAGCATAATATGTTAATAAAACACTTCCAAAAATATTTATAATAAAAAAATAAATTGAATGATTATCAAGCAATTCAATTGAATTTAAAATATAGGCTAATAAAATTAATGACAAACCTATATAACCAAATATATCGTCCATATAATTTTATTATTGTTTGCATTTAAAAATCTAATTAAGGTAACCAAGTTTTTCTATTTTTTAATTTATTTGGTAAATAAGTATCTAGAACATAGTTTAAACCTTGTGCTGCAAAGGCTTGCTGCTCTGCTCTCACTCCTAATTTAATTAAATGATTTATTGCTTTTTCCCATTCTTTATAATTATGTACAAATGGATCATTTTTAATTGCATCTTTTCCACGTTTAATATCTTGTGGTTCAAGTGGGTGAGTTGGTAAATTATAATCAATTATATCTTGTGGTGTAACACCTAAAAATTTAGCACTAGGTACACAAAAAAATTCATTTATGTGAGCTGAATTTCCTGAACCTACTTTTAATGTTCTATAAATATTCATATATCCATAAAAGTCCCCATCAGTAAATACATGAACATCTAATTTACATGAATCAGATAATCTTCTTGCAAATCTTCTTGTTGCACGAGTTGGAACTCCACCCATTGCTATAATTATACAATTATGTGATTCCCAAAATTTATGTTTGTGTAGTCGACTAAATAGTGCTTCTGTTTCAAGCATTAAAATAAATTTTGCTTTTGTTTTAAATACTAATTCTTCTACACGAGGTGGAATTGAATATGCTCCACTACCAAACTTAGTACAGTCAATTACATCTCCACTATCTTCTATAATTAATTTACCTGCAACTGAACCTCCTCGGTTTTGTGGAATATAACCTAATTTTTCTCTATTAAATCCAACCATAGCTTCCATATCATCTAATAAATCAAACGCTTCATTCTCTTCTTTAAATCTGGCATCTCCCCATGACTTTGCATTATAGTATGCTTCTCTTTTACTAACAGTTTCATTTTTTAATGCAATTTCTTTTGCTTGATTCATCAATAAAAGCATTTGAGAAAATGATTTTACTGAATTTGCATTTAATTTTTTTATTTTAGTTTTACCTAAATTTTTAAAATATCCTTCTTTTTGATCATATTCTACATTACTTAATGATCTAATTGGAATTGATAGTTCAGGAAAAATTCTTTTTAAAATTCTTGAATATACATCTTTACTTAATTCTTTTAATCTTAAAATTACACTTTGATTATCCTTTGGTAATTTTTTAATATCAATTTTACTTAAATCTTCATTTGTTTGTGATAGTGAAACGTTTATTTTTACCATTTTAATTTACCTAATCAATAATTTTAGTTTTACCTGGTCTACTTTCCTCAAGCATATCAATTAAAACATCATTTACTTTATCTCTTTCGTCTTTTTTTAAATCTAATAATAATTGTAATCCATCTGATACAAATGGTAAATATTTTTCAATATATGATTTTTTTCTTATTTGTTCACTTAATCTTTTTTTCTTTTTTATATATGCACCTAACTTTCTTCCAACATCTTGTAAACTTAATTTTACTTCTTTAATTATTTCAGGATATGGTGCAATTGCTTCTTTAGCTTCACTAGTATAAGGAGTCCATACTGAACTAATACAAATAAAAAATGCAATTGGTCCAACTGGTACTGCATTTGAACTTTGTTGAAGTCCATAATTTTTCCAATTCATTGATTGAACACATTGTGTAAATGCACATGCACCTTTTGAATATAATAATGGAACTCTATTTGCAAATCTTAATATTTGTGCAGGTTCATCATTTTTTAAACCTCCACCCCATGCAACTCCAACTTCTATAATAAAAGGATTACCTGTATAAATTGAAACTGGCCTAGATGATGATGCATAAAATTCTGCTGGTATTTCTTTTTCCATTCCCTTTCTAATTAAGTCTTCACCAATTGGAAAAATACAATTAGTTGGTGGAGCCATTATTTTTACTTTTGGAATTGATTCAATTAATCTTTCTGCTTGTGCATGATTTATTTCTGATGGGGATGTTTTTGCAATTATTCCTGCTTCACTCAATATTTGATCTGCAATATTTTTTGAAACTCTTGAGAATGAATTCGTAAAAAAATCTCTCATATTTTTCTCTTCACTACTTTTAAACATTTTAAGTAATGTTCCAAATTCCACTCCATATGGATGAGGTTTTATTTCCATTGCTTCAGGTGGTAATTCATCGGTAATCCGTGGATAAATAAATTGTTCTGCACTTGGATTTGTATAAATTATTGTACAATGTGGATTTGCAATTGATGTGTATTTTAAATATGTATCAATTGACTGTGCTCCTTTAATATATGAACCAACTAAATCGATTTCAAGTCTAGTACCATTATCTTTATGCCATTCTTTTTCTGATTCTTTTGTAATTACTGGTTCATTATTTTCTGTATCGATATATAATTCCATTTCATATGCTTTATGTTTTGAAGATATTCGTGAAATTATTTTAATAGATTTACCTGTTGTTAATCTTCCATACAATGCCGCAGCAGATATTCCTATACCTTGTTGTCCTCTGGTTTGTTTTAATGCATGAAATTTAGATCCATATAATAATCTGGCAAAAATATTTGGTATACTTTTTTTTACTATACCTGGTCCATTATCTTCAACAATAACTCTAAATCTATCACTACCCATATCAATTATTTCTACATTGATTTCAGGAAGAACTCTAGCTTCTTCACAAGCATCTAATGAATTATCAACTGCTTCTTTAATGGTAGTCATTAAAGCTTTTCTTTTATTATCAAAACCAAGAAGATGTTTATTCTTTTCAAAAAATTCTGCAATTGAAATTTGTTTATGTGATTTTGCTAATTCTTCAGCTTTAGTTAATTCTTGCTTTGTCAAAATAACCCTCTTTTAAGTAAATTGAATAGATTAATCCTTATTGTTTATTTTAAAAATAAAAAATTTGATTTATAAATTTGTTGGTAAAATGTTTTAAAATTTACATTAATAAGAAGATTTGTTTTGTTTTTGAAGTCTTAATAATCCTTCTTTATTACTATCCCACGCTAATTCATATACTTTTAATAATGAATCCATTTCTCGAGTTCTATTAAAAGATCTTAACCATGGATTATTTTCCGAAAAACCTAAATCATACATAATATCAACTTGATCTATTTGATTTAACTCTTTTTGTTCTTCATCTGATATTAATTCTATACCAAATTGATTGATTTTTCTTTTACCATAAAATCTGTTATTTATTTTTTTTTGAAATTCAGCTTGTAATTGATATTCAGTAACTGCTGCTAATTCTAAATCACTTTCTAATTTTTTTAATAATCCATCTTCTAAAGAATCTTGATTATCAGGAATTTTATTTTTTGTTAATTTTTCAAATTGTTTGTAAAACTTACTTAAAATTTCAATATCAAGTTTAGTTAATAGACTTGATTTATCAATTACTGCAAGATTACCTATTTTTGGAAAATTATAGGCTAAATTATATCCAATTGGTTCAATCAAATTATTTTTTGCAAATGTATAAATATCTAAGATTGATTCATATGTGTCTATAATATCAAATTCAGATTTATCTAAATTATATAAATCAGATTTATAATTATCATGAAAAACTTTATCTTCTTCACTTAAATTTTCATCTTTACATAATTTTTGTTCTAATCTTAAAAAACTTCCACCTGATTTATCTAAATCTTGAAATGTTTTTCTACTAGTTAAATATTTTTCTCCTAATTCTTCTACAGATTTATACATTTCTTTTAATGTATTTATTTTGTCTTCAGTTTCAAAATCATTTAAACCTAAATCTGTCAAATAATCATTTATATTTTCAAATGATTTTAGGTATTTTAAAATTACAGTTTGAACACCACCAATAATGTTCAAGTCCTTTTGACTTTCTTTTAATATATTATTATTTTTTATTAAAACATTTAATGATTCTGTATATTCTGGACACTCGGAGCCAAAGCTACTAAATGTTAATAATCCACCTAAAATAATTGAATTTAAAGCTTTATTCATTAAATAGTGGTGACTTTAGTAATTTATAAACATTTCTCTGATTATTATGTAATAAACTTAATAAATAGGTAAATAACACTTAATTTGATGAATTATAAATGTAAAGCAATGCTAATTAATAGGAAAAAAAATAGGGCTGATGATATGGAATATGTTCATATTACATTATATTCAAAAAATAATCCAACTATTTCAGGTGAAATGCCTATATTGGATTTAGAGTTTACTGAGGTGAAAAAAGCTCATATGTTCAATCTTACATTAAATTTTCTTACTGAGGGTAATGATATTGAAGTAAATAATTTAGAAGAAATTAATATTGATGTAAAAAATGATATGGTATTGATTGAAGGCAAGCAAAATATTTAAAATGAAATGTAAAATATGTAATTCTGCAATAAATACTACTTTTTTAAATAAAATTATAGGAACTCACGTTAAAGATAAAGATGGTCATAAACATTTAGTTTGTTTTGAGTGTCAAAGTGAATATTCTAAAAAATTTGATGAATTAAAATTAAAATTATCTGATAATTAATTTATCTTATTTAGCTTTTTATTGATTAATTATACATTTAAGGTGCATTTTTGATAGTTAAATATTTAAATTTGTTCATATTTTACATTTTATGAGGTTACTTAATTTTGTTTCTAACAATTTAAATGGACCTATTGATATTAGATATGGTACTTTACCTGATGTTGAATTAAATCGTAATAAAATATTTTCTAATTTGGATTTAGATCAAAATAATTTAATAAAATTAAATGTTCAAAATAAATCTGAAGTATTATTTTTAATTAATGAAAATAGGGATGAATGGCAAAAACATATGGGTGTTTGGCAAAGAGGTAATGGCCTTAAGTGCGATGCAATTATTACTAATATAAAAAATTTAATTTTAGAATGTAATCCTGGGGATTGTGGAATTTATACTTTATTTCATAATAATTATAATTTAATGGCAATGGTTCATAGTGGACGACAGGGTTCAATTGAAAAAATATTAAAAAAAACAATTGAAAAGATGGCTAAGTATGTAAAAGTTGATATTAAGGATTTTACAAAACAATTATGTGTAGATATGTCTCCTGCAATTAAAGGTAAAAATTATATTATTGATTATTTAATTTTAGATAGATTTGAAATTACAAATTGGATGGATTTTTTGGGTTGTGAATCCTTAGACTTAATTGATTATCCTAATAGTTCTAAAGTGAAATTAGTTTTTAGTGAAGTTAATAAAAAAATTAAATTTGATTTTATTGGCTTTAATAAAAAATTATTATTAAATTTAGGTGTTGATGAAACAAATATAAAAATTAGTGAGATTTGTACATATGAACATAAAGATTTTCCTTCATATTATAAATATTTAAAAGGTTTAGATAATGATGGTCGTTTTATGGTATTATCTTCAATGATTGATAAATAAATTTAAAAACGACATTAGTTTTAATTAATTTGAGGTGGAATTTGTTAATTAGTAATTATGATGCTTTTTTAAAATCATTATCTGAATTATTTGAATTAGTAAGTTTAGAATCTAATATTAAAACTCAGCCCAATTTATCCTATTCAAAAATTAAATTAAATCTAATAAAAAATATATATAAATTTATTTTAAATGAAACTAAATTATTAGATAAAAATTGCAAATTAATAATTAATTATTTTAATAAACATAAAGATGATGATGAATTGCATAATAAATTAAATTCATATTCTAAAAAACTAAATACTTCAATTTTTGAATTAAAATTACATTCTAATTCATTTAGTAGTATAATAAATCAATTATTTGAAATTGAATATATAGAAAATGAATTTATTCATGATAGAGATTTGAATGAAAAACAATATTTAATTTATTTAAATTCAGTTAATGATATTTTATATATAATTGATAATATTTTAAAACAATTAATGATTTTAAGTAGTAAAGATTGTTTTAGTAAAATAAGTGGTTCTATTAATATGATTAATGAAAGTTTAAAATTAATTAATGAAAAATTTATGGGTTTAAAGTTAAAGATTGCTGTAAATCATAATTAGGTTTTTTTATTTCTGGTTCAAATATCATAAGATTTTCTTTAATGGTTTTAAATCCATGTTTTTTATAAAATGTCATTAATTGTTCTAAATTTAAACTTTCATCATAAGGAACAGCTTGATTATATATTTTATATTGATGCTCATTAGCTTTTCCAATTACTTTTTTTAAAATAAGATTAGCAAAACCCTGTCCTCTAAAATCATCATCTATAAATAATCTATTAAAAAAAAACCAATCAAAACATTTAGAATATTCTAAATTTGCAATACCAACTCTATTTCCATTCATATTTGCTAAATGATATAAGTGAATACCTCTAGGTCTAAATATTTCATATTCTTGAAAGTTTTTCCCTTTATAATCAATTATATTTGTATCCATGCACCCTACAAAAATTTATTTTTTATAAAAGTATTTATATATAATTATAATTTAGTATTATTATGAAAAAATGTTTATTTTTAATTTTATTAATTATTTTAATATTATTTGCATATAATATTGATTTTAATAAAGAAGAAGAAATTGATTCTTGTATAACATTATATGAACCTGTTTGTGGTAAAATACAAGTACAATGTATTACCACTCCTTGTAATCCAGTAGAACAGACTTTTTCTAATATGTGTGAAGCAAATAAAGTAAATGCCTTTGACATAAAACAAGGTGAATGTAGTATTAATTAATATTTATTTTTTAGTTTAGAAATATTAATAAACAATTTTACTTTATTTTCAATATGGAATTAATATTAATTGACTATATTTTTATGATAATATATTTATTAATTTTAATTGCAATTGGATATTATTCATCAAGAAAACAAAGTGATGAGAGTTTTTTAATATCGGAGAGAAAATTAGGTATTTTATCTGGTATTGCAACTATCAATGCAACAAAAACTGGTGCAATATTATTAGTTTTCACTGCATTACTTTATCTTTATGGATTTTCAGCAATGTGGTATTTTATTGGGGTTATTTTAGGTTTTTTAATTTTTTTACCATTTTCAAATATTTTATATAATAAATCAGAAAAAAAATATTACACATTATCAGATTATTTTTATCACAATTATGGAAAAACATCTTCATATTTTGCTTCACTTATAACTATTATTACAATGCTTGGTTTTTTAATTAGTAATCTTATTGCAGCTTCAAAAGTATTGGAATATTTTACTGGTTTAAGTTATGCTTCTTCAGCAATTTTAGTTTCAATTATTGTATTAATTTATCTTCTTATGGCCGGTTTTAAAGCTGTAGTTAAAACTGATGTATTACAATATATAGCAATTGTATTTGTACTTGCAACATTTTTAATAGTTTTATCTAATGGAGTTTCAATTCCTGCTAGTGAATGGAATTTATTTGGAGCTGGAACAACAAATATAGTTGGTTTTTTATTAATTGGAATGTTATTTCCTTTTGCTTCTCCTGATTTATGGCAAAGAGTATTTGCATTTCCTGATAATAAAACATTAAGAAAAAGTCTTTTTGGTTCAATTTTTGTTTTTTTAATAGTTGCAGTAATTTTAGCAATTGTAGGATTATTAATTAAAGTACAATTACCTAATTTAGATCCGGATGTAGCACTATTACATGGATTTAGTCAATTATTACCAAGTGGATTAACTGGGCTTGCAATAGTAGTGTTTTTTGCTGCATTTATGTCTTCAATAGATACTTATGTTTATACTGCATCTTCATCTTTTGTTCAAAATTTTTTAAGAAAAGCAAATAAAAGTAAAATAGTTTCAAAAATAAGATTAACAATTTTTGCAATGACTGCAATCGCAACATATTTAGCAATTACGATTGCAAATTTAATTGAAGCATCTTTTATTTTTGCTGCATATGTTGTGGTACTTGCAATACCAGTATTAGCAACATGGATTAAAAAATCAATTCAACCTATGACATTAAATATAACTTTTTTAATTGGATTGGCTACTTTAACTATTTTTGTTATAATTGATTTTAATAATAATATTTTAACTCCTGCAATTGTATTAAAAGGAATAGCTGGAACATTATTGGGTTTAATTATAGGTTCTATAGTTTCATATTTTAAAAGAAATAAAAATTAATCTAAATGTTTTTTAACTGATTTTAAATACAAGTTCCATTGTTTTTTAAATTTAGGAGATTGTTTTATTAATTCATCTAAAGTACCATTTGCAATTATCTTTCCAGCTTCAAAATAAATTATTCTATCAAACATCGGAAGTAAATGTAATCTATGAATGGATGAAATAATTGTTTTGTTTTTAAATTTTGAAAATAATGTTTGATATATCATTGATTCATTAACTGAATCTACACTACTTGTTGGTTCATCTAATAGTACTATTTGTTTGTCAACGGACGCTAATATACCTCTTACTAAAGCTAATCTTTGTTTTTCTCCACCAGATAAATTAACTCCTTTTTCTCTGATTTTTGACTTATATTGATTAGGTAAACGCATTGCAACTGAATCAAAACGTGCAACTTTTGCTAATTGTCTAATATAAGATAATTTATGACTTATTCCTAGAGTAATATTATTTAATATAGTTGAATCAAATATTTCTGGTTCTTGTGGAATTAATGAAATACTATTTTTTATTTGACCAAAATTATATTTTAATTTTTTATTATCTAAAAATATATGTCCACTCTCAATTGGATATAAATCTCTTAATATTTTTAAGAAAGTAGTTTTTCCACTTCCACTCTCTCCAATAAAAGCAACTTTTTCATTTCGTTTTATTGTAAGTGAAATATTTTTTAAATTAACTTTATTATCATAGCCAAAATTTAAATTTTTAATTTCTAATTCTTTCCAATTATGCATATCTATTTGTTTTGGTTGTTTAATATTTTCAAATTGATCAGAGATTACTTTACCATTTTCAATACTAGCTTTTTGAGTCACCCATTTACTATAATACATACTAAATCTAAAAAATTGATTATTGATTTTTTCAACATAGGACCATAATGCAAATAATGTTCCTGCCATTATGATTCCTGTACCATAATAAGAAGATAATACATAAGTAGCTAAAATTATAACCATAAAGGATCTAACTAAAATGCCAACAAAAAACCACTTATATTCATTTATTTTAAAATCAGCAACTGATACTTTATATGGACTCATAAATTTTAAAAATAAAGATTTTGAAATTAATTTTTCTAATCTTAAAATTATTATTGTAGTAATATTACTAATAGAATCATATAATTTAGCTGAAATTTGATTTTCTTTTATCATTCTTTCTTTTTGTAAACTAATTAGTTTTTTATCATATTTGTCAATAATAATCCAAATTAAAAATAGAAAAATTAGTACTGTATATGATGCATGAATATTAAAATAAAGAATAATTAAATATGCACCAATCATATTAAATAAAGAGTCAATAATTAAATATGTTTCAGCACTAAATTTTTTTAAAGCATCACAACCCTTATCTATTTTATCAATTGTATTTCCACTATGATTATCTGTATGCCATTTTTGTGGAAGTGAAATGATTCCATTAAACATAAATTTTCTATAATTATTTTTAATATGAAATGCATTTGTTCTTTCAATAATTCTAGATGGTCCATGAAATAACCATTTTACAATTTCAATAATTAAAATTAATGATATATAGAATAATATTGTTTTTATATTATTTGAATTAACACCAGTTTCTTGAATAATATTAAAAATATTGGCAATTATTAAAGGTAAAATTAATCCTAAAACATTTGACATTGTAGATAGAAAATAAACTAAAACGACATATTTCTTTCTATCTTGCGAAAATTTCCACATTTCCCTAAACAAAAAAGGAATTGGATTGTTTAAGTTAAACATAATATAATAATCAATTATGGTTTTATAAATATATTCTTGAAAATATTTAATTCAAAACAATAACATTTGATGTTGATGGAGGTTTGTTCATCCATATTTTTAATTTATCTATTTCATTTTTTTGAATTTCAATTTGATTTTTATATTTACTTTTTATTTCTGACAATGTATTTTCTAAATTATTTATATATGGTTCATCAAATTTTCCTTTAGCTTTTTCTAATTGTAATGCTTGTTGAATTATATATGCACTTTTAAAAAACAATTTATTTTGTTCAAGTACTTTTTTTTGTTGAGTAGAAACTAAATCAAGATTTCCAAATAATAATGATGATCCATATTTGCATAAACTTCTTATTGGATGAATTTCACTAAAATCTTCAGGTAACTCTTTTTGTTTTATCATTCCTTCTAATTCAGAGTAGTAAACAATATGCATTACATTTTTTATTAAAAATTCATGTGAATCATATTGATTATTATCAATTAGTTCTCCTACTTTTTTATCTAAATCAAATAAAACTCCATTTAATCTAAATAAATCTGATTGTTTTATATCTTCAATTTGTTTATTATATAGTTCAAATGTAATATACATGTGATTGGTTAAATTTTTTTGTTTATAAAATTAATTAAAATATATCTAAACTATTACAATAAATATTAAAAACAAATTCAATTATTTTTTATTATGAAAAGACTATTTAAAATAAAAGATTCTGGTAAGCGAGTTAAATTAAAAAGTGGTTTAGTAAGAGAAGCATTTGATCATAAAATTGATTATACTCTCTGCGATATGGATATGTTAACAAGATGGGCTGAATTAATGACTAGAGGTATTAACAAATATGGAAGAACTTCTTGGAAAAAATCTCATTCTCAAGAAGAATTGGATAAATTTAAATCATCTGCATTTAGACATTTTATTCAATGGATTAATGAAGTAGAAGATGGTGAAGATCATGGGGCTGCGGTATTTTTTAATATTGCAACAGTTGAAATGATTAAAAAAAAATTAAATAAAAATAAAAAATATTTTTAAGAGTGAAGAGGAATAATTTATATAATTGTTGTAATTTTATTTTTTATGAATAAAGAATTGATAATTGAAAAATCTATAAATTATGTAAAAGAAACATTAAATAATTCTTCAAGTAGTCATGATTGGTGGCATATTTATAGAGTTTGGAACTTAGCCAAACAAATTTCTCAAAATGAAAACTCAGATTTATTTATTGTTGAATTAGGTGCTTTATTTCATGATATAGCTGAGGCTAAATTCTATAATGGTGATGAAACTATAGGTCCAATAAAAGCAAAAGAATTTTTGACTTCATTGAATATAGAAAATAATATTATTGATCATGTAATAAAAATAATTGAAAATATTTCTTTTAAAAATACTTTTAATGATAGTCAAAACCAATTTAAATCAATAGAACTTGATATTGTTCAAGATGCTGATAGATTAGATGGCATGGGTGCAATTGGAATTGCAAGAACATTTACTTTTAGTGGATACAAGGGTAATCCTATTCATGATCCTAATATTAAACCAAACTTAAATAAAACTAAAGATGAATATAAACACGCTGATTGTACTACTATAAATCATTTTTATGAAAAACTTCTTTTATTAAAAGATAAAATTAATACTAAGACTGGAAAAATCATGGCTGAGCATAGACATAGAATCATGGAAGAATATTTAGAAGAGTTCTATAAAGAATGGGAGGGTAGATTTTAATTAAATTTATATAATTCTTAAATTAATTTTATCTCTTTTTTTATAATTTATCTGTATTCTGGATTTTTAAAATCAAATCTACATCCTGCATCCCACTTACTTCTTTGATTTCCGTGAGCAGGTATTCCTTTATTATCTTTTAACATTCTTGCTAAATGCATTAAGTTCCATGTCATGAATGTTGTATTTCGATTTGTAAAATCATTTTCTGGACCACCACTACCTTTATCTAAATAACTTGGACCAGGACCAACTCCACCTAACCATGCAGCATCTGCTTGTGGTGGAATTACATATCCTAAATGTTGTAAAGAATATAAAATATTCATAGCACAATGTTTTGCCCCATCTTCATTTCCAGTAATTAAACATCCACCTACTCGTCCATAATAAGCATATTGTCCTTCTTTATTTAAGAGTCCACTATTTCCATATAATCTTTCTATTACTTTTGTACATATACTAGTTTTTTCACCTAACCAAATTGAACTTGTAAGAATTAAAATATCTGCTTTTATAATGTTTTCAAATAATTTTGGCCATTCATCTTTTTTCCAACCATGTTCTTTCATGTCAGGCCAAACACCTGGTGCAATATCATGATCAACTGCACGAATCTCTTCAACAGAAATTCCATTTTTTTCCATGATAGCACGTGAAATTTCAACAAGCCCATCAGTATGACTTTTTTCTGGACTTTTTTTTAATGTACAATTAATAAATACTGCTTTAAGATCAGAATAATCAGTTTTTGAATTTTTACACATTTCTAATTGTTTTTTATTTAAATTTACCATAAAAAAAAATTAGTTCATGAGCTTATATGTTTTTTTATTTTTTTTCTAAATATATTCGAGATACATAAAGTGCACTTGAACCACTTAATACTGCCATACCTGAAGTTACCAAATGCATAAAGTTCATATAGTACATTTCATTTCCACTTATTATTCCTTGAGCTAAATCTACACCTGATGTTACTAAAAATATACTTGCGAATACACTACAAAGAACATTAATAGATGCCATTTCATTTCTAATGCTATTTGAACTTAATATTTCATTTTCTAAAGAAAACTCTTGATCTTTTTTTCTATTATGTGTTCTTACAGCTAAACCTGCAAGAACTCCAGAACAAATTCCAGTTACTATATCCAATGAACCATCATATGTTGCATTAAATCCGAATCCTATTGCTCCACCTAAGTATAATAGTGACTCTAAATCATCTTTTTTATATTTAGTATTCTCTTCCCATTTTTGGGCTAATTTTTTATAAGTTAAACCTAGACAGTTGTCTGTCAATTCTAATAAATTCTCTTTTCTAGGATTAATTTTATCATATAATTTATTATAAGTATTTTTTAAATACGATATAAAGGATTTATTATCATTTGACATAATTAGAATGTTTTGATTTCTTTTATAAAAATTTATATGAATTAATTGGTTTTATATAATAGTTTTATATAATTCTTAAAATGTTCATATTTATGGATTTTAATCAAAAATGTTATGATCTTCTTATATTAATTCCAAAGGGAAAGGTTACGACATATAAAGAAATTGCAAGGGCTTTAAATTCTAAAGCTTATAGAGCAGTTGGAAATGCAATGAATAAAAATGAGAATGCACCAAAAGTTCCATGTCATAGAGTAGTTGGTAGTAATGGAAACTTAGTTGGTTATGCATATGGAATTGAAAATAAAATTAAGTTATTGGAAAAAGAAGGAGTTAAAATAATTAATAATAAAATTGATTTGAAAAAGTATTTTTTTAGTTTTAATAAGTAAATTTTTTAAACTTGAATTTTTAAAATAAATTATGGAATGGACTCTATTGATTATACTTTCAGCAATTTTAGTTTCTATAAGTGATATAGTTAGAAAAAAAAAATCAAAAGATATTAAATCCTATCATTTACTTTTTTATACAATAGCTTTTGCAGTATTTTTCTTTTTGATTCTATTTCATGATAAATTAATTTACCAATTTCCAATTAATCTTTGGATATTATTTATTTTTAAAGGTTTATTATTGACTATTGCTGGTATATTAATGTTTCAAGCAATAAAACAATTTGAATTGTCATATATTAGTCCAATGCGAAATTTGAGTATAATTGCTACAATCATATTAAGTTATTTTATTCTTAGTGAATCAATTACAATTAAACAAGGATTTGGAATTTTTATATTAATTATATCTTCTTATTTAATGGAATTAGATCCAGCTACACATAAATTTGAAGGTTTTAAAAACGGTTTTTATTTAATTTTTGCATGGTTTTTTTTTGTTGCTTTACTTCCAATCATAGATAAATATTTATTAACACAACTTTCAATATACAATGCTTGGTTTTTTCCAATGGTAATTACTTTAATAGCTTTGATTTTAATCATTTTTATTCAAAAAGAATTTAGTATAATAAAACATTCACTAAAAAAAAATTGGATGATATTTTCAACATTAGGGGGATTATTTTTATTTGATACTTTTTTATGGTTTACAGCAATTGCAAAACCAAATGCTTTAATTTCATTGGCAATTCCATTAAGAAGGACTTCTAATTTTTTTAATACAATTTTTGGTGGGAGAATATTTCATGAAAAACATTTAGTATATAGAGGATTAATATGTTTTTTAATGATAATAGGAATATTTTTAATTATTTAGAAATTGTTCTATTTTTTGTCTTAAATTATTTACATAATCAAGATTCGATATTTCTTCACCATAATTTTGTGGTTCAATTATAATACATAATTTTTGTTTAGTAATATAAATTTCAATACTAAGGTGCAAATTATTTTTTAGATTAGCATTTATTGACCTTGGGCCTAAAACTATACTAGATAATCCTAATTTTTCTAATTTTTTAAATTCAGTTAATAATATATTTTCAATTTGAATATATTTATTATAAATTTCATTTAATTTTAAAATACTAATTTGATATTTATTTGCAAATCCTTTAATTAAAGACAATTCATGTTTCCAATAATAATCATTTTTTTCTATTAAAGATTGAATTAATTGTGCATCGGATATTTCTCTAATATTAGATTTAATTTGATATATAATTCTTAATGATTCATCTTTTAATAGTTCATGAAAATTAGCATAATCTAATATTTGATCTTTTATCATAATTTTATGAATAAAAATTAATATTTAAAGATTATTGTATTTAATGATTATTAGAATATGTAGTCCTACCGTTTGTATTCCCATGAGTTTGTGAAGTTTCTTGTGCTTTATTTTCTTCTTGTTTTTTTAATTCATCATGTTGTTTTTTACTTATTTTTTCAAGAATACCTTCTTTCTTTTTTTCAGGGTGATAAAATAATAAATCATCATCATATGGACTATTATATGGACTTGTCATACTATTTGCTAAATTTTTATCTTGAGCTCTAAGTGATGGTGTTATGGTATCATTAGCAGATTCTCTTATAATATCATTATTATTGGTTTGAGTAGGTGTAGATTGACTTGTATCGTGCATTAATAAATATCCAAATATGAATAATAGTAAGATTCCAAATGCAGAATTGAAGAAAAAATCTGAAATAGTATTTAATGGAATTATTCTAAATAAATCTAATGCAAAATAGAAAATAGTTGTAATAATTAATAATGGTATAAATATAAATAATTTAGAATTTCTTAATCTCTCATAATATTTGTGTGAAGAAAAATTAAATACTAATACAAACATAAATGCCATAATTGTACTAAGTGCTAATAATGATATTACTTTTAATAAAATTAAAGAATGAACAACACTAGAAATAAAAATAAATGCAATTGAAAATGATATTATTGTATTAATTTTTTTATAATATTCTAACTTTTTCTTTTTTTCTTTACCTTCTAAATTATCAGCATTTCCAAATACTTGAGAATGGTTTAATGAATAAAAAGTAAACATATAAATTATAATAAAAGGAAGGATTATATCTAATAAACCCATATTTACTAAAAATTCTAATGCATTAACAAAAATCTGTGCCATATAATATTTTAGTTATTTGATTTTATAAATTTAGAGTTAATTTTGAGTATATAACCAAAAATAATTAATATTATAAGTTTTAATTTTTCTATGGTGTTATGAAAAAAATAGAAAAACTATATTTTAAAAACTTTTTAGAAGAAAAAATGTTTAGAAAAATTACGGGCCAACATATTAATCCTTATGATCCTGAAGGTAAAGATCAATTAGCTTTTGGAAGCCAAATATGGGGACAACTTAATGAAAATTATTTAGATTCTGATATTCGTGGATTAATTAAAACAATAAATGAATTAGATTTTTTATATACAAAAGGAATGTCTTGTTCTGGAAGTATTAAAGATCACTTTGGTTTCACTTCTGGATTTCTTGAAAAACCTCTTGATTGTGGTGAGTATATAAATGCTTTAAATGAGTATGGTATTGATAAGTCTGGATTTCAAGGTTATATTATGTTAAGGGCCGATACTAATAATCCAAAATTTTTAAAATTTGAAAAGGGTTTAAAATTGTTTAGAAAAACTGAGTTAAATCAATCTTCATTAGAAGATGATGATAATAAAATTCAAATGCAAGAAGGTATTAAAAATTTAGCATTACAAGTATGGGTTCCAAAAGAAATTTATAATAATTCACTTCATCTTCAATATAGAACTTATATGAGTGATATATGGATGAAAATTCATAATTTTACTAAAACTTTTTTATGAATAGCAAAATATTATAAATCAAAATATACAAAAAATTAATATGGAATTTAAATTAAATAAAAAAATTATAAATCCTATAATTATACAAGGATTTCCTGGATTTGGCTTAGTTGGGTCAGTTGCAACTGAATATTTAATTGAATTTTTAAAAGCAGAATATGTAGGTAGATTTTGTTCTGAAAAATTACCACCTGTAGCTGCGGTTCATAATAATTCAATTGTAATGCCACTTGGTATTTATTATTCAAAAAAATATAATTTATTAATAGTACATGGAGTTTCAGGTGTGCAAGGTCTGGAATGGGAAATTGCAAAAACTATAATTGATCTTTCAGTTAAAACAAAAGCAAAAGAAATAATTGCATTAGAATCTGTTGGTTCACAAGATTCAAAATCTAATACTATGTATTATTTTTCTAATGTAAAAACAAGTATTAAAAAATTTGAATCATTAAAATTGAGTAATTTAAAAGAAGGAGTAATAATGGGTGTGACTGGAACATTAATGGTAGAATCTAGAATGAAACCTAATTTTTCAGCTATCTTTGCTGAAACTCATACACAATTACCTGATTCAATGGCTGCAAGTAAAGTTTTAGAAGTATTAAATAATTATTTAAAATTAAAAATGAATTTATCTAAATTAAAACAAGCAGCTCAAAAATTTGAAGATAAATTAAAAGGTTTAATTTCAGCACAAGCACAAACATTCGAACAGTCAGATGAAAAACATTTATCTTATATGGGTTAATTATTATTAAGCAGCTAATTGATATTCTTCATCAGGTTTTTCAGATAAATCATCTAATTTTCTTTTAGCATCAAATTTAATATATTCGGAATAGTCTAATTGTAATTGTTTAATTTCTGCAAATAAATTTTCCCTTTTTGTACTTATACCATTAGTAAAATCTTTTATTTGTTCATATGATTTTGGTGTCGTTGATGTTTTTATTTCTTCAAGTGTCATTAATTGAGATTCTAAATGACTTTTGTATTCTTGTTTTGAATTAAATCCATTTTTTTTATAATCCTCTAACCATGCAATACTATGAATATCTCTCATATGGAATCGGTTTAATATTTCATCTTTTTCTTTTTCGGATTGTGCGCTTTTATATAATCCATATGCTTCTTCAAAATTATTATAAAAGAAAACAGATGGAACTTTTTCTCTTTGATATCTATTTACAAAATTTCCAAGTCCATCGGTATAATTTAAGTCAATATTACTCTCCATTGCACCGCTCTCTGAATCAATTCCAAATATTTTGGGTTTGGGTGCAGTTGTCGTTCCAATATCTACTTTTTCTCCATTAAAATAATGTAATTCATTATGATCAGTGTGAATGTGTCCTGCTAATTGAGTTATAGTTCCACCATTTTTAGTAAAGTCATCTTCAATTGAAGAATGACCCGCTGTACTCATCCAAGGTGATAATGGTCTGTCATAGAAATTTTCTAATAATTTCATTTTATTCTTTTTACCAATTGTTGCTGGATTGTGAATTGCATGAACAAAGTGACCTTCTTTATCATGTTCACTAAATACACCTTCTAATCTTTTTCTATCTGGATCAAAACCAGAATAACTTGCACCTAAATTATGTAATTCAAATAATGCCATTAATTTTTCTTGTCCCTCTAATGTTTCAAGTTTTTCAAATAGTTCTGGATATCTTTCATTTAGTAAATCAACTTTATCTGAATCCTGTTGTGGTGCAGCCATATGATTATTACCATCAATTGGAAGGCTAGTATTTATCCCAAAATTTCCACCACCAACTATTTTTAATGATTTCCCATTTTTTTTTAAAATGTGAGCTGGAATTTTATCTAGATTAACTACATGAGATAAATATTGATCTACAATTGTTGAATCATGATTACCTAATGTCAATAAACTTTCAATTTGATATTCATTGAATACTTTTTTTGCAATTTCATTAAGTTTTTTTGCAATTAATGCTTGTTGAGAGTTTTGTTTAAATTTAATTAAATCTACCAAATTTAATTTACGTTCTTTTAAACCCTCATGATTTTCATTTATTTTTTCAATTTGATTATAATGAAATTCAAGTTCATTAATTTTTATTTCTAAAGCATCATATAATCCTTCAGTTTGTTCTGGGAATTTTTGTTTAATTTTTGCTAACTCAACATTTCTATAAGGTTGTTTAGGATTATTTTTTTCAAATAATACTCTTAATTTTTCATTAAATGTTTGTGAATAAAGTTTTTCATATTCACTTGGTTGGAAGTTTTTTTCTTTTGCATCTTCAATTGATTTCATAATTTGTTTATGTTCTTTCAAATTAAATTTTCCAAATCCAAATTCATGTTGATAAATGGAATTAATTATTTGTTCTGATTCAATATATTTTTTATAATGATTAAATAATGATTTTGCATCTCCACTCATTAATTCTTTATTAACATAATTTTCTCCCATGATTGCAAATGTTTCATCCAATGTATTTTTTACTAAATGATCTAATAATAATTTACCTTCTGTAAAATCCCCATTAAAAACAATTGCATCAATATTAACTCCATCTTTAATTGCTGGTTTTATTATATCTTCAATTAATCCATCTAAAATATCAAATCTAATTTCTCTACTTGTTCGATTTACTTTTTTTGAACCATCCTTATATTCTCCAACAACTTCAAAATGTGATTCTTGATATAAGTGAATATCTGATAATTGTAATATATTAAAAGTATTTTCTGCTCTATGATCTACTCTTTCAGGTCTAATACCTTTTTTTACTGTATCTTCAACATGATATTTTCTTAAATGAGTAGAACCATTATTTTTTAATTCTCTTTCAAAATCCCATATAACTTTATCCCAAATTGAATATTTATCATCTCTGTTTTTTAAGTCAACTAATGCTAATTGTAATTCAATATTAAATTTTTCATCAAAAGCTTTAGGATCTTTATTATACTCTTCTAACGTTTCTTCAAAACTTTTTCCATTTAAATGATATCTTGATAATTTATTTTTTAATTTTATTTTTTCTTTTTTTTCTTTATCTAAAGTTTTAAATAATTTATTATAGATAAAATCAATTTTTGATGCTCTTTTAATTTCAGAATCTTCGTTTTCAATTTCATCTAATAATGAAATTAAATTTTTATCATCTACACCAATAATATTTCTTAAATCATCTAATTTGTAAAAAGTTCCACTAATTAAATCATTAATTTTTTGTTTTTCTAAAAAATCAATTCGTGAATCACTAAGTGTATCTTCATCTAAGTTAATATTACCTTCATATTGAACAAGTTTTTCAATATCATGTGGTTGTTGTCTAATATGAGATATAATGTATTTTAATTTTTCATTATCACTTTCTAGATTTGTATAAATACTTTTTAATATATTTTCAAAACTTTTTTTATTAAGTTCACTAATTGAATCTTCAAATGTACTTCTTCCATATAATTCAATTATTAAATTTTTATATTTTATTTCTTTTGCCTTTTCACTATTAGTTTCAGATGATGGAAGTCTTTTTAATTGAGAATATGTTGTAATCATTGCACTTTCATAAGCATCTTTTAATGACTGTTTTGGAACATAAGTTTCATTTTCAATAAGTTCTAATAATGACTTATTTTCTTCTATTATTTGATTATTAGCATATAATTGTTCTAAATGTATTCCTGGTGTTGTTTCAATATTTTCTTTTGTTATTTGTTCTAATTCTTTTTCTTTTTGTTCATTTAATTCTTTTTTAATTTGTTTTAATTTTTTATTTTTAACTTTATCAGTTGATTCAATTTCATTAGTCTCTGGATTAATTGATAAACCCTCATTAGAACCTTCTAATTCTTGATCTAATATTTTTATATAATCATTTTTGAATTTATTTTCTATTTTTTTTTTATTTTCTTCAACTAAAAGATCAATAAAATCTCCATGATTATAAGTTCCTAATTTTTCTAAATAATCTGCATCAAGTTCATTTTTTTGCATTTGAGAAACATTTTTGGTTTGTTCATATTCAATTTTTTCTCCTATTAATTGTGGATTAGTTTGACTTAATTGATTTTGATCTTCTGGAGATAGTTGATCAAATAAATCTAAAATATTATATCTAAAGGGTTCTTGATTTGAACCTATTCTTTGTTCATTGTCAATTTTATGTCCTTCAATAAGTTCCTCTAGTTTAGAATTTCCAATTGGCTGATTAAAAGTTGAAATATCATAAGAATCCGAAAATGATTCTAATAGCTCTTTATTTGTTTTGTATGGTCTTTTAACAATTTCATCTAATTCTTTTAATTCTTCTTCACTAAATTGTTTTTTTTGATTATTTTCAGTTTTTAAATTTCTTAATTTTTGAGTTTCTTCTTGGGTTAATTGCCCAGACTGTAGTCTAGTTAAAAAATCTTCATTATATAGCCAATCGTAATTTTCCATTTTAAACTGAGACTTTTTCCTCTATTAAGATTTAAAACACGCTCATGATATATATAGAATTAAACAAAATAATACTATAGTTTGTGACAATTTAATCACCTCGTTTAGTTTATAAACTAAATTTTCAATTTTTTTCTTTTTATATTTACAATAAAAATTTGTTTTATTGATGACAATGTCACAAATTAACGTGTTTAATAATATTCTTTGTTTATAAATTAATTTTCTCTTTTTTAATTAGTTGATATAAATGTCATGTGGAAAAACAGTATACTCATTGATTGAACCAGCAAGCTATATCCCGAGACCCATGGGAATAGTTTACGGTCCAACTCATTCTGGACCTTATAGAATTGCTAATCCTGGTGATTTTTCTGATATTGGTTCAACAGAGCCAGCAGGATTAAGATATAATTCTAATGAAACTAAGAAAATTGAAGATACTGATGATAAAAGAGAAACAATAAACAAAAGTACATTAAATTCATTTTTAGATAAATATAAATTACAAAATCAATTAGAAAAAAAAGATTATAAAAATAGTAATTATAAAAAATTAATAGATAATTTACCATATCAACTTGTAAAATCAGATAGTTTAGAAGGGAAAATAATAAATAATTTTTTATCTAAATTAGATATTAATAAATTAAAAGAAACACAAGAATTAATTGCATTGGCAAAAATAGATGGAACTGTGGAGTATAAAACAATATGATATCAAAAGCACAAGAATTAGAACAGGCAGCATTAAAAGAAAATAATCCTAATAAAAAATTAGAATTTTTATTATTAGCCTCAGAAATTTATTTAAAAGAAAGTAAAAATGATTCGGAAAATCAAAGTAAATATTTAGCAAAAGCAATTCAACTATATGATGAATATGAATCAATAAATGCAAATTCAATAAAATATTTAGATAAAGAAGTTAATAATAAAAAAGGAGTAAAAACATTTGATGATATTGGTGGACTTGAAGAATTAAAAGATGAAATTAAATTAAAAATAATTGAACCTTTATTACATCCTGAAGTATTTTCAGCTTATGGTAAAAAAATCGGTGGGGGAATTTTAATGTATGGACCACCTGGATGTGGGAAAAGTTTAATTGCTGAAGCTACAGCTGGGGAAGCAAATGCACATTTTATACATGTTAAACCTAGTGATTTGAAAAGTAAATATGTGGGTGAAACTGAAAAAAATATTTCAAAATTATTTGAAGTTGCAAGAGCTAATGCACCGACAATAATATTTTTTGATGAATTTGAATCATTTGGACGGGAAAGAAGTAAAACAGATGTACATACAAAAAATCATATAAGTCAATTACTTAGTGAAATGGATGGAGTTGGAACTAAAGATAAAGCAATTTTATTATTAGCAGCAACAAATACACCATGGGAAATTGATCCTGCTTTAATTAGACACGGACGTTTTGGAATTAATATTTTTGTAAAAGAACCAGATGAAAAAGCAAGAAAAGAAATAATAAAATTAAATTTAGAAAATAAACCAATTGACGATTCCGTAAATATTGATTTTTTAGCAAAAGTAACAAAAGGATTTAGTGGTGCTGACCTTAGTGAAATTTGTGATCGTGGTGCTGATATTGCCATAAAAGAATATTTTAAAACAAAAGTAAGTAGAAAAATAAATATTAAAGATTTCATAAGTATATTAAAAGAAAAAAAATCTATTGTTAAATCATGGTATAAACTTGCAAAAGAACAAATTGTTATAAATGGATGTGAAGATTATTATACTGAAATAGCTAATTATCATGATGAAAAAAGCCACTCTTTTAATTAGTTCTGTATGTAATCACAAATGTGATTTTTGTCTAAATATATGGCATAATAGTAATATTAATGAAACTTTTGAAACTTTTATGTCATTTGAAAAAATAAAAGAATCTATTGATAAATTATCTAATGCAAATATTACTAATATTACTATTTGTGGAGGAGAGCCATTATTACATCCTGATTTTAATAAAATAATTGATTATATATATAATAAAAAATTAAATATTAGATTACAAACAAATGGTGTTTTTTTAAATAAAGAGAAAATAGATTTTTTTAAAAATAAAATAAGTGAAATTGAAATTAGTTTACATGGTACAAAAGAAATACATAATGAAATCTCCCATTCAAATTCTTTTGAAAAAATAATAAAAAATGTTAATGATATAATAAAAAATAATATTTTACTAACTACAAACTTTGTGATAAATAAAAATAATTTTATGGATATAGAAAATTATATTTATTTATTAAATAAATTAAATGTCAAGGCTGGATATTTTACCATATTGTATAAAGCTGGACTTGCAAATAGAAATAATTTAGAATTAACTAAACAACAATTATCAGAGTTTATTGGAAAAATAAATGATTATTCTCTTATTTCAAAAACTAAATTAATATTTCAAGGATGTTATCCTCCTTGTGAATTAAATGTAAAAAATATTGAATTTATTTCCCCTTGTGGTGCAGGTAAAGATGAAATTGCGATTCAACCAAATGGTACAATTACATTATGTCCAGCTCACCCTAAAGCAATTACTAATATTTTTACAATAAATCAAACTAAATTTAATAAATTAATTAATAATACACAATCTTATTTGTTAAACGAAAGTTTACCAAAAAAAGAATGTAACTCTTGTTCATTATTAAAAGCATGTCGTGGTGGTTGTGTAATTAATCGTCAAGGTGGAACTGAAAATATATTAAAAGAAAAAAATAATTTATTTAAATTAATTAATTATTAAATAGATTGCAAATAAAAATAATAGAAAACTTGCAATTAAAAAATTAAAATTAATTGGAATAATATAAATAAATAAAATTAATAATAAAATAATTCCAATTTTTTTATTATTTAATTTTTTCATTCTTTTGATTCAATATATTTTTGTGCTTCTAAAGCTGCTTGACACCCAGTTCCAGCCGCCGTTATTGCTTGTTTATATTTTGGATCCTGAACGTCACCAGCAGCCCAAATCCCTTTAACATTTGTTGATAAATCTCTATTAGTTTTTACAAAACCATGTTCATCTAAATCAACTAAGCCTTCAACAAATTTAGTATTTGGAACATGACCTATTGCTAAAAACACACCATGAACATCAATATTGGAAGTTTCATTATTTTGATTATTAATTAATTTTACACCAGTAACTCCAGTATTATCTCCTAATATTTCTTCTATTTTACTATTATATAGAATATTTATATTATTTATTTTTTCTACTCTCTCCCTCATAATATGACTTGCTCTCATTTTATCTTTTCTTACAATAATATTTACTTTATTACATAATTTAGATAAATAATGTGCTTCTTCACAAGCTGAATCTCCGCCACCAACTATAATAACATCTTTACCTTTGTAAAAAAAACCATCACAAGTTGCACATGTACTTACACCTTTTCCTTTAAATTCTTTTTCTGATTCAATATTTAACCATCTTGCTGATGCACCTGAACTAATGATAATTGCAATTGTTTCAATTAAATCTCCATTAGCTAAATGAACTTTAAAATGATTATCTTCTTTTTCTACTTTTACAACATTATCTGTAATAAATCTAGTTCCAAATTTTTCTGCTTGTGCTCTACAATTGTTTACAAATTCATTCCCATCAATTCCTTGTGGAAATCCAGGAATATTTTCAACTATTGTTGTAAGTGTTAATTGACCACCTTTTTCTAATCCATCTACAATAATTGGATTTAATTTTGCTCTTGCTGCATAAATTCCGGCTGTATATCCTGAAATTCCTGATCCTATAATAACTAATTCTTCCATAATTGACCTCTTTTTATAATTCTTTGAAATATAATGATTTTAAATAATTTACTAAAATCAACAAAATTTTATTTGAATAATCAGAATGTTTATTAAAAATAACATTTTACTAAATATAGGGGGAGTAGTATATATTCATGAGAATATATTTTTTAATATACTGATATAAATATGAATTCATTTGAAAAGTCAATATATGTAGTAATAATGTTAATTGTAATTTCTACTATTTGTTTTTCTTTATTCATTATACTCAATCATAATTCAAATTTAAATAAAATATTAAAGACTAATAATTTAAAACAAAATGATAATCTTGAAAATGTCAAGGAATTATTAAATATTTCAATTGATAATAATTTTTCTAATTTAATTAATAGTGCAAATCAAAGATTTAGTAATATTAAACAAGAAAGAGAATTAATTGATAAGAAAATAAAAGAAATTGAATTAAATAAATCAAAACGATTAGAATTAATTAAAAAAATACGTTTAGAATCTAAAATTAGAGATGAAGTAAAAAGACAAACAAAAGAAAAAGAAAAAATTAATATTATAATTGATTTAGATAATGAAAATGAAAAAGATAATTTAATTGAAAAATTAAATGAACAAAATATTCAAATTAATAATGATTTAGGAAATGCAATTGCAGTTACAATTGATTCAAATAAAATTAATAATATATCAGAGAATGACCAAATTAAAAATATTCATTTAGATAGAGAATATAGTATATTAAGTTTTGAACAATTTGATAAATTTAATATTTCTAATATAAGAGAAAGTAATAATATATCTGGTGACAATATTAAAGTTGCAATTATTGATACAGGTATTGATGAAAGTGTTTTTAACAATATTATTTCAAAATCTTTTGTTAGTAATAATGTAAATGATAATATTGGTCATGGTACTCAAATTGCAAGTATAATAAAAAATATTGCACCTGATTCTATTTTATACAATGCAAAAGTTGTAACTGATAATGGTTTAACTTCAACATCTTCAATTATTCAAGGTATAAAATGGGCAATCAATAATTCTGTAGATATTATTTCATTAAGCTTAGGTTCAAAATTTCATGAAACGGATCAATTATTAAATGAAGAGTTACAAAATGCAATTGATAATGATATAATAGTGGTTGTGGCATCAGGAAATTGTGGTCCTTGTTCAAATGTGTGTGGTGATTTTAAGGGTGTTACAAATCCAGCTGATTATGAATCAGTTATTTCAGTTGGTGCGGTTGATATAAATAATAATTATGCGTGTTTTTCATCAGGACAAGAATATGAAAATTATATTAAACCAGATTTAACTGCATTAGGTGTTAATATAAATGTAACTTCAATTAATAATAAAAATAAAATAGTTAATGGAACTTCTTTTTCAGCTCCAATGATTAGTGGTTTAATTGCATTAAAATTAGAACAAGAAGAATTAAATCATAATCAAATAAAACGTTTATTAGAATATAATGCAATTGATTTAGGACAATCAGGTAAAGATATTGAATATGGTTCTGGTGTTATTGATATAGATAAATTATTCAAAATTAATAGTGTAATAATTGATCCTATTATTATTGATGATAATGATACAAGTAATGAAAGTAATATTGAATCAAATGAAATTAAGATTAACGATATAATAATTAATACAAATGACAAATTAATTTTAAATGATATTGGTGAATTTAAATTTAATAATGCTGAAGATGATTATGTAGTTTATGATAATAATGGAAATACAGCAATAGTTGAAATAAGAGAGTTTAATTCAAGCGAGGATTTGATAAAATATTTAAAATTAGGTTTTAATTTTACAATTGACGATTATGAAAATGAAACTATTGATTCATTTAATTATTATGACAATATTTTATGGTTTAAAAACAGTAGTGTATATATATTAAGTAAACCAATTAACTCAAAAGCTAATTTAACAATTATAAGAGATGAATATATAAAAAAAATAGGTTCTGATATTCAAAATTTAATTCAAAATAATAATAATAATAATAAACCAAACAGAAATTATGAATTATCATCTACGCCTGATTATGATGGTGAAATTAATATCGGTGATACACGTTATGTTTCTTTAAACGGTGGAAGTACATTTAAATATAAATTAACAACTAATTATAATGGCATTATTCTATTTTCACTTACAGATGTAGGCCGTTATGAAGATTTTGATATAACTTTACTTGACTATGAAGATGAATTTATGCAGGAAAGTAATGCAGGTAGTGGTGAAGATGAATTAATAATTCAAAATAAAGAAACTGATGATGTTTGGGATCTTTATATAGTAGTTAGTAATTTTAAAGATGATCCAGGAGATGTTACATTTAAGGTTTCTACCGGATGTACACCATCAAGTTCTTATTCTTGTAGTGGAAATATAGTATATAAAAAAACTATTGATGGATCTTGTGAAGAAGATAATGATATATTTCTAAATTGTAATTATGAAAAAAAGATTAGTTATGGTGATTTGTATTGTTCAAATAATGATGTACATCAAACAAAATCTTATACAACTGGTGAATGTAAAGTAACTTCATCTAATGGATATTGTAAAGATGTTGATAAAACAACAAATAGAAAAGTAGAAGATTGTGGAAGTGGAACTTGTAGTAATGGTGCTTGTTACGAATGTCAAAACAATAATGATTGTAGTAGTGGGGAATATTGTGATAATAGTAATAAATGTCAAACTTATGAATATGGTCATAAAAAAAATCCAATTATTTTTGATTGGAAAGCAAGTCGTTCAGTTAATCTTGAAAGTGGAAATGTGGAATGGTATAAAACATCAACTCCTAATGGCGGAAAATTAATTTTTTCAATATATAGTGTTCAAGGTGATGAAAATTTTGGCTTATCTGTTTATGACGAAAATGGAAATAATTTATTAGGCTCAAATTCTACTGGAAAAGGAAAAGATCAACATGTAAATATAATAAAACCAAATACAAATTTAGAAACTTTTATGATTAAAGTTGAATCTTATACTGGAAGATCTGTTAGCTTAACAGCTGGTGATATAAAATGTGAAGAAAAAGATTTAACATATTGTGATTCTTATAGTAATAAAGTTTATTTAGAAACAATTAATCCTCTTTGTGGCAGTAATGTTCAATTAGTTTTTGATTGTAATAATGAATTTGACATAATTGAAGATGGAAAAGAATATTATTGTGGTATTGATAATAATTTAGATGTAATATTTTCAAAAGATTATTATCAAGAAGGTTATTGTACTAATTCAGATTTGAGTCAATGTTTTTATGAAAAAAAATATAGACCTGTAATAGAATCCGTTAAAGGAGGTCAAAAATATTGTACATTAGCAGAGGGATTATGTACTTGTAAAGAAAATGAGGGAATTTGTAAGGAGAATAGTCAATGTGAAGGTAATCTAGAATGTGAATCTGGAAATTGTAAATCTAATTGTATTGATAGTGACAATGATGGTCATTATTCAAATTGTAGTCCAATAGATTGTGACGATAATGATCCTGAAAGAAATGCAGGTCTTGCTGAAGTATGTGATGGGAAAGATAATAATTGTAATGGAAATGTGGATGAAACTTTTGATTTAATTTCTGATCCTAATAATTGTGGTGGATGTAATATTAAATGTACAGATCAACAAGTTTGTTCAAATTCACAATGTAAAAATAATTATGAGTGTGGTGATGGTGTTTGTACTATTGATGTTGAAACATCAAGTACATGTAGTCAAGATTGTTATGCTGATTTTAAAGTATTGAATATTAAAAATGTAAATCCGAGTATTGCAACAGAAAATTCTCAAGTTAGTATAACAGCTGAAGTTATTAATAATGGAACTTATTATGGATCAAGTTTTATTGAAGCAGGTATTAGTCCGAGATCATGGAATAGTTATTTTTTAAATTCATTTAATCTATTTAGTTATGAATTACAAAGTTATATTGATAATCCTAATCCTGTTTGTCCTAATAATGATTATTATGATTCAAAAGCAGTTGAACTTGATTCAAAAGAAACTGAAGAGATTACTTTTAATTTAATTTCACAAACAAAACAAAGTGTCGATAGTTGTGATATTAATAGTAGATCTGCTTGGAGTGATACTTTTGATATTGTAGTTGGTTTTTATGAAAATTTAAATGGTGGGGCATATACACATTTTAAATTAGAAGAAAATTATAATATTGATGAATGTTCATTTCCATATGGAAATTCTGAATATTGTTCATGTGAAAATAATAAATTTTCTTGCGGAGATGGTTATACATGTAATCAAGGAACTTGTGAACTTTGTACAAATCCAGATGGATCAAGTTCAGATTGTTCTTGTAGAGTTGATAATGATTGTCAAGAAGGATACGAATGTGATACAAGTAGTAGATATGGTGTTTGTAATGAAATTGATGTAGTAAATGAATGTGCTGTAAAAGATAATTATGAATGTAAAAATGGTGATGTTTATTTATGTGAAGATACTCCATATGGACGGAAATTAAAAATATCAGATTATTGTGTTGATAGAGAATTATGTCCAATAAATGTTGCAGAAGTAAATAGATGTATTACAAATGATGATTATAATTTAATAATTGAATATGCATCTTCAGGAGTAAAAGTATTTAAACAATATAGAGATATCTTAACAATTAGACTAAATCTTAAGGAAAATGTTGGATATGAGTTAGAATATGATGATTCTGTTTTTGAATCATTAACTTCTGATTGTACAAATAATAATTTTAAAATAGGTCTGAATATTTGTAAATTTGAAATAGTAGGTTTTGGTGATCATGTATTTAAATATGGACAAGATATAGAACCAATTGAAATTATTCTTAATCCTACAAATATTTATGTAACTAATATAAAAAAATTACATCAAAGATATGATGATCAAGAAAGTGTTGCTGTATTACTTGAAAAAACATATCAACAAGCAAATTTAAACAATGGTATTGTATATGATCTTGAAGATTATATAATAGATGTACCTCATACATTTAATTATAATTTTTTAAATTATAATGAGCCTTTAGCATGTGTATTAGAATAAAATGGTAACTAAAAAAACAAATAAAATATTTAGTATTATATTATTAGTTTTAATAGCATTAGTTCCATTTACAACAGCAGTAAATGTATGTCAGAATTTTAATAATGATTATGCTATTGCAGCTTCAAGTTTTGTAAAAGAAAAATGTTATGATTGTCAAAATGTAATTATTATAGGAGATGATTATGTTGTTCCAAGTTATAGAAGAAATTTATTATTTGCAAATAATCCATTAACTAGTCAAACATCTAATTATATTAGTGATACAATAATTACAGATTCTTCATATATTCCTAGAACAACAAAATTATTTTCTGAATTTGATAATATGTTTAAACTTGATAATAAATATCAAGGAAAAGATGTGGTAATAATTTTACCTAATAGAGATGATGCACAAAAATTTGAATTTGATGTTAATGAAACAAAAAAAGTATTAGAAGTAGAGGGTTACAAACCAAATTTTAAACAAGATATTTATGGAACTCATGTAACTTGTGATAGAAGTTCATTTTATGGTAGACAATTAGTGGATAAAACTTTAATTATAATTGGAACTGAAGAAACAAATAATGCTTTAAAATGTTATAATTTATTTTCAACCGATGATACAACTGATTCAATTTTAATGGAAAAAAACCAATGGGATTTGGAGGAAGACGCTTTTATAATTTATACTGATGATGTAGATTTATTAAAAAGTGCAAATAATTTAATTGCTGATAAAGAAATTAAAAAATTAAAAGGATACAGTGCTTATGTAATAAAAGTAACTTCTCAAGTAGTTTCAAATGTTGCATTTACTATAGCTCTTGCAGCATTTATGGCATCTGGTGCTGGACTTGTAACCGTAGCGGTTGCAGGAACTATTACAGCTGTTGCCAGTACTGTTGATGCAATTGATGATGGAACACAAGTTGTTAATGATTGTTTTGTAAATAAAGATGGTATTGGGAATTGTGCATTTTCAATAAGTTTAATTTTTTTACCAGGGATAATAGATGAAGGTGCAAAAGGAATTAAAAGAGCTTTAGGGCCTGAATTTTCAACAAGATTTACAAAATATGTTGGAACATTAAGTTCAAGGGCAATTAGAAATGCAGAATTTTTAAGAGATGAATATTTTCCTAAAGATGTTTTTAAAAAAATATATTTTTATGGGACAGAAGATTTTATCAAAGGATTAGAAAATATATTTGGTGATACCCTATTAGACATTGATAGATTTACTAGGAAAGTAAGAGTTTCTAATAAATTAAATCCTGAATTAATTTCTCTTCATCAAAAAGTTACACAATCTAGGTTCATAGTATTAGCTGGAAGATTAAACCAAAATATAGTTAGGCAATTTTTAAGTGAATTTAGTATGAGTTTTATTGAAAAAATAAAATTTACAAGATATTGGGACATCGTTGAATTTTATTGGGCAAATGTAAAAGCAAGTATTACATTTAATGATCTTAAAAAAAATCAACTACTAACACTAATAAAGAATTATAAATATTCGAGAATAAAAAATAGTGAACCTGATAAAATAATGGGTAATTTTGGAGAAAGTATTGTTAATTTTCATGCGAATCAAAGAGGTTTATCAAATATATTAGACGGTAAAAAATTAGATTATAATAAAAATCCCTATAAGGATAATATGGATCATATATTTTATGATTCTAAAAATAAACAATATGTAATTGTAGAAACTAAATATTCATCTACTCCAGATAGAAAAATTATTGAATTAAAAGATAAAAATTTAGGTGTTGATAAAGAAGGTAATTTTCAATTATCAAATAATTGGATTGATTTTAATATAAAAAAAATGAAGGATTCTGGTATACCTGAATATGAACAAGTTGCTGATATATTAGAAAAAAATAAAAATAATATTAGAAAAGAATATTATTTAGTACATGGAAATAAAAAAATATCAGGAAATACATTTAATGATGATTTAGTTAAAAAAAATCTAGATACTACAATTTCTGGAAAACATTATACAAAAGATCAAACACCAGGTGTTGATAGAGTAAATATAATTGAATTAGGATATGAGGTATTTGAAAATGATATTAAATAAAAAATTATTTTTTATATTATTTTTTGTATTATTGTTTCAATTAACTCAAGTTAGTTCTATTAATTATGAAACTGCAGCTGTTTCTAGAATAGTTGGAGATAAACCTGAAGACTTAATTAATCAATTAGAAAATAAGGATTTGAAAATTGATCACGCGACTTATTATTCAGATATTAATTTTAAAACACCACAATACAAGTATTTATTTGATGAAATTTTTGATAGCAATGAATTTTATCCAATTTACAATTATAATTGGATTAATACTGATAATCTAAAAAAAAATCAATTATTTATAATAGAAACTCATGGTGATGTAAATAAAGATAAAGTCTATAGTTCTGGAATTATTAACACATTAAAACCAAATGAAAAATGGGTTTCAGATTTTTCAAAAGCTGAACCTTTATTTATTTTTAATACGGATTATGCTGGTTTATCTATTCCTAAAAAAGATACTTATGTAAATAAATTAGCAAGATATTCAAGTATAATTGCACCTAATGGTAACAAAAATAAAGAATTTAATTTTGTTTTATTATGTTCATTATTAGATTCAAAAAATTTAGGAGAATTATATAGAGATGCGAGAAATAAATTTAGTACACGTCAATATGCTTTTCAAAATGAATTAAATTCAGAAACTTTAATGTCTTATCACTTATATGCAAATCCATTAAATGAATATAGGGTTTCAAACTACAATCATGAAGTTCAAGATTCTATGTGTAATCAAGGATTTCATTTTGGCGATTATGAGCCTCTTTCTTTTGAAAGTTTAAGTATTAAAGAAAATAAAATAAATGATCTTGTTTTTTATGATGTTATTATTGAAAATGACGGTTACTTAGATATTATTAATATTTCAGGTGCTGACTATATTGAGAATCCTAAAGGTTCTTCTTTACCTTTAATAATATCTGAATATGAAATTCCTAAAAAGTCAAATAACATATCAGTTAAAGGAGATTTAACTTTTTTTAATAATTATAATTTGAATTTATTATATAATGAAACGGAGTGTTTAAATTCAAGTAAATCAATAAATTATTTTGAAACATTAGATAAATATAAAAAAATAGTTACTGTTGTAATTAATCCAATTCAAACAAATAATTGTTTAACAAAATCATATAGTGTATATAATGGCGGAGAAATAGAAATTAATTTTAATCCTAATGAAGATATTTTTATAACAGATATTCAAACACCAGATTTTATTTTACCAAATAAAAAAGACAATGTAATAATTAATTTTGATAAATATGTAGGAAATGATTTGGGTAATTTATCAATTTATGAAAATGGAGATATAATATTTACAACTCAATTAAATATAAATGATACTTATTTAAATATTTCAATTGATGGTAAAGAGAAAGAAAGTTTAAGTGAGTACAAAATTTATTATGAGAAAAATAATGAAAGTGAAATAATTAATTCATTTAATATTTATACTAAACTATTAGATATTAATACAAAATTAACTCAAATAAATTCAACAGATGCAAAAATTATTTATGATATTTTCAATTATGATAATAAAACAATTCCTTTATTTGTTATAAGTAAGGTTTATCATAATAATGATATATTTCATATAGCTCAAAGTCAAATGTTAATTAGACCGGATTTTAATTATATAGATCATAATTCGTTTAAATTAAATTATGAAGATAATGGAAGTTATAAATCTGAACATAAGTTTGAATATGGTGATAATATTCGTTCTGGAAATGATATTTTAATTAGAAATAAACCTCCAATGATAAAATTAAATAATTATGATGAAACAAAGGACTATATCGAAGTTACTGAGGGTGAAGAATACAAAATAGATTTTGAAATTATTGATGATTCAGATAATTTTGATTTTGATGTATCTACATTACATGGAACCTTTTCTCTAGAAACTAATAATTATAAATCTGATGTGGGAAGAATTATACCAAATGAATACTATACTGATAAAATAAATATTACTGTAAATGATTCAGAATTTAAGACAAGTAAATCTTTAAATATTAAAATAAATAAATTTGACTTAATTACAAATTTTAATTTTAAAGAAATAAATGGAAATTATATCCCTCTTGATAATAGAAAAAACTTTAGTTTTTTGATATTTAATAATATAGTAAATTTAACTCCAGGTTGGACTTTAATTGCTTCAGATGGCAAATTAGCATATCAAAATATAAATGAATCTTGTCCTAATTCAATTGTTTATTTTTATAATGGTGATTGGCATAAAAATAATTTTACAATTCCAGCGGATATGGGTTTTTGGATTCTAGCAAAAGATAAATGTCAAATTGATTTAAATAGATATGATGTTAGAACTAGTAATCTTGATCGTTGGGGTCCTGGATTTAGTAAACAAAAAATAACTCAACAAGAATATAATTTGTTAACTCTACCAGAAATTGATGAAGAAGAAAATACTACTTATGCATTTCCAGATAATGAATATAAAAATGGTTGGCATTTAATTTCATTAAATAAATTAATTAAAGATGGTCAAATAGATGAATGGGGTATTTGTAAAAATTATATAAATAAAATATGGATATATGATAAAAAGAAATGGGTTAGTATATTAAGTTTAGAAGATAATTATACATTTGATAGAAATGTTGGTGTATGGGTATTATGTGGTAATAAAAATATGAATAGTTTTACAATTGAAAATCCATATGATTTTCCAATTAGTTTTGATTTTCATACTTCAGTTAAAAAAACATCAATTAATGGAGAGAAAACTGGAAATTTTCTTAATTATGATATATATGATATTTTAGATTATTATTATAATTTTTATTTAAAACAAAATGAATTAATTTATTTTGCTGACATTATTAAAGATTTAAAAGTAAATGAAAGTTATTCAGAAGCAGATTTAATAATTATATTATCAAATGAAGATGGTGTTCCATATTTAACAAAATCTGGCATAATTAAATAAATTTAAAATAAGCTTATAAATCTTAAAAGAGATTAAAATAATAAGGTGATACTTATGGATATAACACTATTCTTTGCTCAATTTTGGGGACTTTATATGTTAATAATAGGATTATTAATATTTTTTAATAAAAGTCTTATGAAAGAAATGATTAAATTAACAAGCGATAAAGTATTTTTATTTGTTAGCGGATTCTTATCTTTAATTTTAGGATTATTTACTGTATTATTACACAACCTATGGGTAAGTGATTGGAGAGTAATTATAACTATTTTTGGATGGTTAGCTTTGCTTAAAGGTATATTAATACTTGGATGTCCAGATTTTACTAAAAGAATTTCAAAACATTATAATAAAAATTTATCTACAGCTAATGTACAAATAACAATAATGGTAATCGTAGCATTATATGTAACATTAAAAGGATTTGGCTTATATTAATTTTTTTTTATTTTTTTAATATTTCTTTCTAAGTGACTGAACATAATAAGTTGGAAAATAATAACTAACAATAAAAATAAATTAAAATGAATAAGAAAAATAATTATTACTTATTTTAATTAATTATAACACATAATTGGCTCTAATTTTAACATAAAAATATAATTAAATTAAATTTTTTGATCAAAAATATCTAATGTTAAATTAGTAGAAATATTTAGAACATTTTGTTTTAATTGTTTTTCTTTAAAATCATTATCAATATAGAAAAATTTACCTTCAGCTGTATTAGTTTGTAAAATAGGAATACCTTTTTTAACAATATTTGAAATAAGTTTTTTAATTGTATTCTCAGGAATAGAAATTTCTTGTGATATTAAACTTAATGGTTTAGTATTATTTTCATCTCTAAAAATAGATAAAAATATATCAGTTTCACGTTCATTTAAAAGAGGAGTTATATTTTTATTTATTGGTTTAGTGGAACCTAAATTATTTTTAATAAATTCAATAGAATCTTCTAATTTTAATAATCTATTATCAAAATCACATAATAATTCAGAAATGTATTCAACCTCGTTAGTATTATCATTTATTGAATCTAAATGATCTTCTAATTCTAATCTTAAATTTTTAAAAGATTGCCTAATATTTTTCTCTAAAAAATTGAGTCTATTGCCTAAACCTAGATGTTTTTCATCAAACACTAAAATACCCCTCTTTAATTAAAATATATTTGTTCAGATTTATAAAATGATATTATCACTAATTAGTTTTAACTCCACCTGTATAAGTCACTCATAAATTTATTTAAATCATATTTATTTAAAATACTCATAACGTTTAAAAGTCTTGGATCCATACAGATATAATCATCTCTTGGCACATAAATAATATTTGTATCTCCATTAAAAATTATTTTTTTAACTTTAAATGGAGTACTTTCCTCTAATTGAGTTAAATGATTTAATTCTATTTTTTTGCACATGAAACTTGGTAATAAATATACACCAGAAAATAATGAATTTACAAGTTCAGGATTGCTTTTATATTTTTTAAAAAATTTATCCGATAATTTAACTAAACATTCACCATTATCAAAATCAATAGACTCATGATTGTTTTCTTGAGCAATTCTACACAAAACTGAAATTGGATTAAATTGATTTATTGCATATAAATTAAATTTAAGCGTATAACTCATAATTTTCCTTTTTTTTTATAATTTATAAGAATAATTAAAATCCATTGTTTATAAAAGACTTAAATAAATACTGAATTTCAAACGATTTGCATCTCAAAGTATTAGAAAACCATTCAATTTCAACTTTCATTTATAAACAAAACATCAATAAATTAGATCAAAAAAATTGTCGGAATATTCCATTAATGATAAAATTCAATACAATTGTAAAATTTCAATACAATTAATTACAAATATAGACAAACCTACATTTGTAAAATAAAATCTCGACAATTGAGATTAAGGTGAAACAAATGTAAAGGTGTAGTTGTAAGTTAAATTTATGAAAAATAGTATCAAAATAAGGGGTTAGTATAGTTATGTCGGAATAATGTGCAAATTATTAATTTTCACCAATAATATCTGTTAAAATTTTCACCTCATAGTTTGCTAAACTACATCTAGTTGAAAGTCCTTCTAATTTTTCATTTGCAGTTTTTTTTCTTCTTTCAACCATAGCTAATCTATCAGATCCATTTAATGGTAAAATATCAGTTTTTTTTCGATCAAATAATTCTAAATATAATTCATTAGATGTCATTATAGGAAATATTGCATAACTTTCACTAGTGTCACTATTAAAAAAACCTGTTTTTTCTTTTAATCCAATAGTTAAACTATCATAATCTTTTTTACTCATAATTTCAAAAAATTGTTCTTCAGTAGTTGGAACTGAAAAACAATTATAGAGTATTAAATTTCCAATGTATGGTAAATTCCCTAAAAATTCTTGAAAAAAACTATTTTCTGACATAAATTATTCTGAAATTTTTATTTTATAAACATTCATTATAATTTAATATAGTATATTAATGATAATAAACTATATAAAGAAAACGATAAAAATATCATTGGAAACACTATGGAAGAATATCATTTTTATTTAAAAGACCAGGCTGATAAACAATCAAGATTTGCTTTTTTTTCAAGAGCTGAGTTAAGTGATACATTTCAATCTAAACGTCAATTAACATCATTATTTGATTTAAGGTTACGGGAACCAATTTTAACTCAAGAATTATATCAAAATGGTGAATATCATCCAATTTTATTATCAAAATCAGATACTAATGGAAGTCCATTTACTCTGGGCAGAAATAGCAATTTATATCTTTTAACAGGTACTGTATGTACATTATTTCCTGAGGAGAAAATAACAGAGGGTGAGAGAACATTCGACAGTGAAAAATCATTATTATTATTTAGTAAACAAAAATTAGAAAATGAAGGAAATAATTTAACATTAGATGTAGTACTTGAACAAGCTAAAAAATATGGTGGGAGTTTAAATTTAATGAGACCAACTTTAAAAAAATTAAGTAATTTAGAAGTACCTGAAAGAGTTTTAAATAATGAAACAATTTATTGGTTTGAATTAAGAGAATATTAAAATTAATTATTTAATGCAGTTAATGCAAGACTTTCTATTCCATCGACTATTAAGTTTACCATACCACCACCAAAAGAATTTTCTTCAATTAAAATTTCTGTTATTGCGTCAGTATGTACTATTAATATAAAACCCTGTGAATATTGTTTTAGATTACCTGAATTATCTGTATATTCAGCTTCAAGTAAACCTTCAAATTTTTCTGTAACTAATGGCCTTAAAGGTAAATTTAATGTATAAGATTCTTCATTATTAAATTGAAAATCACCATCAATATTTAATTTAAAATAATCATTATCTCGAACTAATAATGGTAATTTATTAGATGACAATAATTTATTGATTAAAGGTATATATTTGTTAAAGTTTCCTTCTGTAGACTTAAATGATAATTCTAAATTATGAAAAATAAGATTATTTAAATTCTCACCTGTTATAGTAATGGGTTTATCTTTGTAAATATCTATTGAATTTTGTCCGAATTGACTTATATTTCCAATATCATCCTTTAAAGTTAATCTAGGTTCAGCAATTACTAAATAAAAACTCATACATAATATTATAAAAAAATAAAAAATTAATCTATTATATTTCATAATTTATTTTTGTTAAATTTCATTTAAAAACATTACTAAAATTAGATTAAATTTGAGATTTAAATAATATAATAATAAATTGAAATTAATAGTATTTATTTTGATAATAATCATTATTAATTACTTATTTATTATTATCAAAACTGTGATTAAATCAATTAACTTATTTTTTAATAAAATACAAATATTAATAAATCAAAAAACAAGAATAATATTATGGCCTGGTTAGGATTTTTAATTACAATAACAATTGCATTTTTTATGACTAGTTTAGGTTTTTTAACATCTAAAAAATTATTTAAATTAAATTTAGATGGATCTACAAATACACTTTGCAGTATTTTAATTGCATTAATATCGGCAATATCAGGTATAATTTTTGTAAACAGCACAAAAACTAGTATGGTTGTATCATTTTTATTAGGAGTCTTAATATCTTCATATTTATTAGTTAAAAAATTAAATTGCAGCAAACAAATTGCAACAAAAACATCAGTAACTGCAATAATAATGAGTTATTTTTTTGCTGCAGTATTTATTACAATATACAAATTAAGTATAATTTTCATATAAAATGACAATCGTTGAGAGCATAATATATTTTATTGTATTATATTTAATACATTTATTTTCATTAAATTATATTTCAAAAAGGTTCGAAATTGACATAAATATTAATTTTAATTTATTAATTTCAATAATATTTCCATTAACATTTTTAATATCAAAATCATTAATATCAGGACAATATTTAGGATTTTCCTTCTGGATTTCATTTTATTTAATATTGTTTTATATGAGCATTAAAAAACAATTTGATTTAGAGAATAAACAAATTATAAAATTAAGTTTAGGAAATTTAATAATTAGCTTAATAATTTTAATAATAATATTAATTATAGTTTTTTTATTATTTGGATGAATTCTACTAAATATTTATATAATAAAATAATTCATATTAATTATGAGAGTATTTGAAAAAGTAATTGAAGCGAATTTAATTAAATTAAAAAGATTAGGTTATGATAGTATTCAAACTAAAACCCAATATGAAAAATTTAGGTATAAAGGAGATACTACAATTACACTCTATACAAGTGGAAAATTAACAATAGCAGGTAAAAAGGAAAATGAAGAAAAAGCAGTTAAATTTCTAATAGCTGAAAAAATTATTAAAATAATAAAACAAGATTATGAATATGATTTTGACTCGAATGACATTTATATTGGATGTGATGAATCCCTAAAAGGAGATACTTTTGGAGGGATTTGTTTATCTATTTTTTGTGCTAATAAAAAAATAAGAAAAGATTTAGTTGAAATTGGAGTAAAAGATTCAAAAAAAATAATCGATGAAAAAATAATTTATATGGCAAAAGATATTATGAAAAAATATCCTGATAATTATTTAACAAAATCAATTGAACCATATGAATATAATATATTAACACAAAGTCATAATGTTACTCAATTATTAAATTCAGTATATAAAAATATGATTTTAAAATTGACAAGCAAATTTAAAATAAATAAAATATATGTAGATAAATATCCTGGAGCTAAAATAATTGGAATTGAAAATATTATTTATTTAGAAAAAGGAGAATCCAAAATAATTGAAATTGCTGCAGCAAGTATTATTTCTCGTTATTATGCATTAAAACAAATTGAAAAATTAAATAAAAAAGTTAATTTTTACATACCCAAGGGATCTACACATGTAAAAGTCGCTCTTACTGAATTAAAAAATAAAAAATTGAGTAAAATTAATTTTGTAAAATTACATTTTAGAAATACCCAGTGATTAATTAACTGTTTCTCTAAAACCACGAATAAAATCAATACCCCAAGTAAATATTTCTATAAATTCTCCATTATAATAAAGAGTTCCAATTATTCCAATAAGTAAGTATATTAAAATAATGTGAAAAATTAATTTTTTAATTGTCATATTATTATAATTTAACAAAAACTTTATATAGGTATTCTTTGGATGTAATATATGTCTTTAGCATCTCATCATCAACATCTTAGAAAAAGAAAAAAGGATAAGGTACATCCATATCCACATAAAGATCCTAAATATCAATTATTAGATAGAACTATTGCTTTCGTTTCATTTGTATCTCCATTTAGTGCACTTCCACAAATTTATAATATTTGGTTTATGAAAGATGTTCAAGGTGTTTCATTAATTACTTGGTCATTGCTTTTAATTTTAGGAATACCTTTATTTTTATATGCAATAGTGCATAAAGATAGAAATTTACAAATTATGTTTGGTTTATGGTGTGTAGTTTATTTAGTAGCAGTTGTAGGATTAGTTATGTATGCCTAAAATGAATAAAAAACAAATCGAAATTGAAATCAGTAAATTATTAGATTTTTCTGAACCTAAATTTAATTTAGAACAATATACTACTCCAAGTTCAATTGCAATGGAAATTCTATGGGATGCATATAATGATAATTTAATTGAAGATAAAATTATAATGGATTTAGGTGTAGGTACTGGGATTTTAAGTATTGCATGTGGCTTATTAGGTGCTAAAAAATTAATTTGTGTTGATATTGAAAAACAAAATGAATTTGAAACTAATATGTCTACTTATGATTTAAAATATGAATTTATTCAAAATGATTTGAGTGAAAACATTGAATTACCTCATGTAGATTTAGTTATAATGAACCCACCTTTTGGAGTTAAAAATAAAGGTATAGATATAAGTTTTTTAAAAAATTCAATGAATTGTTCAAATAATATTTATTCTTTTCATAAAGCATCAACTAAAGAATATGTACAAAAATTTATTGAGAAAAATAAATTTAGTATAATTAAAACATTTAATTTTAAATTTCCATTAAGAAATAAAATGGCTCATCATACATCAAAATTAAAATATATTGATGTAATATGCTTTAAAATCAAAAAAAGAATAAAATTATAAAGAAAAATCATTAATTTATATTATGAAAAAGAGGTTTTATTTATTATTCGCTCTTATAATTATTTCAGCTATAATTGGAAATGTATTTAGTAATGATAGTCCATTATCTGGAATGGCAATTATTAAAGCAGATTCAAATCCATATGATTTTGATCAAGCATTAGAATTAGCTCAGGTTGATGAAACAATTATGATTATGAAATACTTAGTCTTTGGTGTATTATTATCAGTTGGATTAATTTATAGAAGAGATGTTGTAACAAGTATTACAAAAAAAACAAATAATATATCTAATATAATAAATGAAAAAAGAAAATTAAAACAAAAAATGGATAGAGATAATAAAAACCTTAGCTTAGATAAACAAATAAAACAAAGAAAGGATAATTTAAAAGATATTTCTAATGATATTGATAAAATAAAAAAAGATTTCTATAAAAATAAAAAAAACAATATATATTAAATGAAATTAAATTATAAAATAAGAAAATTTGAGCCAAAAGATACTAAAGCAATAAAAAATATTTGTGCTGATACTGGTTTCTTAGGTGAAAAAATAGATACATTATTTTCTGATAGAGAATTATTCACTCAATTAATTAGAAATTATTATTTGAAGCATGAACCAGAACATATTTTGATTGCAGAATCAAAAGGAAAAGTAGTTGGATATTTATTTGGTTCATTAAAACCAAATGCACATTTTTATATTTTATTAAATCAAATTATTGTAATGATTAAAATTTTATTTTCTTTCTTAATAGGAAAATATAAGAAATATCCACAAAATAAAAAATTCATAAAATATTTATTAACAAAAGCACCTTTTGAATTAGTAAAAACTCCAAAAAATTATGCACATGCACATTTTAATATAATTAAAAAATATAGACATAAAGGAATAGGAACGGATTTAATTAAAACTGCTTTAAAACAATTATCAAATAAAATTAAAAAATATAAAATAAAAGGACTTTATGGAGAAGTATTTTCATATGCACATAAGTCTGAAGCGTATTTTGAAAAAGCTGGATTTAAAATATATGATAAGAAAAAAACTAATTTTTTAAAAGATAAAATCAAAGGAAATGTATATGTACTATGCATTACTAAAAAATTATTTTAAATTAAAACTCCAATTAAATGCCAAGTGCTAGTTTCAATTATTTTTACTTTAAAACTTTCACCTATTTTTATTTCACTATTATCTTTTACAATTACTTGTGTATAATTATCAGTGCGACAGATTAAATCATTACCATTCTTTGCCTCTACAATCACATTTAATTCTTTATCCATATATTTTAATTTATTTTCAAAGGCAATTTTATTATGTAATAGTGATAATTCTTTTGATCTTTCTTTTTTTATATCATTATGTAATTGTTCATACTCAGCTGCCAATGTTCCTAATCGAGGATAAAATTTAGATATATTAATTACATCAAATTTACATTTGTTTACAATTTCTAGAGTTTGGTTAAAATCATTTTCATCTTCATAAGGAAAACCACAAATTATATCAGTTGCAAATACTAAATCAGGAATTTCTAATTTAATTTCATCATAAATTTCATTAAAGTGTTCAATTGTATAACCACGTCTCATATGTGTTAAAATTTTATTTGATCCTGATTGAATTGGAATATGAAAAAATTTAAACATTTTATCATTTTTGAAAATTTCAACTAATTCTTTTTTATATAACATATAATGATCTGGATTCCCCATACCTAAACGTATTTTAAAATCTCCTGGAATAGATAATAGTTCATTTAATAATGTGGGTAAATTACTATTTATATCCATACCATAAACAGCATTATCTTGACTTGTAAGATATATAATTTTAGTTCCATTATTAACTAAAAATTCAACTCTTTTTTTAATATCATTTAAAGGAAAAGAAACTAATTTCCCACGGGCAAAAATAGTTTTACAATAAGTACATGGAGCACCTAAACAACCAGTTAATATTTGAACTGTTTGAATTACTTTTGCATCACGATTTATATTTGATTTAATTAATTGTTTATCTTCTAATAATTGTACATGTTTATTATTAAATTCATTTTCTATTGCATTAATAATATTATCAATTTGATTAACTCCAACTAAACTTATATTTTCAAAAATGTCATTTAATTTTTTTTCATCTTTTTCCATTCCACGAATAGATATTAATTTTGAATTTTTTTTAATTAATGGCTTTAAACTTTGTGCTATACAACCAGTAACTATAATTTTTTTATTTTCATTTTTATATTTTTTTAATAATGAAACAAATTTATCTTCTGTTGGATTTTTTACAGTACATGTATTAAAAATTAATAAATCACTATATTGAATTTCATCTTCATTTGAAGTTAAATCATAACCATTTTCAATAATCTTATTACTAATTATTGAAGAATCATCTTGATTAGCACTACAACCTTGAGTTTGAATATAAATTAAAGTCATAATTTAGACATATAGATTATATTATTTAAAGCTAAGCATAATTGATTAGTCACTGCACGGTGATAAGTTTATAAATAACCTGTTTGTGAATCTCATATGAAATTAAAACCAATTTTAATGTCTGTATTAGGTTCATTAGTATTAAATTATTCAAATATTGCAAATAATAATAATATATTACCACCTTTAGATATAAAAATTGAACAAAAAAAATCAATTTTAGATTATACTATAGATTCTATTAGAAATACATTACATAATAAAACAGGATCCATCAGAGGAAAGGATCCTAGATCAAGATTATTAAGACAAACATATGCAACTAAAAATTTAGATTATTTACAAAGTACATTGATGGGACAAAGCCATGCATTAACAAATTCTAATAATATAAAAACATTAGATGAAATAGTTGGCACTGGTCCAAAAAGCAATATAATATTTTCATTAAATCAATTAATATTATTAAATAAATTATATACTCAATTAGACGAAGATACAAAAATTGTTGAAACAGATCCAATGATTCAATTTACACAATCAATTGAAAATCAATATGAAACCTTAGATTTATTTCAAAAAGGAAATGCGGAAGAATTAAATGCGTTTATTATTCCTTTAGTAAAACACATTTTTGAAAGTGAAAATATATTAGGACCTCAACAAACATATTCTATTGAAGAAGTAAAAAAATTATTTTTACATCTATACAATTTACAAAAAAAAGGTATTGGAAAATATGTAGATAGTGTTGAAATAAATGATAGATTTGGAAAAAATAAAAAATCTGATTGTGATGATGGTGCATTTATTACAAATATATTAATTTCAGAATTATTACAAGGAACAGGATATGTTAAGCCAATTAAAATACAAGGAATGTTTACAAAATTTGATAGTGGTATATTACATTATAGACAATTTGTTTCAATAGATCATCATAATAAATATGCAGGATTTTTTATAGAAAATACAACAACTCCACAAAGTCAAGATTATTTTAGTTTAGTTAGTCATGAAGAACAAAAAAAAATAAAAAAAGGTTTTTCTAAAAAAACATTATCACCTGCAAAAAATATCGTTGTTGATTCATTATTAAATCATAAAGAACTTCAATTAACTTATTTAATTAGACAAAATCCCTCAGTGAGTTTTCCTACAAATTATTTAGAAACATTACAATTATTTAAACAAAATTTAGATAAATCTAAAATTAAAACTAAAGATAAAGAAAAATATGAATTTCATATAAATTATCAAATGTTTAAAACAATTACAAACATTGTACAAGATTCAACATTTTATGCAGGTCATGATATAAAAAAAATATATAATGTATTGCAATTAGCAAAAAGAAAATTTGGAGAAAAATTTGTAACTCTTAGAAATAATTCTTTATACCAATCACATAGATATCAAATTGAAGAAACATTACATGAAGGTGTTAAAATATTCAAAGATTTAGAAAGAAAAATTCAATTATCATTACATAAAACTAGAATTTGATCTTTTTCTATCAATTAATACAGAAAAACAACTTATTGAAGAATCTAAATCAGGATTAATTTCCAATGCACTTTTGTAACTTACAATTGCTTTTTCATCTTCATTTAATAATCTAAATAAATTTCCAATTTTTAAATATAAAAAAGATTTATCTTCATTTAAATTAATTGCTCCATTATTTAATCTACTTAAATATAATTTTAATGCCTTAGAATAATTTTTTTTTGAAAATTCAATATCTGAAATTCTTTTAGAATGAGATAAAATGTTTAAAAATGTATCAATAGAATTAGACCAACAACTTGGATTGGATAATTTATTATGAATATCTTTAACATCTTCAATTATTTTTACAGATTCAAAATAATTATTTTTTTTAAATAAATTAAACATAATATAAATTAATTATAAAAATATATAATAAATTTGAACGTTGTTTATTTATTTTTTACTTTAAATATCAAATTTCATATATATATTGTAAAAATTATGATTAACATATAAAAAAAGAAAACACTATATTTTTTAAAATCATTTATAAGTATTTAGTAACGTTTATAAATAAAAACGAACAATTTATAAAATTAAAGTACATCACTATTAATAGGTGAAATATTATGCAAGAATATAAAATTAGATGCCCAGAATGTAATAGTAAAAATTTATATCACTCAAAAGATTCTATAAATTGTAAAGACTGTGGTCTTGTATTAGAAGATAATTTAATTGATTTTGGTCAAGATTGGAGATCATTTGATAATCAAACGGAAGATAAACAAAGAAGAACTGGAGCTCCAATGAAATGGAGTCAGCATGATCAAGGATTATCAACTGAAGTTGGAACTAAATCAGATTTAAATGTATTAGGAAATAAAGATAAGTCAAAATTTATGAGACTTAGAAAATGGCAATATAGAATTTCTACAGCAATGGAGAGAAATTTAAAATTAGCATTAGCAGAATTAAAAAGAGTTAGTTCATTTTTAAAATTACCATTAGCAGTTGACGAAGAAGCTTCAAGAATATACACTTTAGCAGTTCAAAAAGGTCTTGTTCGTGGTAGATCAATGGAATCAGTTGTATGTGGTGCACTTTATGCAGCATGTAGAAAACATGATGTTCCAAGAACTTTAGATGAATTGAGTGAAGCTAGTGGAATTGAAAAAAAAGAAATTGGTAGAACTTATAGATTCATAACACGTGAATTACAAATTAGTATTTTACCAAGTAATCCAGCAGATTATATTCCAAGATTTGCATCAGCATTAAAAATAAGTCCTGAAGCACAATCAAAAGCAGTTGAAATATTAGATCAAGCACAAACTGCTGAACTAACAAGTGGACGTGGACCTACTGGAATTGCAGCAGCAGCACTTTATGTTGCAAGTTTATTAAATAATGAAAAAAGAACACAAAGAGAAGTAGCTGATGTTGCAGGTGTAACTGAAGTTACAATTAGAAATAGATATAAAGAATTATTAGATAGACTTGGATTAGAAGATACAATAAAACAAATTAAGAAGAAAGAAAGTAATAATTAATAAAAATGTCAACCAATATTACTGAATTACTTCCACCAGGAATTGATATTGTTTCAATTCCTTATTTTTCTTATTTACAAGAATTATTAAATAGTTTAGAAATTTTAATTGGTGGAATATTTGGTCTATATTTAATTTATTTGATTTTTGTTGGATATCAAACATATAAATTATCAACTACATTTAGACAATTAAATAGAACTCTAGCAATGATAAGAGATGATTTGGAAACAAAAAATAATAAAGGTTCAAAAAAAAAAAAATCAAATAATAAAAAATTTCATAGTAAAGATAAAAATTTAAAATCTAAATTTATTAAAAAAGTTAAAACTATTTTTGAAAGAATTTAATATTATTATTAATTAGTATATTTTATAAATTAAAATAATTCCACAAAAATATGGAAGTTATTCATATGTATACTAAGGCAAAAATTGATGTAAATAAAGTACTTGATAATTTAAAACCACATTTAAATAAATTACCAAAAAAAATTGGACTTGCAACAACAATACAATTTATAGATTATTTAGATCAAGTAAAACAATTTTTAATTGATAATGAAAAGGAAGTTTTTATTGGAAATTCAAACATTAATAAAGGTCAATTATTAGGATGTAATACTAATACAATTAGTGATATATATTCAAAAGTTGATGGATTATTATATTTTGGTGATGGTATTTTTCATCCAAAAGGTTTAACTGTTCATATGAGAAAACCATTATTTTGTTTTGATCCATTTTCATATGAATTTAAATTATTTGAAAATGAAGATTTTGATAAAATAATTGGACGAATAAAAGGAGCTGCATTAAAATTTTTTGATTCAAAAAATGTTGGAATTTTAGTAAGTACAAAATCAGGACAATCACATTTAGCACGTGCAGAAAAATTTGCAAAATATTGTGAATCACAAGGAAAAAAAGCATTTATATTATTAAATGAAACTCTAGACTTTAATTCATTACAAGATTTTAATTTTATTGAAGTTTTTGTAAACACAATGTGTGCTAGAATAGGTTATGACGATACTGTAAAAATATTTGCACCAACAATTAATTTTGATGATTTATTAAATTTTTTAGACGATTATGAGGATAAAAATGCATATAATTTAATGCAAATAAAAATGTAAATGACATTATTAGATTTTTTAAAAACAAATATAAATGGAATATATGAAAATGGTTTTTTTAAACCAGAAGATAAATTGAGTGTAGTAATATTCTATGAACATTTTTTAGGATTACATTATTTTAAATCAGTTAGTGAATATATTTCAACCTTATCATTAAGATTTACAGCTGGAAAAATAAATGAAATTGCTAGTGATGAAATATTTAATAATCCTAATTTGAAAAAAGAAGCTAAAAATTTATTTGAAGATGGATATTTAGTAGAACATATGAATGGATTTGGAATAAGTAATAAAGGAATTGATAAATGTAAAGAATTATTTCAAAAATATGAATTGAATAGATTTATTTAATTACTTACCACGAGCTCCTTTAATTAATATATTATAAATTATTTTAGTTCCATATTTTAATTGAGTTTGAATTGGATTTATTTCTCTTTGATCTAAATAATCATTATAAAAATCAATAATTTGTGAAAATATTAAAGGTTTTTCACTTGCATATAAAACACCTAAAAAACCAGGTTTAAATTTTAATGTTCTTTCTTTTAATTCATCTGGAAATAATTTCCAATCATTTTTGCCCCCTGGACGAATTCCAACTAAAGATAAATCTCCTCTAATTAAAGAATATAATTGTGGTAATTCATCAATCCAATATTTTCTTAAAATTTTACCAATTGGAGTAACTCTACTATCATTATCTGGTTTACCATATGAACCAATACCATTTTTTTCAATTTCATCAAATAACAATTCATCAGCATTAAATACCATTGTACGAAATTTAGGAATGTTTACAATTTCACCATCTTTTCCTAAAGCATGTCTAATATAAAATAAATTGTTAAAAACACTATTAATTTGACAATTTATTGCTTCAAATGATACATTTGGAAATACTGTCGAGACTAAATTTTCAAGACCCATAATGGAAATAAAATTATTTCATTTAAAAATATTATTAATATATATTCTTTATTATACAAAATCTTTTTATACCCAATGACATGTTTTAATTGTTAAAAAGAGAGGTTTATTATGATTCCGGCATTAAGTTATGACGACGTTTTATTAATACCTAGAAGGTCTGGTGTTAAGAGTAGAAAAGATGTTAATTTAACTACAAAACTAACTAAAAATATTAAAATTAATAATCCAATAGTAGCTGCTAATATGGATACAGTTTGTGGATCTAAAATGGCAATTGCCATGGCAAAACTAGGTTGTGTTGGGGTAATCCATAGATTCAATACAGTTCAAGAGCAAGTAGAAGAAGTAAGGAAAGTAAAAAGATATAGAAATGCAATAATTGAAGATCCTCTTAAAATGGGTCCAGAGTTAACATTAAAAGAAGCTAAAAAAATAATGGATAAACATGGAATTTCAAGTACATTAATTGTAGATCAATATAATGAATTAATTGGAATATTAACTAGCCGAGATATTAGATTTCGTCCGTCTGACGATGTTTTAATTAGTGAATTAATGACACCTAGAGAAAAATTAATTACAGCAACTCCATTAATAACAGCTCCAGAAGCAAAAGATTTGCTTATGGAAAATAGAATAGAAAAATTACCATTAGTAAATGAAGATTGGACTTTAGCAGGTTTAATAACTGGAAAAGATTTGCATAAAAGAACATTATATCCAAATGATTCTCTTGATAGAAAAAATAGATTATTAGTAGGGGCTGCAATTGGTGTTAAAAGTGATTCAATTGATCGTGCTGAAGAATTAATTGATGCTGGCGTAGATTTTTTAGTTATTGACATTGCACATGGTCATAGCGATATAGTTATTGATACAATATTTAAATTAAAAGAAAAATGGCCTGATACAGATATAATTGCTGGAAATGTTTGTACACCAGAAGGAACTCGCGATTTAATTAAAGCTGGTGCTGATGCAATTAAAATTGGAGTTGGACCAGGTGCTAATTGTTCAACTAGAATTGTTACTGGTAGTGGATATCCTCAAGTAAGTGCAATTATTGAATGTTCAAAAATTGCTGAAGAATATAATATCCCTATAATTGCAGACGGTGGAGTAAAAAACAGTGGAGATATGATGAAAGCAATTTCAGCTGGTACAGATACAATCATGATAGGAAGTTTAATATCTGGAACTCGTGAAACTCCAGGAAATGTTATCGTAAAAGACGGACATAAATATAAATTATATAGGGGTATGGCGAGTAAATCTGCTAAAGATAGTAAAGATAATAAAGATAAAAAAAAACAAGATGATGAATATGTTCCTGAAGGAGTAGAATCAATAATACCATATCGTGGTACTGTTAAAGAAATAATTATTCAATTATTAGGCGGAGTAAAAAGTGGTATGAGTTATTGTGGTGCGCACACAATTAGTGAAGCTAAAGGACTTAGAAATTTTGTGAAAATTACAGCTGCCGGTATGAAGGAAAGTATACCCCACAATCAATACAAACAATAATAAATATTTTTATAAAAGAAAAGTAAAAAATAACAATATGTATTTGTATAGAAACATTTTTGCTGAGCAAGGTTTAAAACCAGAAATTAATGATCAATCTGTTAGTCTTAGAAATGATAATGTTTGTTTTTTATATTTACCAGAAAATCATAGTTTATCTATTAAAGATTTTTATCGATCTCATTTATTAGTTAATAGAATAAGTGAAAAAGGAAGTATTATAGTAAAATTAAATTCAGAAGTTCTTATCCCAGAATTTTTTTATAGACATTTAAATAAACAATTAAAAGAATTTGAAAAAGATGTTAGAGAAACAATTGACTATAATACAAAACTTAAATATAATTTAATATCAGTGGATATAGATTATAATGTAATTGAAAATTTTATATCCAGATCTGAAATAAATACCAAATATAGAGAATTAGCAATATATAAACATAATTGTCCAAATTTAAATGAAATAGAAATTAAAAAAATTAAATCATGTTTTGATAGACACAAAATAAAATTCGACACAAAATTATTTAACAAATTAAAATTATTATTTCATCATGATCAGGACATATTAAGTTCTATGGAAGGAGCTAATTTAGAATATCAAAATGGAAATTTTTCTATTACTTTAAATGAAAAACAATTAAATTTTTCATTAAATGAAAATAAAATGCAATTTGATGATTTATTATTTTTAAATACAGCATTATTTAGACAAAAATCTTTATCAAGATAAAATATCCATACATTTTTAAAATCTTGAAAATATTTATTTTTATGACTAAAATAATTTCTTGGAATGTTAATGGAATAAGAGCAATTGAAAAAAAAGGATTTTTTGAATGGTTACATAAAGAGTCACCTGATGTATTATGCATTCAAGAAACTAAAGCAGATAAATCACAATTATCAGAGACAATACTAAATCAACAAGGTTATGAAAGTCATTGGTCTTCATGTAGAATTAAAAAAGGTTATTCAGGTGTTGCAGTTTATACAAAAATTAAACCAAATAAAATTGAATATGGTATAGGCATTGAAGAATTTGATCAAGAAGGACGATTCATAATTTTACATTTTGATGCTTATATTTTATTTAATATTTATTTTCCAAATGGCAGTTCAGGAAATAAAAGAGTTCCATATAAAATGAGTTTTTATGATGCATTTTACAAACATTGTCAAACATTATTAAATGAAGGTAAAAAAATTATTGTAACTGGTGATGTGAATACAGCCCATACCGAAATTGATTTATCTCGCCCTAAAAATAATGAAAAAAACACAGGATTTTTACCCGAAGAAAGAGAATGGGTTAGTAAATTTATTGAATTAGGTTTTATAGACACATTTAGAATGTTTAATGAAAAAGGTGAAAATTATACATGGTGGGATTATAAAACTCGAGCACGTGAAAGAAATGTTGGCTGGAGAATAGATTACTTTTTTGTTTCAAATAATATGAAAGAACAAATTAATTCTTCAATAATATTAAATCAAATAATGGGCAGTGATCACTGTCCAATAAAATTAGAATTAAAATAATTATAAATTTAATTTATTAAATAAACTATTAATTATTTCTTTTATATATTTTTTATTCAATTCAATATAATTTAAATTTATCATAAATCCCTCATAAGAAATTCTATTTCTATATTCCCTCATTTGTTGTAAAAATATTTTTAATTGTTGATTAATATAATTTTTTTTAAACATTTGATCAATAAGTTCTTTATGAGAACCATCTCCTTTAATTTTAATACCATCTTTTAATAAAATTGCATCCATTAATTTATGTATAATATCATAATAATCTAATAAAGTATTACTTGGATATTTTTCAATATCAGTTTTATTCAATCGTTCTAATGTGATTTTAGCCATTATTTGTAATGATTTTGCTTTTTGTAAATCAGGAGTTTGTTTAATAATCAATTAAAAACCTCTAAATAACCACTTAAAACAATACCATTAATTATATTATTTTTTAATTCTTTAGAATAATTATTAAATTTTTTATTAAAATGTAATTGAATTTTACGGTTTAATTTTTTTTCAAATATTTTTAAATCAATATTATTAGATTTACATTCAATAAATAGATCAATATCACTATTAACTAAGTCTTCACCATGTTGAAAGCTACCAAATAAAATAATAGATTTAGGCATTAAATTATCATTTAAAAAATCGATCAATTTAGAATTTAAAATTTTGCTAATATTATATATTATTTTATATTTTTTAAATAAATCAAAATCTACATTCGCCTTATAAAATGGAAATTTCCGTTTGCCTCTTTTTTCTATAATTTCACTTATTAGATTTAACTTTATTAGATTATTTAAATTATTTTTTACTGAAGTGTGAGCTAATTTTATTTTAATACTAATATCTTTTAAACAATATATTTCGTTTGGATTATCAAAATATAAATCCATTATTTTAATCATATTACTTTTTTGTAACATATATTACAATAATGTATTACAATATATAAATCTTTCTAAAATTAGAATTAAAATAAAAAATTATTTTTTAAGTCTTACAGGTCTAAATTTATGTCCACCACAACTTCTACAAGTAACTTCTTTTTTAATTACTTTCAAATTTGTAGTTCTAATACTAGTCTTACAATTTTTACATATAAATTTATTTTTGAACAATCTTGCAATTGCTTCAACTAATTTTCCTGCCATTTTATAACCTTAATTTAAATATCTTGTTCTTGTTGAGTTTTAACTTGTTTCATTACTTTAGTACCCATTAAATCCCAATAAAGCACAAGACAACCTTCAACTACTTCACCTTCAACATCATCATCTATTTTTAGATCAAATGTTTCATAAGTTTCATTATCCATAACATTTGCCATATCACCATTAACTGATAATACTTGAGCTGTTAATTTCTCAACTATGGGTGCTTCAATATTATCGTGAGCTGGCATTACAATAACTCTTGTTTTACCATCAAGTAAACCTACTCCTTCTAATCTAACTTTAGAGTGACCGTGTTTCCCTGGTCTTGAAGTGGATGTACTTTTTACTCTACAAGGAGCACCATCTAATACAACATACTTACCTTTTGTTAATTGTCCAACCGCAACTAATTTAACTCCCATATATAAACCTCTTATGAAAAAGGGATTTGACGTATTTATAAAACTTATTATTAAATTATATATATTTGGCTATTATTCGTATATTAGAGTATATAATAATAATTTAAAATATGCAAAAAATAATGATAAAAATATTGCAAGTGAAAAATAAAATAAATTATCATCATTAATTAAAAAAAGAAATATGATTACTATAAAAAAAGTAATTAATAATACAAATAATTTTAATATATTTTTTAATGTAAATATTTTTTTATTAAAAACAGAATTAAATGCATTTGAAAAATTTTCATTTATTGTAATTAAATAATATAATTTAATATAAAATACCATTATTATAAAAAATATAATTGTTAATGTGATTATGAAAAAATCAACTAGTCCTTGATTAAATATGATATTTAATAAAAATGTATTAATAAATGTAATTAATGAAGAAAACATTAATAGAATTAATAATAATATAAAAATAAATAATAAAATTAATCCACATTGAAAAATCCAACTTTTTAATTTAAATAAATTTGTTTTTCTTTTATGCATTATATTATTTTCAATTGCATTAAATCCACCCCATATTAAAATTAATAATACTGGATATGTAATAATAAAAAATAAAATTAAGTTAATTTTACTTGATAAATAATTTTCTAAATATTCATATTGAGATTCAGTAATTTGATCTAATTTTTCTAAGCTATATAATTTTGAATCAAAATCAACAGTTGCCTCATTTAAATTATCATTAATTAAAACACTCATTATAAGAACAAATATAAAAAAAATAATATTTGCTATTACTAATTTAAAATATATATTTTTATTAACTTTCATTTTAACACGTAAATAAATTATCTTGATTTTTAATACATTCAAAAGGTGGCAAACTCATACTTATAATTTCTGATGTTTGTTCCACTTGACCATCAATAATTAATTTTGCTTGATTAAACATTTGATTTGATTTAACATCTTCTATTATTAAACTTGTTTCAACTAATGATTCACCAGGATTTAATGTTTTTTGATAAATATTTTTTGAAATTGCAATATCTTCTTTTGGACAGTTGAAATGTCCACTTAAATATTCTTTAGTACAATATAATTGTATTTTTATATCCATTGGATTAAATCCTGCTTTTTTTGAAAAAGAAAGATCATATTTTAATTTTAATTTACTTGCATCAGTTTGAAGATCTTTTTGTTCTATTCTTAAAATCATATCAGGATTTGATATTGTATTTACTTGTTCTGCTGTAAGTCCACTTAATTGTTCTGAATTTATTGAAACTGTTCCACTTCTTCCTTTAACTGCAAAATAAAAATAATTATTAACTACATCTGCTAATGAAATTGGATTAGGAATTAATTGTGCTTTTTCAAAATCATCATTAAATGTTTTTATTATTTCTTTATTCGTATTATAACTCATAGGCCATCCAATCATACGCCCATTTGAAAAAAATGTTCTATGTTTTGAAATAGTATTTATTGTTTCTACTACTTTTGGTTTATTTGAATTTTCGTTAATTAAAAAATCATTTACATCAATTACTCTTGAAACAGAATTTAAAGGATTAAATAATTTATTATTTTGATTAAAATATAATTGATCTGAATTTGAAAACGTACTTGTACTTGAAGTTTCTATTTTAGGATCTAAATCACGATTTACAATAGGTTGACATCCAAGTAAGCCTGGTTTTATTATTTTTGTATTAATTTGATTATTTACATGTGATGGTATAAACCATAAACATACAAAATTCCATCTTCCATCACTTTCAAATTCAACTGTTCCTAATAAGGGTTTATCTAAATCTGCACTAAATACTTTTTGATTATCAAATTCTATTATTTTCAAAGGAATATCACCATAATCTGCAGGAAGTTTTTTTGACGGATTATTAATATAATTTGCAACTGTTTGTAATAATTCCACATCTAAATCTCCTAATAAAAATACAACTGCTTGATTTATTTTTGTTTTAATTGTTTCTTGAGTACCTTGACAAAATCCAGAGTTTGATTTTTCTCCTGCACCAACATACAAATTACAATCATTACTTAAACATTCTTCATCAGAATAACAAACTGCTCCATTAATTTTTTTATTTGATTCTAAATTTTTAGGAACTTCATTTGCCTTTATTGACCAAGTTAATGTGTACAATGAAACTTCTTGATATAAAGGTGAATATGAACCATCCCAATGTACATTAAAATTTTTCGTACTTAAAAATTGTTGAACATTACCAACAGTTTTTCCAAATTGTTTTAATTTGTTTGCCTTTGAATTACAAATTAAATATTCAGGATTTAAATTTTTAAAAAATGAATTTTCAAAAATTTCATCTATTAAATTATTATATGATTGACCAATACTTGATTTTCTCCATAATGCAGAAATACCAGGATCAATCGGTTTATGAATATTATCAATATCATCTACAGGTGTCATCTCACTTTCAAATGTTCCATCCTTATTTATATCATAACATTCATATTTTGGTTTTTTATCATCAAAAACTAATTTACAACAACCAGTTCCAGCATTATGTTTATTACATTGATAACCCGGTCTACAATTTGCTGTTGCCCAAAAATTAGTTTTACCTTCTTCTTTACAAAATTTAAATTCTCCTGAATTTGGAAAACATGCAATATCTCCTTCTTTTTTACAAGTATATAATTGATCTCCATTACAAATTGCATTTTTATTTACATTTTGACAACCATTATTTCCACAAAAATTAGTTTGTATCATTTGTCCATTAAGACATGTTTCAATAACTCCATCATTACAATAATTTTGACTTTGAGAAAACTTTTGAATTGAGTCTCCTGAACCAATTCTACATCCTAACATTGCATTTTCTATATCTTCTTTATTTGTTACACATAGTAATGGATAAGCATTTCCAGTTTCGCCACAAAATTTAGTTTTATCAGTATTAAATTTCTTCTTACTTTCATCATCAGTTTTTCCATACAAAGTTTGTAATGCTTTAAACTCTTTGTCTTGTTTAATTAAAGTATTAATTGTATCTTGAGTAATAGTATTTGGAGCTGTTGGAATTAACTCACTATTCAAAGTAAAAAATTCAATACATTGTTTTGAATCTTTAAATTGATTTCGTTCCCAAGTTTTAACTGTAGCACATTGCTTATTAACAGTTGTTTGGAAATTTTTATCTTCTAATTGTTTATAAAATTCATTATCAAATTCAACTGGTTTAGATTCTTCATTTTTAGTATCTTTTTTTATTTTTATTTTTGTTTCAATGGTTTTTTTTTTATCTTCTTGTAGTTCAACCACATCACTATCATGATCTACAGCATCTTGTACCTTTTGTGGTATAACTTCTTCGTCTAAAAAAGGATTATATGTTGCAATCACAGAACTAAGACTAAATAAAATAATTAAAATTAATATTAAATACTTAATTCTCACTAACAATACCTCCACTATTTTCACCACTACTACTACTAGTTGGACTTTCATTATTAACTTCTGTTAATGGTTGTGAAGTTTGTTGAAATAAATTTAATTTAAACTCTTGATCTTCAGCTGCATTATCACTTGCTATACTTACACTCTGTGTTGCTTTGAAATTGTCATTAATATATGCTTTAATATCTTTTGCTTCATTTATATAAGTTGTAGCATTTTGACAAAACTTTTCTAAATCTGGATTGTCATCAACTGATTTGAAACTATCTTTAATTTCATCAACAGGTAAAAATATTTCTTTTAAATCTTTACCTTGTAATTTAGATTCTAAAACACCACATAAAATTAATTGATGGACTTTTGGACCATTTTTTAAAGATGGAGCAGGTTTACCACCTAAACATTTTGCAAATTGATTATTGCTTCCTGTTGTATAACCAGAAACAGATAATACTTGATCACATATTTGAAATTGACCTAATAATCCACCTAATTTATCTTGTAAAAATCTTTCAGGTATTTCTTTTAATCGTCTCATTACATTATTTTTTAAATTGTCAAATAAATTTAATGAAGGTAATAATCCAGTTATTTCTCCCATAACATATTTACAATTTGCATAACTCTTAAACGCATCACATTGAGCCATATTTCCACCCAATAATCCAACATCCCATAAACAATTAATATAATTACATTCAATTACACGCTTCCTTTCAAGACCTTTAATTATATCAGGAATACAAAATGAACCAATTGCACCTATTAATGAATTTGAAGCATCAGTTTGAGTTGGTACAAGTTCAGATTGTATTATATTTTTATCACTTTTTTCAATTTTACTAACTACATTTGAAACAGAACTTGTAATACTTTTTGAAGAATCATAAATATTTTTATTAATTTTATCAAAAGCTTTTGTCGCTAAATTACTTTTACCATTACAATTCAAATGTGTACAAGCCTTTCTAAAAAATCCAAATATACCACCTTGTTGACTTGGTTGTACTCCACTTAAACTACATCTAACTGCTTCTATACCTTTATTAAAACCAATCCATAAAGGCTCACCAACACCAACCAAATCTAATGCTTTTGCTACAATATAAACAGCAGCACGAAGTTTAGTTAAAGTATCATAAACTTTTTGACCGATTTGTGCAATTTTACAAATTTTTTCAAATTTATTTAACATACTTGAAAATTTACCAATCCATTTATTTGTAATAAATTTATTATTACCAGCCGCTATTATTTTATCTGCAACAGTTTCTGAAAATTTTGCACTTCTTTTATTTACAAAACTAATAGTAAAAGTTAATTTATCATATTCACTTTGAGTATCACTAATAACTTGTGTACCAGAAACTCCTCTGATTCTAATTGGACACATTATTGTTATTGTATCAGGTGTAGGTTCTTTTGTAGTTTTTGCTCTAACAGTTAATTGAAATCTTTTATTTCCAAATTCATCTTCATCTAATAATTTAATTTTTGGTTCGTCAATAAATTTGTATAAATCTAAATTATTTATATTTGCCCAACATCTAGAATTTTCAGGACTACCAATTTCAGTTTCAATAATTTCACCATCAGGACGTGTAGATTTAATAGAACCAAATAAAAATATACTTGGACTTGACTTATGTAATTTTGCTCTATCAAATGCTTGTGGAACCATTTTATCTATATCATAATAAAACCAATCAGTTTCATTTACATATTCAAATACAGTAATTTCAATTGGAAATGATTTTTTATTATTTAATTTATCATAAGCATGCAAAGTTACATTATAATATCCACTCTCTACTTCAGATTGAAATTCAAAATTACATTTGTATGGATTAATAGAAGTATCACAATTACCATTAACTAAAACAGGATTTAATGGATCAATAGTTAAATTACTAAAATCAACATAAATACTATTAGGAGAAAGTCCAACATCAATATCACTAATTAAAGTCTCTAAAATAAATTGACTATATTGACTAATATATCTATTATTTTTATTTTTATCTTTTTGTTCATATTTAATTAATTCAGGTTGATTATTATCTAATGTGTAAATTTTTCTTATACTTTGATCATTTAATTTTATATTTTCTTTATTTTTTGTATTTTCATCAATCATAACTGCAAATGATTCTGGTAAATTTTGTGGTAAGTTTACATCAAAATAACATTCAAAATAACCTGATTTATTATTTGGACTAATATAAACTTCTATGCATTCATCTTTTGTAAATGTAATACCTTCACTTGGTTTTATACCAATTGAATTAATATCTAATTTTGAAACATCCCAATCAATTTTTACTTTAATTGTATTTGGAAAATTAGATGAATAATATGATAAACCTTCAAAAAATATATTTTTTTCAGGAAATGTATCAGGTTGATTAGTTGGAGACAATTCACTTTGAGCTATTGTTTCTGTAATTACTTGACCAATGTCAATACTTGTTATCACAGGTCCTGCACGTGCAAAATCAATACTATAATCTGCATTATATTCAAGTGTGGCAATATTTGGATCATTAGATACTATTGAAAAAGATAAACTTGCAGTTTGTAAAAAATTAACTTCATGTGTACAATAAATATTAACTCCTTTATTTTCAGCTTCTAATTTTGTATCTTGAGCATTATAATATACAGCTTTAATTCCAGAAAATGCTGAAGTATTTACACATAAATTTACTATTTCTGGTTTAGTTTGTATATTAATAAAATCTAATTTTGTTTTTGAATAAACTAGATTATTTTTTACACAAATTTCACAAAAATCAATAAATTTACTAATATGTTCAGTTATTGAATTACCAAATACATCACTTACAATTATATCAGTATCAAATGAAAATTCTCCTTGTAAATTAGATGAATCAATATAATCTTTAATATCAAAAATTATATTTTCATTACATTTACTATTAGTAAAATCTAAATTAATATTATAAGCTGAAAATGTAATATTTTTTAATCCAGAACAAGTTCCTTCAAATAAATCATCTATTGTTAAATTAATTTTTGTAATTTCATCCATATCACTTATTTCTAAAATTGGAATATGATTATCTAAAACTCCTTTTGATTCAATAATTAAACCAGCAGTGCCATATAAACTTATTATCATTTCTTCTGGTCTATTATTTAATTGATTTGAAATGGTACATTCTAAATTATTAGTTCCAGCAATTATTGAACAATCAGTATCGGGATCGAAATGATATCCATTCCATGAATGAGGAATTTGTGAAACTGTAGTTGCAGTACTTCTCAATTCAATTGAATTAAAAAAATCTTTTAATTCTTGACTTGAACTTCCTAAATTAAATAATATATCATCATCATTAAATTCAAAAATAGCATTAATTTTGATTTCATCCTGTTCTTTATATACACCATCAATTTCATCAAAACCACTAATTGATAATTTATATTTTTGTGAAGTTAATTCTGCGCTAACTAAAGAAACTGTAAAAATCAATACAAAAATAATTAAAATTAATTTGTTTAATTTCATTTAATAGCACCCTCATAAACCCATTTTGGTGTTAATCCAGTTCCAGACATTAATTTATTTTTTTCATAAAATATTGAAGAAAATTTAGGAATATCTTTAATTGATCTTGGTGGAAATGCAAATGTTGGAAATATAAATAATGTTGAATCAGTATTTGCTAAATGCATATTTTTTTTAACATTTAAAACAGCATCTAAAATTCCATAAGGAATTTCAGTTAATACTATATGTCCTTCCTCTTCTTTTCTTTTAATATCTTCATCAGTAAAATCCCCTACAATCAATTTAAATGTATAATCCGTTTCACCATTTTTTTCATATAAAGCAGGAATTAATTTAATATAATTCCCATCCACTTTATAAAAACCAGGAATTAATTTTATTTCTTGTAAACTTCTGTCATCAGGACCAGTATAAATAGATTCAAAAAATTCAGGATCATTTAAATTATCTTGTATACGCTCAAGTCTCACTTCAGCCATTTCATCTGGTTCTACATTTAATAATAATGTTGACATTGAATGACCTTGATCAATAACTAAGTCTAAACTTCCATGTAATATTTTTTTAAAATCATAATTAAATTTTCTAACCTTAGCTAATGTAAAATTTAATTCTTCATTAAAATTTCCAAATAGCATATCACCAATATCAAATTTACGATTTTCATAATTTTCATCTACAAAAGTAATTTTAGCATTCATACAAGTTGGAAAATAATGAAATCCATTTGTTTCTTGATCAATATAACAACTTATATCATCAATACCACCATCACAGCTATAAATAAATTCTGGAACTTTATCTAAAAGAAGTTCATCATCATCAAATACATTTATTTTTGTTTTTAATATATGTTGAGTTTCATCACAAAATTGTGTAATTATTTGGTCCTCTTCATCAGATTCCACACTTATTAATGTTTGAGGTAAATTAATTTCCACATTATTACTTTTCACATTAACTTCATATGCAGTTGTAAATGTAAATCCTTTCTTTCCAACTTTTGAATTTACAAATGCATCATCATCATCGATTTCAACAATAACTGGATATGAAAAAGAATATGAAAAATCATAAATCGTTTCTTGCAATTTTGCAAAATCAATATAATTGTCATAAGTTACCCCAGTAAGAAACTTATTTGCCCAAGCTTGATCAATTTTAAAATAAGTAGGCCAACCTAAATAAAACATATTTACACCTAAATGTGAATAATCATCTCTCAATATATCATATGTATTTAATTCATGAGCAGCATTTTCAAATTGAGAAATTAATTGAGCTGTATGCCCAGTATCTTCAATTATATTTGATTGAGATACATTAATATAATTTTTTGTTCTAGGAAAATTTAAATCTTGTATACTTGACATCAAATTATATTCAAATATATTTTTAATAAAAGGAATTGACCATTTTACTGGTCTTTGATTTGTTGATACTTCATATATTGGAGGTAATTGATCAGTTTCCAAACCACTATTTTCAAAAATCATTTGCATTGTATATTCAGATAAAAATGGTTTATTATTAAACAATTGAGTATTAATATCATATGCAATTTCATATGCATCTTTAAAGTCTACATCTATTTCGTCAATGAAATAATCTAATTTCTGATTTAATTCACCATTATTAATATTTAATTTCAAATCTAAAAATAAATTAATATAACCATCATTTATTGTAACTAATGGCCTAAAGTTTTCATCATAACTAATTTCAAAACCTTGTTCTTTAAATACATTAAAGTCATTTAAACATAAATTAAGATTATGATAAACATATCTATCTAATTGTGCTTCAATAGAATGATCTTTTTGATATTCTTGTATAGTTAAATCTAAATTATTACTTTGATAATTTCTTTTTAATTTTGGAACTAATTTATTTGAAAGTCTTATTCTATCGACTTGATTTGGATTTTTATTATACGACCAATAAGGTATATCAAAACCATCTTTTATCAATCTACTACTCTCAGTTGAATCATCTATATCCGTTCTTGATAATTCATTATATATTCCACCATCAGAACCAGTTCCATATATTTTTCTATCTTTTAAATCTACATAACCGCCATGTAAACCTGCACTTATTATTCCATTATACGCAATATTGTTTAAACATTCTTTTACAAAAACTTGAATGGGAATAAAAGTATCTGCCACAATAGATTCTTCTGGTAATTCAATACCCTTATTCAAATTTGTTTTATTATTTGTATTAATTACATAGAGAGTTATTGAAGATAAAACTAATAGAATCAAACCCATAATTATAAAAACGCTTACTTGTGCTTTACGCATGATACCCCTTAAATAAAAATATGAAATTTCATTTATAAATGTTCCTCAAAAAAATTACATTTGTAAATAAGCTAGATTTGATATAGTGAGAATTAATATGTTATTAAATCAAATTAAAATAGTAAAATTCTAATATTAATTATTAATAATAATTTCCAAGAATAAAAAATCAATTTTTGTAAACAATATTATCAAAATTAAACTAAATTTAAGAAAATTGTTAGATAATTTTTATAAAGCAAATAATCAATAAAAAACTGAAGACAAAAAATTCCAGCAAGAAAGTAAAATACCAATTGGGCGCCGTATAAAACATTCACCAATTGGTATTTTTTTTATTATAATATGTGTTAACCGGAATAAATATTAAGCATAAATAATATATAAATATTTCTTTTTTATAATTAAATTTAAAGCTATATAAAAAACATCCAATAATCTTTCAAAAATTTTATATAAACAAATTAATAAAAAATTATATGGTTTTAGAAAATTATCCTAATTTTAAAAAATGGACTTTTTATGCAATTGTAATTTGGATTTTTTCAATTATTGCTTATAGTTTTTGTTTTGGAAATGTTTCAGGCTGGGGTCAATTAGGTTGCACATATTTTTTATTTCCAACTATTCCAATTTTAATTGATATAGAGGTTTCATTACCTTTAGAATTAATTAATTTAATCGTACTTATTTTGTTAGGTGGATTAATTGGTTTTATTAAAGATAAAAGATCATTATCTAAAAATTAATGAATATTTATAATTCTCTAGATAAATAAACAATATTTTCAATTTTATTTTCTTTTATTAAAACATATCCTGATTTTTTATAAAAATCAATTGTTCTTTTATTTTTGTACATTGTTGTCGTTAAAGTATTATTAGTAATTTTCATTTTTTTCAAATATTTCCACTGAAATAAAGTTAATTCTTTACCTATACCAAAACTTCGATAAATATCTAAAACATATAATTCACTTAAATAACTATTCTGTTTATTTTCTTTATCATCATGAGTAACATGAAGATAACCAATTGGCAAAGAATTGTGATATGCAATAAAATATTTATTATCATTTTTTTTCAAATATTCTTTCATAAATTTCACAGAATTTTGAATATTTTCAATAGTATAATGTACACCAGAATCTAAATGCGAATCATGTTTAAGTAATAATAATCTAAAAAACATTAATTCTTCAAAATTATCTTTGGAAGCTTCTTTAATTGTAATTTTCATAATTTAAGTTATATATTCAGACTTATAAAAACTATCCTTGATATATATAATAAAATTAATCTAAATCATTTGCAAAACTAACTTCTTCATCCCAATAACTTGGTAAAGTATTATAAGGATTTGGCATTACGTCATCAGTAATAAATAAATAATTCACATTTAAATCATCTGAAATATTAGTTACATTGGAAAATGAAGTTGCATTATGTACAATATGCCAGAATCTATATTTAGTATAATTAGATACCCAAGCAGGTTCTGTAACTGATGTATAAGCATCATAATCATCTTCAAAAGATAATATTATGTCACTAACATTCATATATTCTTCATCAGGATAAACTCCTGGATTTAATATTATTGTTCCATTAATATAATCAGATAAATTTTGATAATAAGTATCCCAACCAGAAGGTACTTCATCTAAAAAAATATTTGTTATATTATAAAAATCATTATAGAGACTTATATTTGCTTTTACTACATCTATATCTCTTGCTCCATAACTTGTAAAAATATATCCATAAAGCTCTTTATCACTATGTTCTTGAACTTTAGTTACATAATTTGCATCTGGTGAGGTTCCAGGTCCACTATTTGGATTAATAATTAGAATTTCAATATTAGTTAAATTATCCCATAAAGCACTTGGATAAAAATAAACTGGAACTGCAATATCATAAGTATCAACTGGCATAGTAAAATTACAATCTGCATTTACTCTTACTGCTAAACCTAATCCTAATAAATCAGATGTAATTGATCTTTGTCTAATCCATTCTTGATTTGCTGAATCATAATAATATGATTGTGCCACTTGACAATCACCTTGAAAATTTGAAAGATTTCTATTTATCATTAAATTATTAATTGAAATTAAATTCCAACCTTCAGTCAAAGAATAACTTTCATTTAAAATTGAACTTCTTTTTTCTTGATCTTGTTTTGATAATATACTTATATTAGTTGAAAATGAAGTTGCTGAAAAAACCCAACAAGCCCTAGTTGGCATATAATTAGTTGCATTAATTCCTTGAGTGGATAAATTAGAAAAATAATTATTATATGTATTATTTCCCCCATCATATTCATATGATAATAAAGCATAACTCGTATTAAAAGGTGAATTAAAATAATATAATAAATCTTGACTCAGATTTCCAGGACTTACTAATCTTTCTTTAGAAATATTAAAATCTAATAAATTCCATCCCGCATTTATTGTAAGTTCTACAGAACTAGAAAATGATGAGAATAGTGATAAAAATAATAATAATAAAATAATTGTACTATAAAAACCCCTTTTCATATTTAATTTTATTATATTTAATTTATATAAGTTTTTATTTTGTACATTCAGTTATATTAATATCATTACAATAATCAAAACCATTACAAATATATTGTTGAGGATAACTCTCCATTATTATTAATTCACCAAAACAATTACAATCATTAAAATAATTTTCACACATATCTTTATCTAAACTAAATTCCCTATAATCATTTTTAATAGAAACTAAATAAGATAATAATAAAACAAAAATTAAAATTAATAAAAAAATAGAACTTTTTTTCATTTTAATCAATAATATTTATATTGTTTTTATTTACAAATCCTAAAATATTTTCAATAGTTGCATTATCAATCCTCTCAACTGCTTCTTTTGAATAAAATGCAATGTGAGGTGTATAAACTACATTATTTCTAGATAATAAATCATGATCTTTTAATAATTCTTTTAATGCTAAATTCGAAGTATTATCATGCAATAATTCTTTTTCTTCTTTTATTAATTGTTCACCTTCAATTACATCCAATGCTACACCAGATAATATTTTTTTATTTAAACCATAAATAAGTGCATCAGTACTTACAATACCACCTCTAGAAGTATTAATTAATATTGCACCTTTTTTTACTAATTTCATATTTTGTTTATTTATCAAATGTTTAGTATTTTTATTTAATGGACAATGTATTGTAATAATATCAGATTTTTTTAATAATTCATTTAATTTAACAAATTTAAAATCAAAAACTTCTAATAAAAAATTATCAGGATGAGAATCATTAACTAAAATATCCATTCCAAAACCATGAGCAATTTTAATTACATGATGACCAATATGACCTGCACCAATAACCCCAATTGTTTTATTTCTTAAATCAAAACCTTGTAATCCATCAATTGAATAATCACATTTTAATGATCGAATATAAGATTTATGTACATTTCGTGACAATGATAAAATTAATGCAAAAGTATGTTCAGCAACTGTATTTTCACCATAAATTGGAACATTACAAACAGTTATTTTTCTTTTTTTACATTCTTTTATATCAATGTGATCATAACCAGTTGAACGTGTAGTAATTAATTTTAAATTTGGTAATTGTCTAAGAATTTTTTTATCAACTTTACAATTAATAAAAATTGAAATGATATCAAAGTTTTTAATTTTAGATACATTATCAAGAGAAATTGATTCATTAAAAAATTTCAAAGTAAATTGCTTTAATTTCTTTTTAAAATAATTTTGTTCATTATCTTTAAGACCAAAAAAAGCAATTTTTAATTTTTTCATTAACAAGTCTCCATGGTATTTGCCATAAAATCATTATTACCTTGCCAACATATTGCATCACAATCTGCATCAGGACTATTATCATTACAATCATTCCAACAAGTTCCATATTCAGGCCAAATACACGTACCACAAAAATCCTTATCACCACAACAATAATTACTACAAGTTTCATAAGTTAAATTTCTAATGGTTTCCCCTTCTTCAGTATCTTCAGATCCAATAGAAGTATCAAAATCAATAACTACTTCAGGTTTTTCTTCTTTTTCAAATTTTACTTCAATAACTTCAGCCTCACGATTTTCTAATGCTTCTTTTTCAATCATTTCCTGTTTAATTAATTCTTTTTCAATCTGTTCCTCTTCAGAAAGAATATCAGTTTTATCATCTATAATTTCATTAGCCTCATCAACAACTGTTTCATTAATAGGACTAACCTCTTGATTAGAACAACCAATTAAAAAAATACTAAATACTAAAATCAGAAATAAATATAGTTTAATTTTCATTTAATAACCTCTTATAAAAATTATAGTATTTTACTTTTTAAAGCTTACTTTAAGACCATTAATAGAATACTTTAAAAATAAACTAAAAATCATACAAATATGAATGCAAGAAAAATGAGTTTTCACTCAAATAGTAATATAGGATTATTTGCCTATGTAAATGAAAAATTTTGTTTAATTGGTAATGTAATAACCGAAGAACAAAAAAAAGAAATTGAGGAAACTTTAGAAGTTCCAGTATATGAAATATTAATTGCAGGTACGCCATTAATTGGAATATTTGTAAATGGAAATGAAGATAAAATAATAATTCCAAGTATAACAAAAAAGGAAGAATTAGAAAAATTAGATGAACTTCAAATTGAATATCAAATAGTAGATTCAAAATATACGGCTTTAGGAAATAATATATTAATTGGAAATAATCAAGCATTTGTAAATCAAAATTTAGAAAAAGAAGCAATTAAACAAATTGAAGATTTTTTAAAAATAAAATTACATAATATAGATTTAGGAGAATTAGATACATTAGGATCAATTGGAGTAATTCATAATGATACAGGAGTAATTGGGGAATTTATTGGTCAAAATAAATTAAATAATTTAAATAAAATAAGTGATATTAAATTTTCTTTAGGGACAATTAATCAAGGTAGTGATTATATTAAAAGTGGAATTTTTAAAAATTCTAAAGGGTTTGTTATAGGAGAAATGACAAGCGGTGTAGAGATAATTAATATTGAACAGGAATTATTTAGATGAAAGTTGCAATTCTATTTTCTGGGGGTAAAGACTCAGTTTTTTCAACATATTGGGCGCACCATCAAAGTTGGGATATTAAATGTTTACTTACAATTAAATCAAAAAATCAACATAGTTATATGTTTCATACACCAAATATTGATAGAGTTAAATTACAAGCAGAAGCTTTAGATTTGCCTTTAATTGAACAAGAAACAGAAGGTAAAAAAGAAGAAGAATTAAATGATTTGAAAATTCTAATTCAAAAAGCAAAAGATGAATATAATATTTATGGTGTAGTAGTAGGAGCAATTGCAAGTGAATATCAAAGAATTAGAATAAATCAAGTTTGTATGGATTTAAATATAAAAGTTCTTGCACCAATATGGCATAGAAATGAAATTAATTATATGAATGATTTAATTAAAAGCAATTTTGATATAAAATTAATATCCATCTCAGCATATCCACTAAATGAAAAATATTTAATGAAAAAAATAAATAAAGAATTTCTAAATGAATTAATTAAATTAAATGAAAAATATGGTCTTAATATTTGTGGAGAAGGTGGAGAATATGAAAGTTTTGTAATAGATTGCCCAATATATAAAAAAAAAATTAAAATAATTGACTATCAAATAGAACAAGATACAGAGAATTCTGCTAAAATAGTGATAAATGAGCTTAAATTAATAAATAAATAAGTCACCATGAAGTAGTAAATATTATAAATTTTAAAAATTATATATATTTCATGAATAAATCAATAATCTTAATCTCCGGGGGAACTGGAGTTGGAACTTCCAAAATTGCCTTAGAATTAGCTAAATATTTAGATATCCCTCACATCATAGGAACTGATATTATAAGAGAATCTATAAGAAGTACAGTATACAGATAATACCAAATTTTGATAAATCTACATATCAAGCAGGACAAACAAAAAATTATTATAAAAAACCTGAAGAAGTTAAAAAAGCAGAAATAATTAGAGGTTTTAAAAATCAATGTGAACCAATTTATATTGCAACTAAAGGTATTATAAAAAGAGCTATTAATGAAAACACTCCAATAATTATTGAAGGAGTTCATTTAATACCTGGAAAAGTTCACGACAATGAATTATATCAAATATGTTTAAATAATTTATTTGAATATGCTATAAGTATAGAAGATGAAGAAATACATAAAAAAAGATTTATTAAAAGACAAAATGATTCACCAGAAAGAACAATTAAAAAATATTTAGATAACTTTAAAGAAATAAGACAAATTCATGACTATATAATTGAAAGAGCTAAGCGTTATAAAAAAATAAAAGTAGTAGATAATTCCCAAAATATTAAAGATACTTTAAACGAAATAATTTCTTTTTTTTAATTATTTAAAATTTTATAATCAATTAATTTTGAATTATTAATTACAATTTTTCCAATATAAGAATGAGATATTTTTACATCTAATACATCATTTAATTCATCCTCATTAAAATAAGCCTGAATTGTTCTGATTACACCCGCATGACTAATTAATAAAATATTTTTATTTTTTTTATAACTTTTTTCATCTAAATTTTGTATGAATTTTATAGCTCTTTTTTGAACTTTTAAAAAACTTTCACCTTCTGAAAAAATATATTTTTTATCAGCTTTATATTCAGGACAGTTTTTTTTAACTTCTTCTTTTTTTTTATTTGCATAAATTCCATAATTTATTTCCCTCAAATCTTTAGAAAAAGATAATTTATGTGTTAAATTTAATTCTTTTGCAAATAGAAAAGCAGTAATAAAAGCCCGTCCTAAATCACTTGAAATAATATAATCAAATTTTATATCTTTTAAATATTTAAATAATTTTTTAGGTGATTCTAAACTTGTTTTTAATAACGGAGAATCTATTTGTCCCATGATTACTGATTTTTTATTTAATTCTGTTTTACCGTGCCTTAACAAATAAATCGTAATCATAATATTATTAGACATTTGTAGTTTAATAGTTTTTTTATAAATACAAAAAAAAGAACAATAAGTGCAGATAAGACTAAAATAACCTCAAAGGACTAAATAAAGCCCAAAACACATATGATTTATAAAAGAAAAGATTTATAAACTATAAAGTGGTAACAAAAACATGGAATTAAATCAAACTCAAGAATTAATTAGTATAATTGAAAATACTAATGTAGAAAGCAATAAATTAAATGATGTTTTAGATCCACAAACTCTAAAACAATATCCATTAGATAAAATACTTGATGTTGCACGTGTTAAAGGATTAACTTTAGAAAATGGTTATTTTAAATCTAATACAATAATAGTTGGTGAAGAAGAATATCAATTAAGTGTAGATCAATTAGATTATTTGAAAAGAAATGGAATATCAGTATCAACAGGAATTTTACCTAGTGAGAAAGAAAGATTTTATCAAACATATGGTAAATATTTAAAATAATTATTTTTTCTCATCATTTCTTATTGACAAATATCCATTTCTATTAAAAATTACATAATCAATTAATTTAATTTCAATTTTTTCAAGTAAATTATTTATTTTTTCATATGAATTTTTATCACTTTTTGAAAAACTTAATTTATCTTTTAAATGATTATGAACTATAATAGTATAATGAGCTTTATTTAATATACATTCTTTTAATAAAAAACTATTTGACAAAAATATTTTTTTCTTTAAATGACTTGTAAGAAATGAAGTATTAATTAAATTCATATTTTTATCAATATAAATTACAATTAAACTCTCTGTTTCCATTTCATTATTAATTATATCACAATAATATTTTTTATATTGATTTTTTATTATATCAATTACTTTTTTTGTATTTTTTACTTTTCTTACATTAACTACACTATCAACATCATTTTCATTTAATAATTCAAAAATTCTTCCAATTGCTCTAATTTGTGTAGCTTTTGCAATACCAATGCCACTAATATTAATTAAATCATTAATATCACTTTCAAATAATTCATTAAGTGACCAATTCATTAAAATTGAACGAGATAAATTTAAAACATTTTGATCTTTTGTACCATTACGTAAAATTAATGCCAAAAGTTCATGAGATTGTAATACTTCAATACCATGATCAATTAATTTTTCTCTAGGAGAATCAACTTCTTCAACACCTTTTATAGTCATAAAATTATATAGGAATAAAGTTTAATAATGATTCTTAAAAAAATATTGAAAATATTATAGCTTTAATAAATAATATTCAAAAAAAACAAAATTTATTTAGATGCCAACTCAACATCTGAAGCTTTTACAGTTTTTCTACCAGTATGCATTGCTAATTTTACAGCTTTAGCACAAATTTCATCAGAAATTTCTTCAATTAAATCTCTTAATGCAACTTTTGCTTCCTCGGAAACTCTTTCTGCACCTGACCTCTTTAGAAGTTTTTCCATAGCAGCAAGTGGTAAAATTTTTGATTCAGATCTAACCATTCTAAATTAATTTAATTTTACCTTTTTATAAAATATTCCATTTGAATTTTAATTTGATATAATAATTGTATAAATGAATAAAAAATAAATAAAAAAATTAAAAATTAACACGTAAGCTTAAGTTTATAAATCAAAATAATTAATATATAAATAGTAAAAGAGGGATAGTATAAAATTTGTAAATAAATTATTAATAGTGGTACTAATATTTTTCTTAGCAGTAAATGCATTCTTAGCAATAGACATATTAAAAGAGTTTAGTGTAAAGTTAGATGTAGACAATACAATTATTTCAAAAATATATGAAAATAATAAAGCAATTGAAATTATTAGCAAGTTAAAAATAAATAAAAATAAAGATATTTATACTGATACTATTAATTTTATCAATATTGAAAATGCAGAAGCCATATATTCAGATGGAACAATTTCTAAAATTAAAATATCATTAAGAAATAATTATATTTTTTTAAATAATCAAGAAACAGTTAATTTAAGATTATTATTAATTGGAATAGATAATAATAAACAAATAGAAGGAATTAGATTTAAATTACTGAGTAGTGTAAATACATATTATGATCAAATCAGTAATGACAATAATATATTATATATAAATTTAGAAGAATTAAATAATGAATTTGAAAAAAATAAAAATGATTTATCATTTAAAATTAAAAATTTATTAAATAATAATCAATTAATTGAATTAGCTCAATTAAACTCACAAGGAAATATTTTAGGATACAGTTCTTTATTTTCAAATAATATCATATACTATATTTCTGATGACATATTATATTTAATTAACTTAAAAACTGGAGATATAAATGAAGTAAAAAGTTTAGATTCAATATTTTCAAATAATATTAAACAAAATAAAATTAATGATAATATAATGACAAATTATAATAATGAATTATTTATTATTAGTGATCTTGGATTTATATCCAAATATAATCCTACAAGTAATACAATATTAAAATTTTCAAATAATATAATTAAACCCGTATCTAATTCAAGAAATATTTTATCATATGATAATAATATAATTAGTAATTTTGATGAAATTTTAATTATTAATGAAATATTACACGATGCATCTAATAATCGTGGAAATGAATATAGAATTATTTTTGAAAATGAAATTTTAGATATGTATGAATATGAAGATACATTATACATAATTGAAGATTCAAATAATAATAATATCCATATAATTAATTTAAAACAATTATTGAGTAAATTAAAACACAGTGATAAAAATATACATGAAATAAAACAATTCAATAAAATAGATGAAATTATTAAATTAAATATTGATGGAATTAGCCATATAGATGCTGAAAATGTATATGCAAATCAAAATAATAAAATTTTAAAATTCAATAAAAATTTTGAAGAAGGACAAAAAGAGAATTATTTACATATTAAAAATAATATAAAAATATTTCAAAATAGAATTGAATTTAATGATATAAATAAAGATATTGATGTAAAAAAACTAATTAGTAATGATAATGGTGCTTTTATCATTGATAATAATAATAAATTATTTTTCTTAAAAAATGAATAAAAAAGGACAGGTCGCAACATTTATTATAATAGGAATAGTTTTATTACTTATAACAAGTTTAACTTTATTTGCAATTAAATTTAAAATATCAAATGTTCCTGATACTTATTCTGATCCAGTGAATGCAATTAATGATTATATTAAACAATGTTTAAAATCTAGTACACAAAGTTCAATTGCAGAATTACTTGATAATGGTGGATATACAAACCTAGATAATTTTGTAATTCCAAGATTAGAGTATGCAGGAGATGAATTAAAAAAAATTCCATTATGGATTAAAAAAAATAAAGTTAATAGGCCAACCATTTCTAAAATGCAAATGGAACTTACAACATATATTAATGAAGATATTAAAGGATGTATTAATTCTTTAGATATTTTTAATGAACAATTTGATATTGAAAAATTAAATATAAAAACTTTAGATGGAGAAAAAGAATTTGAAGCACATGCAGAAATATTTGAAAATAATGTAATTTCTAATTTATACATTCCATTAAGAATATTTCCAAAAGGGTCAAATACATATACACAATTAGAAAATTTTGAAATTAAAGAAAATACAAAATTATTAAGATTATATAAACTTGCAAGCGAAGTATTAAATTTGCAATTAAAAACTAATTTTTTAGAAAATTATACAATGGAAACAGTTCAATTAAGTCCATTACCTTCAGAAGGGATGAGATTTGATTGTAGTGCTCCAATTACATATACATATGATGAAGCTGTTAATGGATTATTAAAACCTGCTTTAAAGGCAAATATGGATTTAATAAGATTTAAAAATACTAATTATTTAGATGACAATTTATACAAATTAAAAGTAAATGGATTAAATCAAGATGCAAAAAACATTCCATTAGAAATTGATGGACAAGTTCAAATTGATTCAGGTGGAAATGTATTATATGAAACAATAGATAATTATTTCCCCTATTATGACAATTTATACTCTACAAAAACATCCAATAATTTATTTGAAGATATTAAAATAAGAACAATTGTAGATCAAAATTCTTTAATTTCTACTGATTTTCATGCAAGTCCTAATAAAAATAATTATATAATTCAAGAAGATACATTAAAATCAAAAAGTCAAAAAGGTATTGGAAAAATAATGGGTGGATTTATGTCATTAATTCCAATGTTTAAAAATTGTATTAAAGTACAACATCATTTTTATTCATTTAATTATAATACAATATTTGAATTAGCTGCAGATAATGGAGAAGTATTTAGATTTGCTTTACCTATTAATATACATAGAAATGAACCAAAAGAAACTACTTCAGTTGGATTTGTTTCAGACATAGATGATGAAATGTCAAGACAACAAATGCATGAATTTTATTGTGCTGGTGAAAGACTAGTTAAAAAAAGGCTTGGAGCTGAAAAAGATTTTGGATCAACAACTAAAAGTTTAGATAATGTAAATATATCATATGACTGTGCAGGTGTAGTTTGTGAAATTGGTACAATCAAAAAAAATCAAGTTAATAATTTAGCAATTTCTTCATTACAATTTCCAGTATGTGAAAATGGAAAAATTATATTTGAAAAAGAAGGATATCAAACAAAAGAAAGATATACAAATACGCATATATTAAATCCAAATCAAGATGATGATGATATGTTAATAATTGAAGTATTAACGAAATTAAAAAAATTCCAATTTAAAGACAAATTATTTTCAAACTTTTTAGTAATTGACAAAGAATTAAATAAAAGACAATTAAGTGAAAATGAAAGTATTGTAATAACTATTAGTAGTGAAGATTTTTCAAGAGAATATTTTTATCCATTATTTGAAGATGAAGAAAATGCATTTATTGAATTAATAGATAAAAAAGAAGATTATGATTTAGATATTAAATTATTAAAAGATGGAGAATTTTCAGGAGCATATTTTGGAAAACTTAATTATGATCCAGTATATCATGGAAATAAAGAAGAAATTATATTTTATATTTTTGAATCAGATGAAAAATTAAATTCAGCTGAATCATTTAGCAATTTTTACAATAATATTGTAGTTCCACAGGCAAATACATTCAAACCAATAATGTTAGATAAATAAAATGAAAAGAAAATTAAATATGATGAATAGTAAACTAATTATATTAATTATAATTTTAATATTTTCATTTAGTTTAATTAATGCAAAATTTTCAAATGTTCACATTAAAAAATCATTAAATTCAGAAATTGAAATTACATTAAATACACCAAACAATTTAAAGGTAGAAATAGAAGTATTTGAAGCTCAAACTTCAGAAAGAATTGATCAAAAAGAGTCAAGTCCAAAAACAAATCATTATTTGCTTTTAAGAGGACTTACATTAAATAAAGATTATATTTTATTATTAAAAACATATGATGATAGCGGACGACAAATTGATCATTTAAATAATTTAAAATTTAAATTTGTATCCAATTATGATTATTCAAATGAAAATGAATATGAAGGTTATATTGAAGGTGAATTATTTTTACAAAATGAAGAAATAATTGAAGAAGAGACAAATGAAGTTGAAGAAAATAATGAAGAACCTAATAATCAAGAACCTAATACAAATGAAGTTGATCAAAATGAAAATATAATTGATCCAAGTAGTGAAAATAATCCTGATGAAAATATTCAAACTAATGAAAATATGATTTTAAAGAATTTTAATTTCATTTCACAAATAAATAAAATTAATTTGACTTTTGAAACTAATCACAATAGTAGAATTATTATTACATATAAAAATGAATTTAGTTCACCTGAAAATAAATTAGTTCAAAATAAAGTAGCATATAATTATGTCTTAGATCAATTACTTAGTGGAACAAAATATGAAATAACAATAAAAGCATGTAAAATGTCTGATTTAAATAATTGTAATGAACACATACAAAATATAACTACATTATCTTCAAGCACAAATAGTAATATTCAATCCGATATTAAAACAAATATAAAAAATGGAAAAGTTGGTCAATATTTAATAATTAATGGAACTGTTGATAAAAATAGTATAATTAAAATATATAGAAATAAAAATTTTAATTTTGCATTACCTGAAAAATTAACTCAATCTACTCAATTAAAAATTAATGAAAGTGGAAATGTATATGGATTTTATGAAAATACTAATGATGGTCCAATTACATATACAATATTAATTGAAAATAATGGAGAGACAAAAGTTATTGAATATAATGCAGAAATTAATTTAGAGGGACCAGGATTACATATAACTCCAATACCTGGAGTAGTTGCACCAGAGTTTTCATTATGGGGTTATGTTTCTAAATCTAGTCAAATAATTTATAGAGTAAATAATGAAACTATAAATACAAGTAATGAAAATTCTGTATTTAATAATGTATTAAGTTTAGGTAAATATAAAACAGATGAAGATCGAGCAACAATACAAATTATTGCAAAAGATGATTATGATAATATTGAAGTAGAAGAATTTATTGCAATTATTGATGATACTGCACCTGAAATTCAATTTGATGAAGATTTAAAAGATATAATGTCAGGTAATAAAGAATATCATTTTCCTGTATTACAATTAAAAGGTTATGCAGGGGAGCCAAATGTAAGATTATATGCGGTTAATTTTGGTAATGGACAAAATTCAATTGCAGAATTTGTAGTTGATGCAAGACCTACAAATCCATTAGCACAAATTGAACTTAAAGATGGAACATTTCAAGAAGTAATTGATAAAGGAATGTTTGATATTGCAGTTAAAAATTTAAAAGGCGGTAATGTTGCTGAAGATGTTATTGCAAAATTAAAAGAACATGTAGATGAAAATCGTGAATCATTTTCTCATACAGATCAAATATCAATGTATAGTATGATTGATATCTCACTTGCAAACTCACTTAAATCTTTATTCACACCAATTATTGATAATAATTTAAATATCTATGAAGTAACTGCAGATGAAAATGGAAATTTTGATTTTCCAATCGTTATGCTTCAAAGTGGAACTGAAGAAAGTGATGTTCATATAAATAATATTGGAATACTTGCTATTGACAGAGTTGGAAATTTAAAAATGTTTCAATATAATGTTAAATATGATCCCGGTGAAGGAGCTTGGACAATAGGGCGTAAAAGTAAATTTCCAAATTCAGTTTATGCAATGGATTGGGTAGAAACTGATATGCCAGTTGTATTAAGTTATGAATTTTTATATACAGGACCTGGAAAAAATAAAATCGAAGATGTTGCAATTAGTGTAAATAAAGAAAATAATGAATTTAGTGATTTATGGACAATTGATTCAAAACGTATAAGAAAAAAATATGATTCAAATAAAGGAATTTTAAAAACTGAAATTCCACTTAAATTAAATAAATTACCACCAAATACAAATGTACTTGATCTTCCAGAAGGTTTGGATTTAGAAATGGAAGTTACAATTACAAGTACATTAAATGATGATGTACTTTCTAATGACTTAAAAGAACAAGCTGCATTTGGAAGACGGCATATAAAACAAACAGTAGTAATTGAAATTCCTGAAACTAAATGGTTAAATCCAAAATTAGTTGAAAAATTAATTGGAGTATTTGACAAAGTACATAAAAATTTACAAAAAGCAATTGATGTAACTAAAAAAGTATCTGTTTATACAACTGCATTATGTGGAGGACTTTCATTCTTTTCATCACTTCCATTCTTAGGACAAACAATAGATAAAAGTGTATTATTTGGAGTTTGTGATAGAATTGCATGTCCATATATTCCAAGAAATTGTCAAGCTACTAATATTAATGAAGACGGAGATACAAGAACATTTAGTGATGAAGAAACTGGTGCAAATGTTAAATATAAATTTAGTGATGGTAGTGAAAATTGTAAACCATATGGAACTGATTTTAATTTAATTGAAACTGAATCTACTTATTTAAATGTAGATAGTAATAGTGACTTTAGAGGAGGAGGTTTGCCTTTAGCTAGTGGAAATATATATAGTACACAAAAAACTAGTTATTGTTTAAAAATGAATCAAGAAGAATTTGCATCCGATTCAGAAGGTCTATTTAATGTAGCACCACCTGGACAAAATTCTTGTTTTTCAGCAGGAGATCCACAATATGATGATTTAAAATGTTTAGGTGATAATAATTATTTTGGAGAACCAGCATCTAATTTAATATCTTCATTAAGATGTGGTTGTGTTAGTGGGGTTCTTGGAAATTTACAAAAATATGATAATACAATTGATGCAATTAATAGTTGTTTAAGACAAACTCAATTAGGGAAATTTTCAGGTAAATATTGTGAAAAATTAATTGCACAAAGTACATGTGATATTCTTGCAAGTGCAATGAGAAATGTAAAAAATAATCAACATAAATATGGTATTCCAAAAATTGCAGGAACAACTTTTAGATCTACTAATCCTATTGGAATTATTGCACAATCTAAAAGTAGTCAAAAATCAATAGGTGAATTTTTTAATGATCGATATAGTAATAGTGCAGTTAGTTCTAAATTTACTTTAGGTTCACAAGAAATGGTACATAGTTTATGTATTGCAGCTATAACAGGAAATTACGATGACTTAACTGCATTCTTTGAAAGTACAGTAAACATAAATACACCACCTCAAATTATGCCAATTGCTGGAGATAGTAGAATAATATATAAAAGTGAATTAGCTGGTGAAATGGATATTAAATATACAATTAATTCAATGATAATTGGAGGAGGAAATACTGTTGAATATAAATTACAATTACAATGCGATAGAAATGAAAGAGGTGGCGAATGGTGCCCTCAAGATAGAATTGAATTAAAAACAATTGCAGAAGGCGTAATTAATAAAAATCAAAGATTGGATAGAGGTTTTGTTTATGTAGACCAAGGTGCACAATGGTGGTATAATAAAGCTGTTTTAGAATACAAATATAATTTTAATGATAAAGAAACAGTAAGATCAGTTTCAACTGGAATAATGAAAAGAGGAGATGTTTCAACACAATGTAATTTTAATTTACATCAAGGATTTGATTGTATAACTGTTGATGGATTTGATGTAGGAACAGTAAGAATAATTCCATCAATAACTGAAGGATTGACAATATATCCAAAAAATACTAATGTCATTTATCCAGGAGATTTATTACAAGGAAAAATAAGTATAGAAAAAATAAATTATAATGAAACTGACTTATGGTTAAATATAAAACAAAAAATCCCAGAAGATTATATTGGACCAAGAATTTCATTAATGACAGAAGCAGATATATTAAGTATAAATGAAAATGCAAAAAGAAAAAAAAATACATTAATGATTCCATTAATTAAAAAAGATGGAAAACCAAATTTAGAAAAAATAAATGATTATACTTATATTTTTCCAATATTAAAAATACCTGAAAATACAAAAGCTCGTGAAGAAATCACATTTGATAAATATCAATTTTTTACAAAAAGTCAAATACTTGATAACAATTTTAAACATTCAAAACTATTTCAAAATTCTAATGATATTGAAGATTCAGATTTAGTTAAATCAATTACAATAAAATCAACTAATTTAAAAATTGGTAAATTTAGTGCATTTGATAAAAATAAAAACGAAAAGCAAAATGCGAATCATATTAAAAATAAAGAATTAAAAATTGAATTTGATAATAATAAGATCCAATTTGCAAACTTTGTATTAAATTTAGAAAATATAGTACTTGTTGATTCTACAAAAAATTTAGATTTAGATTTTTCAATAAACATATGTAAACCTGTTACTATACCACCAGCTACACCTGAATGTAAATCATATGAAATATCCAAAAATATTGATGTTTCAGTAGAAACAACTCAAGGCTATAATTCAGGTGAATTAATTTTTAATATAACTCTTGCAAAAAATGTAAATGGTGGAAATATTGAATTTGATGATGGAGATAAACCAATTATATATAGTGAAGATGGAAGAGAAAAAGTTCAAAATAAAATAATTAGAATTAATTTAAAAGATGAACCATTAAGTGAAGATAGTTGTAGAACATTAAAACCAGAATTAGAAATTATTAAACCAATTAAAAATGGATATTTATGTAGAGATGAAGATAAAAAAGATAATTATAATAAAATTCAAGCAATAATTCATCATAAATGTACTTCTTATTTTAATGCAAATTTAGATAATTATAATTTTAATATTGAAGTAACTCTTGCAGGAAAAAATTATATTAGCAAAGATATTAAATTTATACTAAATACACCTAATCAGAATTATGATAGTAGTACAGGAATAATTACAATAAATAAATTATTTGCTGAACAGTTTAGAGAAAGTAATTCAGAGTCATATAATAAATTAAATACTATAATGAATGAAATAAATCAAAATGATTTAGTTAATAAAGATCATTATGTTAAGTTAAAGATTAAAAAGAAAAAAAATGATAACCCTGAACAATGGAATAAAGTAACAGAAAAAAGGCAAACGTGGGCATTTGCAAGAAATACAAATTTATGTAGTTAATATGAATTTATGTAATAAAAAATGTCAAAAAAATAATTCTTGCATTTACAAACAATGCCCATATAATCTATTTAAGTCAATTAATACAAATATAATAAATAAAAATAATTATTCTGGCCCATTAGTTAATACATTCATTGGTTCATTCAATTATCCTAATGTAAATATGAGTGTCATTGCAAATTATAAAAAAGATTTTAATGATATTGATGATGTAACTGAATGGAAAAATAAAAAATTAAATATTAATGATATTTTATTGAGGAGAATACATGCAATTAATAGTTCTAAACAAAATAATGTAAAATCAGTAAAAACTAATGACCAAAAAAGTTTGAGAACATTTAATATTAATAAACCCATTAATAAAAATAAAAAATATGAAATTGAAAAACAATGTATAAATAATTCTTTATTAGTAAAAAATAGTTTTGAAATTGATAAAATTCAAAATAAGGATTTTATGCAAAATATTCAACTATTGAGTTTGTCTAATAAAAATATTGAAGGTGAAATTAATTTTTCAAGTAGAATTCAAAGTAAAATACAATTTGATTCATATACAAAGCCATTTGGACCTAAAGTTAATTTGAAAAATTTTAGTATTGAAGAAAATGTACATGTTCCAACAGTAGTTGATAAAATAATTAATGATGATCTTAATGCCAATGAGGCTTTAATTAAATTAAATAAAAAAAATTTTGATTCATATTATTTAACTAAAATATTTTCAACGGGAAATTTAGGTAAAAATAAAAGAATAGTTCCTACAAAATGGTCAATAACAGCAGTTGATGATAGTCTATCGATTCAAAATTTAAAAAATATTAAACAATTTGATATTGGTAATGACTATATGATTTACACTGATAATTATTTGGGAAATCATTATATTATTTTATTTATGCCAAATCAATTTTCATATCAATTAAATGAAATTATGATAGATAATACTATGGACTTATTTGATAGTCATTTAAAAAAAGTAAGAGAAATTAATTTAAATTACAATTATGATTATGAAAATTTTTATGGAAGAAAAAATTATGCTACAAATACAGCTGGTGCATATTATGCAGCTAGATATTCAATTAGCCAAAAATTAATGGAATTAAAAAGACAATATAAAGTAGCCATATTTAGATTTATATCAAATGAATATTATGTACCTTTAGGAGTTTGGGTTGTAAGAGAGGGAATATTAAAAACTCTTCAAACAAAGCCAATTATATTTCAAGATGAAGAACTTGTAAAAAATTACATATTACAATTATCTAAAAAAAAATATAGAGTAAATATAAATAATATATTTAAAGAAAGTAAAATATTTAATGAAAAAGAAGAACAAAAAAACATATTATTATTCACCTAAATTTATAAAATATGAATTATAATTAATTATTATGGAATTTAATGAATTAAAATTATTATTATTTGAACCAAAAAAATTTTTTAAATTAAAAAAAAACGAAAGTTCACATTTTACAATTTTATTAAATTTATTTATATTTGTAATAATAAATTCAATATTATACAATTTATTAGAAATATTTACAAGTAATAAATATGGATTTAATCCATTTATATTTATTATTTTTATTATAATAATGATTATATTTATATTAATTTTTTCAATTATTCAAACGTTATTTTCATCATATTTAGAGTCTGCATTTAATCATCTATTTGTAATGTTATTTAAAACAAAATATACATTTTTAGAAACATTTAAGCCAACAACTTATTCAAAAATAGTTACAATTCTTTATACTATTATATTACTCCCATTTATTTATATGATAAAACCCTTTATTGAATCTAAGCAATTTAATAATACATTTTTTATTTTAATTACACTAATTTTTATTATATTAATTAGTACATTAATTCATTCTTTTTATGTAAAAGCAATTGGAATTTCCCATTACCATAAATTATCATTTGCAAAATCATTATGGAGTGCAATACTTGGTAATTTATGTATACTTGTAATTACACTTGGATTATTATTTTTGATAGGAATGATTTTTGTAATAATATTTGGGTCTAAAATACCAAATGTTATATTTTAAAAAAAAGAAAAAAATTAATTAATACTTTCATTAATTATTTCTTGAGTATCATTTATAGTTTCATTAGGACCTCTCCCATCAAAACTAATATTAACTTTCCCAGAATTACTATTAGAATTTATACTAGGAATTTCTGTTTGTACCTGAATATATTCAGTTTCAACACTATTACATGCCATTAAAAAAATACTCAAAATCACCATTAAAAAGATTATTGACTTTTTCATTTTAATTAAAGTTAATAATAATAGTTTATAAATTTTACATTAACATCGCGATTAAGAGAAGTTTTTCAAACGCAGTGAGAAAAATTTGGGAAAATTCCTGCAAGGGATTTTCCTCTTAATCACTGTTAAACTCCCTGAACGGAACGAAGTGGAGTGAGAGTGCAACGTGGTCGACCGAAGGGAGAAGTTAGTGCTCAAGAATTCAATGAAATGAATTTCTTAATTTGCGGAATTACTTGTTGAATGTTAAGTTCATGGCCAGTTTTTGGGATTTTTTTGACTTTATAATTTTGTTTAAGAAGTAAAAAGTCTCTTTTAGTTTTGTTAAATTCATCTTCACTTCCTTGTAAAATTAGAACATGTTCAGCTTTGCTTTTAGGAATGATGTCTCTTTTATTATATTTCATAAGATCAATATGATAGCCATATTTTATGGGCAGTCTTCGATTTGGCAACAATTTTCCTTTTTGAAAACTTTTCAGATCAGGTAAAATCCCTAACTTTTTCCAAGCCTTTGAAAAATCACTTTCATGTTCGAAAAACCCATCATATCCTATGAGAATTAGATTTTTCACTTTCTTTTTTGAAGAGAAAATCAAAGCAACTATTGAACCATGAGACCAGCCAACAATCGCAACATCATTCCAATTTTTGTCTGAAAATTTAACTTTACAATAATCTAATAAGCTATTCAAATCAGAAACCATTTCAGAAGTTTTCAAGTTTTCAATAGAACCAGAACTTTTTCCTGTATTTCTATAATCAAAAGAGACTACAAAGAAATCTTTTGAAATATTTCTCACAAATTCCAGATTATGAAGATCATCCTTAGATTCTCCAAAACCAACACAATAAATAACTGGAATCTTATTTCTTACGCCATGAACTTGAAATTCTATAAAATTTTGATTTGGTAACTCTAACTTCATAATAACAAATTATGAGAGCAGATTAATAAAACTTACTTCTTGAACACTAATTGAGTTTAACATACGGGTTTAAAGATGTTTAATTTTTTGAGAGAGGAACGAATGAAATGAGTGACATCGAAAAAATTAAATATGGGCGGAGACTGCAAGTCGGAGCCTTTAAACCCGTGATAAATTAGCGAGTGCAACGAGCGATAGTCGCCCCAATTTCATTTTCTAAAAAAATAAACTGAAACATAATTGAAATAAGTTTATCTATGTTCCTATAGGAAAAATAAAACTTAAAATAAAAAATTACTAAAAAAATAATTTAATTAAATAAAAAATTAAATTTTATTTCAAGGGGGCGATTGAATTTATCATACGGGTTTAAAGATGTTTAATTTTTTGAGAGAGGAACGAATGAAATGAGTGACATCGAAAAAATTAAATATGGGCGAAGACTGCAAGTCGAAGCCTTTAAACCCGTGATAAATTAGCGAGTGCAACGAGCGGTAGTCGCCCCAATTTCATTTTCTAAAAAAATAAACTGAAACATAATTGAAATAAGTTTATCTATGTTCCTATAGGAAAAATAAAACTTAAAATAAAAAATTACTAAAAAAATAATTGATTAAAAATAATAATTTTTATTTCAAGGGGGCGATTGAATTTATCACCTATTAAATGAAGTTTTTTTAAGTTCATTTAATATTTTGGAAAATAAAACATTAAATAAGTAAAAAAAACAACTATTCTGAAAACTTTTTATATCTTATTACAATAAATTTATTATCCTAATTTCCAATAAGTGATATATGAATTCTAAAGTTAATATAATATTAAAATTTAATGAAATAACTAAATTAAAAGGATTTTCTAAAGATACAATTAAGGCATATAAATTCTGGATTGAAAAATATATTAAATTTTGTAATCAATTTTCATTTAATCACAATATAGAAAGTGTTAAAAGATATTTTTTAATTAAGGATCAAATTGGATTTAATTCAATGAGACAAAGATATGCTGCAATTAAATTTTTATTTTGTCAAATTTTAAAAATTAAAAAATTCTATGTCGAAATTCCAAATGTTAAAAGACCTAAACAAATTCCTAAAGTGATTTCTAAAAATAAAATTTTAACTATGATTAATAATTGTAAAAATATTAAACATAGATTAGTTATTAAATTATTATATAGTTCAGGTATTAGACTATCCGAATTAATTAATTTAAAAAAACAAGATATTGATTTTGATCAAAATACAATATTAATAAAAAGTGGTAAGGGAAATAAAGATAGAATAACTATTTTTGCAAATTCAATTAAAATAGATTTATTAAAATATTTTTCTAATACAGAATTTAAAACAAAATACTTATTTGAAGGGAGATCTGGTAAATACACTAAAAAAAGTATTCAATTAATTTTGGAAAAATATTCTAAAGTAATTAATCAAAAAGTAACACCACATATGTTAAGACATAGCTTTGCTACACACCTATTAGAATCAGGAACAGATATTAGATTAATTCAAGAACTATTAGGACATGAAAGCGTTAGAACAACTCAAATATATACAAAGGTTGCAAAAACAAATATATTAAAAATAAAAAATCCATTAGATTAAGATATACACTGGACAAGACAAATTAGAAAATTAATTATAAATTAAAACAGCTAATTATTATTATGATTGACTTATGTATGAAATTTCAAATTTATCAATGTAATAATTGTGGAAATATTCAAGCAAGTACATCAAAAAAAACATTTAAATGTTTTAATTGTGCTAAATCAATTAAAATTTTAATAAAAAATAAATCAGGCTCAAATTTAAAAATATTATTTTCAACAAATGATTCTAGTGAAGCTCCCTTCATGGTAAGAGAATTAAAAAGACTAAAATATGAAGGTAAATTCTTTGTTTAATTATTACAATAATTTATAAATTCAAAAAAGAAAAAACTCTTATGGATAAAATAAAAGGCTGGAAACCAATTCCAATTTCATTAAAAATTATATTTGTATTATTTATTCTTTGGATATTTGGATCCATAATGAGTATTTCTATGAGATATGAATTAGGTCTTCCTTTCTTTGGAAATTACATAAGTGGTTTTATTGCAGCTTTAATTGTATTTTTATTAGATATATTAGGACCGATTTTATTTTTGTATGGATTATGGAATAGAAAATCATGGACTAATATGATTGCATATATTTTTATTTCAATTTTTGTATTAAATAGTGTTTTTGCACTAATTTATTTTAGAGAATTATTAGGTATTATGCCAATAGTAATTCCTGCATTAGTTTATTTAGTTTTTATGATTATAATTAATTTAAATAAAAATTATTTTGAATAAATTGTTTATAAATTAAAATCATTATGTTTTTAAATAAGATATATTCTCATAAACCTAGGTGATATTATGGCAACTTATTGGACTATAATTGCAATTATTGCAGCAATTGTTTTGTATATAATAATAATGTATAATGGATTAATTAGATTAAGAAATGAAGTGAAAAACTCATTTGCAAACATAGATGTTCAGTTAAAAAGAAGAACAGATTTAATTCCAAATCTAATTAATACAGTAAAAGGATATGCTAAACATGAAAAAGAAGTTTTGACTGCAGTAACAGAAGCAAGAAAATTAAGTATGGACGCAAATACGATTGAACAAAAACAAAAAGCAGCTAATGTTATGAGTGATACATTAAAATCATTATTTGCAGTTTCTGAAAATTATCCAGATCTAAAAGCAAGTGCAAACTTTATTCAATTACAAGAAGAATTAACTGGAACGGAAAATAAAATTGGTTATTCAAGAAATAATTATAATGATATGGTTTTATTATTAAATAGTAAAGTAGAATCATTTCCTTCAAATATTATTGCAAATATGTTTGGGTTTAGACAAGAAAAATCATTTGAAATTAATGAAGCTGAAAGAAAAAACGTAAAAGTTGAATTTTAATTAAAAATGATTAATGTTCATGATCAGATAAGACGTAATAAAAGAAATACTATTTTTTTAATTTCTACTTTTTTAGTAGTAATTTATGCACTTAGTTGGATCTTAGGAGCAGTTTGGGGAAATCCATATATGGGAATGATTTTTGTAATTCCAATTACAATTCTTTATGTTTTATTTGCATGGTTTTCAGGTAGTAATATGATACTTGCTACAATGGGAGCAAAGCCTGTAAAAAAATCAGAATTTCCACATTTATTTCATACTGTTGAAGGTTTAGCAATTGCAGCTGGAGTACCAACTCCAAAAGCATATGTAATTGATGATACTGCATTAAATGCATTTGCAACTGGTCGTGATCCAGAACATGGAATTATTTGTGTAACAACTGGTTTAATGAATAAATTAAATAGACAAGAATTAGAAGGAGTAATTGCACACGAAATGGCTCATATAAAAAATTATGATATTCGTTATATGATGCTTGTTACAATCTTAATTGGTATAATTACTTTATTATCAGACTTTTTATTAAGAACATTTTTATACAGTTCAATGGGTGGAGATAGACGTGAAAATAATCAAATGACAATAGTTTTTATTGTAATAGGAATTGTTTTAGCAATATTAGCCCCATTTATTGGACATTTAATTAGACTTGCAGTAAGTCGTCAAAGAGAATATTTAGCTGATGCCACTGGTGCAAGATTAACAAAATATCCACAAGGATTAGCAGATGCATTAAAAAAAATAAAAGGAGATCCAGATCCATTAGTTGATAAAGCAAATAAAGCAAGTGCACATTTATTTATTTCCACTCCATTTAGAAAAAAAGCAGGTTCATTTTTTTCAGGAATGTTTTCAACTCATCCACCAATTGATGACCGAATTCAAAAACTTGAAAGAATGTAAAAATTAAATATTTAATAACCATTTCCAAACTGGAATTATTATTATTTTTTTACCATTAATTTTTTTCTTATCTTCAAAATCAGATGTCAAAATAAACCCTTCTTTTAAATTAAATTTATTCATGGACTCTAGTAATCCATTAATTTCCCGCTCCCAATTATCCTCAGATATTGATTTTGTTACTTGTATTGCTTGAATAATCTTTCCTTTTTCGAGTATTATAAAATCACATTCATATTTATCTTTATGATAAAAAACTTCTTTTTCTAAACGTTTTAGTTCTATAAAAACAATATTTTCTAATAATCTACCATAATCTTCTTTTGCTGAAATTAAATTAATGAATCCATTATCAATACAATATATTTTTTTATCAGCAATTTTTCGTTTTGAAATGGATTTATCATATTTTTCAAGGTAAAAAAATAAAAAAATATCTTGAACATGATCAGCTAATTCATATAAAAAATCTTTAGAAACCTTTACCCCTAAACTTTGTAATTGATTAAAAGTTTTTGCAACAGAAGAAAATGTTGAAACGGAATTAATATTTTTATTAATGAAATATTTAGTTGCAGTTATATTTTTTATATTAAAACGTTCAATCAAATCTCTAAAAATCATAACATCCAAATATGATTTTAACTGTTTTTCCCTAGTATATTTATCATAATTAATTAATTCCGGATAACCCCCGTTCATTAAATATTTATTAAATTCAGATAATATTTCTGACTTTTTTTGAGAAGTTATTTTTGAATAATCAATATTTTTAAAATTAATATATTCCTTAAATGATAATGGTAAAACTTGATAACTAATAGATCTTCCACGAAGTGAAGTAGAAATTTCTGTACTTAAAAGTTTGGCAGAAGATCCAGTCAAATATATATTATTTGTCACTTCATCGTTAATTCGGCGTATAAATTTTTCCCAATTGTTTAACATATGAATCTCATCAAAAAAAAAATGAAACTTTTTTAAATCCTGATCATAATATATTTCCATTATTGCATCCAAAACTTCATCTGGTTCTTTAATGTTTAATCTATCATCTTCAAAATTAATATAAACATATTTATTTAATTTAGATATCATATTAAAAAATAAAAAAGTTTTACCAGATCTTCTTGGGCCAATTAAAGTTATTATTGAATTTGTTTTTAAATTAATTTTTATATCCCTTTGTTTACTTTCTTTTAATTTAAAATCTAAAATTTTTTGCTTAATTATTTCTTTCATAATAATCAAAAGCAGTTATAATATATAAACATTCCTTTTCAAAAGGAATAATAGTGATAAAATAGTCCTTTTTAAAAGGAAAACTAAAAATGATGTTTAAAATAACTAAAATGGAATTTTAATTCTTTTTTCTGGCAATTGTTAAAATAAATAAACTTTTATCTTTATCAAACTTTTTTCCATCCATACTTAAAAATTCCAATACTTCAAATCCATTTTTGTCAAGTATTTTTTTTAATTGATTAGAGGAATAAATTTGCATATCCCAAGCTTTCTTAGATATATTTAGTTTATTAAATCCATTTTGAATATATATTTTTTGATTCATTGACATAATTTGTTTTGTTCTATTTAATTTATTATTATTAAATCTAACATATTTTACTCCATCAACATCACGACATGTATCAATAAATTCATGTGTGATAAAATTATTTTTCATAAAATCATAATTTAATATATCAAAAATATATAGTCCATTTGATTTTAAATTATTTGCAATATTTTTAATTGCAATTTCAAAATCAGATTTAGATAAATGTCCAATAGCATTAAAAATTGAAATTACTGAATCAAATTTACCTTTTCTTACTTTACGCATATCCCCTTGAGAAAATTTTAATTTAGAATATTTTTGTTTAGCAATTTTTATCATTCCACTACTATAATCTGATGCAGTTACATCATATCCATTTTTATCTAAAAAAATCGCTTGTGCTCCAGTTCCACAAGTTATATCAAAAACTGATTTAACTTTATTTTTTTTTAATAGTTTATTTAATAATTTATTAAAAACATCTATACTTGGCTCAGCTTCTAAAATATCATAATGTTTTGCACTTGAAGTATAATCATAATCTTTCATTTTTTAAATTTCTTTTTATAACCTCTGTTAATTCTTTTATTAATATTAATTTTATCAGAATTAATTTTAAAACGTATTATTATTAAAATCACTAAAACCAAAATAAATAATTTCCAACCAAAATTAAAATCATTAGATTTGTTTATTTCTAATTGAGATTCATTTTTTATTTTATTTTCTAAACTAATATTTAAAATATCTTCCTTATTTTCATTTGATTCAATTATTAATTCCTCTTCATTAAATTTAATTTCATTATTCACATTAATTTTAATACATTCACTTATATTAAAAGTATGTTTAACATCATAAAATCCATAACTTCTAACTAATATAGTATAAGTTCCAACATTGTCTAAATTAAAATTCTCTATTAATGAAAAATCGGAAATAGATTTATTTCTATACATTACTTTTTTTAAAATTAAATTATCATTATAAATATCATTTCCATCATAAACAAAATATTTAGCTGAATATAAATTATTACTATTAATGCCTTCGACAATTAAATTAATAGGCTCATCAACACATACACTTTTGATATAAACAGCCATGTTTTTAACTATACTTCCCGCTCGAGAACCGCCGCCACCACTAGAAGAAACACTAGGACTTGCTTGAATACCTAATACTGCTGAGTATCTTAAATTTTCTACTTTTATAATTGAACCTTGATCAGTACAAGTAACACCAGAAATAGTAACACCAGTACTATTACCAATACAAGTATCAAAATCAATTTCATTACTACCATCACAATTAGAACTTATTTGATCAATTGAACTAATTTCTTCATTTTTAACACATAAACCAACAAAACTATTATCATCAAGATATAAAGTTTTATTATAACTATTTTGTAATTGTCCAGAAAGATTTACTAAAATTGAATTTGATGTTTTGCTAATTATAGTTTGATTTAAATCAAAATTACTAGATGAAAAATTATGACTAAAATTAATAATTAAATCAGACTCATCGTAAAATAATAGTTTCTGAACATTTAAAAATGAACCCACAGTAGAATTCCCACCAACAGTAATATTTAATGTAGTAATACCAGAAGTTACAACATTACTCTCATTATAAAGAAGAGTATCTAAAGCATCTATTACCCCATCACCATCTCCATCAGTATTATTTACATAAAAATTAATTAAAATTGAATCATTTAAATTCCCAAGAGTATCATTTGCATAAGCAGTTATATTATAATAACCATTAGATAAATTAGTTAAATCATAAGTATAATTCCACTCATTACTAATATTTGTTGCTTGCAGCCAAGAAATTTGACCACTTGAATTTGTTATATTAAAATAAACTGTATCAATATCAGAATATGTATCATTAGCAGTTATATTAATTATTAATGAATCCGAAACACTTTCACCCTCACTAGGATTATTAAAACCAACTAAAGGAGTAGTATTATCTACAATAAAATTAATTGAAATTGAATTATTTAAATTTCCAACAGTATCATTTGCATAAACTGTGATATTATAATAACCACTAGGCAAGCTAGTTAAATCATAAGTATAATTCCATTCCTCACTAATATTAGTTGATTGAAGCCAAGCAATTTGATCACTTGAATTAGTAATATTAAAATAAACTGTGTCAACACCAGAAATACTGTCATTAACAGTTACATTAATTATTAATGAATTTGAAACAATATCATCATCACTAGGATTATTAAAACCCACTAAAGGAACAACATTATCAATTGAAAAACTAACAGTATCACTTCCAATATTATTAGAAGTATCATTTGCCCAAATCGTAACATTATGTTGACCTTCACTCCAAGTAACTAAAGTTATATTTGCACAACTCGCTAAACTATTATTAACAGACATAGTATCATTACTATACCAACAACTATCTACTCCAACTGCATCAGTAACAGTAAAATTAATATCTAAATTAGTATCAGTTGAAAAACTATTATCATTAGGAATATTAATTGTAATAGTCGGACTATAAATATCTCCTAACAAATTTGCAAATCCAAAACCCAATAGAAAAGGATAACCATCATTAATTGATGGATCAATATGCCAAAAATCTAAATTAGCAGAATCATTATTAGGATTATTTAAAAAATCCCATGCTGTTGTTAAACCCACAGTTAATAGATCTGTAAATGTCTCAATATTTTTCATATCACTAGTAATTTTACCTGTTGCACAATTATTAGAATCAGTAGTTACTCCTGAAGTTTGATTATCCCAAAAATTATTATCACAACTACCACCAGAATCTTGACCCATAAAACCATCATCACCAGTAGTTCCAGTTGAATAAGAATTTTCAATAACTGAACTTATTTGTTTGTAGCCCACTAAACCACCAGTTGAACTTGTAGCTGAAACATTCCCCCTTGCAAAAGAATTATTTACAATTGCACTAGATTGCATAAAACCTACTAAACCTCCTATTGAACTGCCAGATGAAGTCACATTACCTAATGCATATGAAGTAGATATAGTTGCAGAAGTACTAATACCAACTAAACCACCTGTAGTTGAAGATCCAGTTACATTACCAATCGCATAGGAATTTTTAATATAACCTTGATAAATTTCACCAGCTAAACCCCCAACTCGAGAATTAGTACTTACAACATTACCAGTAGCATAACTATATTCAACCTTTCCTCCGTCAGTATAACCAATTAAACTTCCAATATAAGCAGGATTTCCTCTATAACCATATGCATCAACTGAAGAATAAGAATGATTAATTGTTCCAGTATTATGACCAACTAAACCACCAATAAAATAATTCCCCTCAATATATCCGGTCGAAAATGAATTATTAATAGTTCCCCCCCAATTTGCACCAGCAAGACCTCCAGTTCTTATACTACCATTAATAGTAAAATTAACTAAACCTAAATTTTTCACCTCGGAACCAGTTGTTAATACCCCAAAAAGTCCTTGATAATCTGTACTTGATCTATTAATCCATAAATTAGAAATATTATAACCATCCCCATCTAAAGTTCCTGGAAATCTATCAGCATTACTTCCAACTGCTAACCAACCAGCACCACCATAATTTAATGAATGGCTTATTACTGATGTATTCGAACAATCAATATTATTTTGTAATTGATAATCTGCAGTGTCATCCACTCGCGTCAAATTTAAATCCTCACAAGAACATAACGGAATTGGATCAGCTGAAGCATTATAGCAACTAGCAGTAACAGAATTTACAAATAAAACAAATAAGAATACCAAAATTATAAACTTTAAATGGACTTTCAGCTAATTCACCTCGTATATATATTATAATCTTATTTTTTACATTATAAAACTTACTAAAAAGAGTTGTTTTTGAGTATACAAAAATATTAATAATTTTAATATAACACTAAATTTATATATTCTTTTTAATATCAAAAAATATGGATTTTGAAACATTATGTAACTATTTTGAAAAGTTATCAAATACGTCTAAAAGACTTGAAAAAATAGAAATTATAAGTCAAATATTATTAGCTACACCTAATGATTTAATTGAGAGAATTGTTATATTATTACAAGGAAAAGTACTTCCTATTTGGGATAATAGAAAATTAGGAATTAGTTCTAGGCAAATAATAAATATAATTAAAACAATGTGTTCTAAATCAGTTTTAGATATAGAAAATGAATGGAAAAAAACTGGAGATTTAGGATTAGTTGCAATGAATTTATTAAAATCTAAAAATCAACAAACACTATTTAGTAAAAAACATAATTTGAAAGAAATATTTGATACAATTGTAAAATTAACTGAGACTGTTGGAGAAAATTCAACAAAAAGAAAACAAGCAATGATTGCAAATATATATAGTAATATAAACAGTATTGAAGCAAAATATTTAACTCGAATTTTATTAGAAAATATGCAAATGGGAGTTGGACCAGGAACAATTAAAGATTCTATTATATGGGCATTTTTACCAAAAATATATTTAATAAATTATAATTTAAATAAAGATTTTGTAAAAGAAAATAAAAAAAATAAAGATAAAATTAAAGAAAAATTAGTAGAGAGCGGATTAAACATAATTGATATTGATAATTTTGATCAATTTGAAAAAAATTATATTAATGCAGATAATCAAAATTTATTTTATAGTAAAGATGAAAAATTACTTAGAGAAATTTATAATTTTTATAGCAATAAAATTGAAAATGCATATCAATTAACAAATCAATATAGTATAATCATAAATACAATAAAAGAAAAAGGGTTTTTTAAAATTACAAAATTAAATTCTAAAGTAATGAACCCAATTAAAGCAATGTTATTTTTAAAAGCCAAAAATATAGAACATGCTTTTGAAAATGTTGGAAAACCTGCAGCTTTTGAATTTAAATATGATGGTTTTAGAGTACAATTACATAAAAAACAAAATGAAATTAAATTATACACTAGACAATTCGAAGATGTTACAAATGCATTTCCAGATGTAATAAAAGATGCAAAAGAACATATTAAAGCAAATGAAATTATATGTGATTGTGAAATAGTTGGAATTGATATTAATAATCCCGAAAAAATATTACCGTTTCAAAAAATTAGTAAAAGAATAAAAAGAAAACATAATATTGATCAAATAATAAAAGAAGTTCCAGTTAGATTATTTGTTTTTGATATAATGTTAATTGATCAAAATAGTTTACTAAATATATCATTTGAAAACAGAAGAAAAATATTAGAAGAAAATATAATTGATTCAAATAAAATACAAAAATCAAAAATGTTAATTAGTGAAAATATTAATGAAGTAGAACAGTTCTATAAGAAAGCATTAGATTTAGGTAATGAGGGAATAATGGCAAAAAAATTAAATGGAATTTATAAGCCAGGTAATAGAGTGGGATTCGGAATGAAAATAAAACCAACAATGGAACCATTGGATTTCGTTATTACAGGAGCAACTTGGGGAGAAGGAAAAAGAGCAAATTGGATGACATCATTTACACTTAGTTGTAAAGATGATGAAAGTGATGAATTATTAGAAATGGGTAAAGTAGGAACAGGGTTTAAAGAAATTACAAGTGAAGAGGAAAATGATACTGATATTAGTTTTGAACAAATGACTGAATTATTAAAGCCACATATTAAAAAAGAAAATGGAAAAGAAATAGAAATAATTCCAACTATTGTAATAGAAGTTAATTATGAAGAAATACAAAAAAGTGAAAATTATAATTCAGGTTATGCACTTAGATTTCCAAGATTATCTAGACTAAAAAGTGATAGAGATCCATATGATATTTCACCATTAAGTTTTATTACAGATTTATATGATCAACAAAATTAAGAATTATGTGCTCTCATATTCATTCTAAGTTTCATATGTTCAAATCTAATACTATCTAAAACACTATTTTCTAAATTTCCATAATATTCATTTTTAGGAGGCAAAAAACCATTTAATATTAATTTTTTAACACATGTCAAATATTGTTTTCTATCATTAATTAAAAAATAACTTTTTGCATCTTCACCAAGACCATTTAAATTTAAAGTAATACCACCCAAATGAGATGATAAATTATTTATATCAACACCAAATGGTTTTTCTACAAATGCAGATAAAAAACCCATTTTATTTGCATATAAAACTTCTGAACCTATATATAATAAATTACTATTATCATCTTTTAAATTAGGTAATCTTTCTTTCAATAAACCTCTATCCATATTCTGTGAAACTACATATGGTAATACAAATTTCTTATCTAAATTTAATTCAATTTCAGATTTCATTTCATAATACAAGCAAACATCAGAAATATTTAATCTTAATTTTACATTAGGATTATATAAATCTAATATTTTTTTATAGTTTAAAATTGAATTTTTCACACCAGAATTTTTTTCTGAACTAGATTTTAATTTTTTTAAAAATAAATGTGCAGTTAAAAAATCAAATGAAAAAATTATATTATCGATTTTTTTTTTCTTGACCAAATCTAAATCTTCAATATTTTCAATAAAAAAATGAGGAATTAAATTAGAAGATTCACCAAATAAAAAATCTTTTGTTTCATAAAATTCTTCAGGTGCCAAACATTCACCATCATTAATTATTCTAAAATAAGTTTCTAAATTAACAAAAGTTTCTGAAACTAAAGACATTATACTTTGTGAATTAAATTCGGATATATTTAAATTTTTCATATTTACTATCTTTCATATTATAAACTTGTTAATTTGTTTTTAAAGTTTTTTATTGTTTCTAAAATATATATAAAAACAATTAATGAAAATTCCATATTCAATATTATTTTTTATTGAAGTTTACAAAAAATAATATTTAGACTGGACCACTGGTCAGCTCGTCATTTTATTTATAATATAAAAAAACAATATATAATTATAATAAATAAATCAATATAGGTGTTGATTATTCCTTTTAAGATTTACTCAATATTTAACATATTGTAAAAGGGAAAAATTAGTATAAAAGTATACTTAAAAAAATAAGGGGTAAAAAATGATTGAAAAAAAAATAAAAAATTTATTTTATGATAAAAAAAAAGATGAAAATGAATTATTTTATGCAAATGAAAAAACAATTGATAATATAATAATAAAAAAAGAAAATGAAATTAATAAAATTAAAAATCAATTATTAATAAAAGAAAATCCTTTATCTACATTTACTATTCGAAAATATGAACAACCCTTAAAACTAAAACCAAGAGATTTAATTAAAAGATTTATATTATCAATTGGAATGTTATCTCCTGGTGAGAGTAGAGATGTAATAGTTGATATTTTGTATGTAATGTTACAAATAAAAAAAAGAAAAAAAAATTTAACTAGTAAAGAAATAACAAATAAAGTTATTATTAATAGAAAAAAACACAAATTAGAAATGCAAGGTATAGCTGAAAGTAATATAAGACGTCAAATTAAACGTTTACGTGATATCTTTATTATAGAAAAAATAAAAAACGAATATAGAATAACTGAAAATATGCCAATTGAACAAATTTTTCATGGTAAAATTAAACCATATTTATTAAATGAAATCTTAATGAGAGTTAGTGATTATACTAAGGAAGTTGATAAAATTTAATAATAGCTAATTCACACACATTTATTTAATAATTTTTGAATCTAGTGGAGAATAAATAAATAAAATTTTTGTATATAAATTCACTAAAAAATTAACAAGATATATAATTAAATAAGATAATATTGTAACTAATATAAAAAATATAGCGAATTTAGAAATTATTTCTAAAACATAATAAATCCCAATATAACCTAATGGATCTAAATATGTATTATAGTCAAAAATTACTAATTTTGCAATAAGAAATAATGAAAAAAGAAATGCTATAATATTAAATGAACCAAAATTTAATGTATTTCTAATTCCAATATTTATACTTGCATATAATTTAAAACGATCATTATCCTTTAAATACATTGGATACATTATATTAATTGCCTTTAATACCTTTAACTCATTCTTAAAAATTGCTTTTAATTTTTTATAATCTTTTAAAGAAACAAAATCAGATACTTTGAAAATATATTTTAAAAATAAATCAATACCCATGATTTTATACAAATCCCTATTTGCAATAAATAAAATTAAATCAGATTGAAAATTTTGATATCGATATATGTATTCATATAGAGTATAATTATCCTTAAAATTTGAATTTAATAATAGCCTAATTTGTTTTGAATCTAATTCATGACCCTTAATAAAATCTAATACATCATGTAACTCTTTTTGAGATAATTTTGATAAAAATGAATTTATTATAACCTGACTACTTGTAAAAAATTTCCTTCTAAAAAATATACTATTATTTAATACTAGAGTAACAATTGCACCTACAAAAAATATTAATGGTCCAAATATACCAGGATCTTTAAATGTATAAACTAATGATAATATACCTAATGATAAAAAAAACCAAAATTCATCAGTAACACTTAAATTCCATTTTTCTAGAATTGGCCGTACTATTAATTTGTACATATTGTCTAAATATGGAAAAATTAATCCATTAAATCGTTTAATACCTAAATCTTTTTTAGACTTGTTATTATCTATAGTACACCTCTTAGATTAAAAAAAGAAATATTAGCTTAAAAAGTTTACCCTAAAAATATAAAAAATTAAAAAAAATTAAAAAGAAACTAATATTAATGTAATAAAAATTATTTCTACTAATTTATGAAATGAATTTAAAAAAAATAATTTTGGACTTTTATTTTCCCATAATATTGGTTGCAATAATGTTGTACAAACAAAACCCAACCATAATAAAATTGCCCACAATAATCCACTTAATAAATCAGTTATTGCTAAATTTTTCAATAATATTGAAAAAACATATACAAACAATAAAGTTGATACACCTGCCATAATAAATGTACCCGCCATACCACTTTTTTTAGCTTTTTCTATTTCTTTTTTAGACATACCAACTAATTTCATCCATACTTTACCAAATAATGGCCCATACCATACCATACCAATAAACATAGATACAATTGTTGCTACAATTATAGATATTATATTTACATTAAAATCCATATTATCACAAATTAAATGATTAATTTTGATTAATAAATATATGTAAATTTATACAAATATTAATTAATGAATACTTATTAATATAATTATGATTGAACCAGAAATTGTAAATGATATAAATAATTCAACTTATAATAATAATTCAAAAACCCATCATAATAAATTTAAATTCAAATTGTATAAAATGAATGGATTTAAAGCAATTCTATTATTAATTACAATATTTTATATTTTAATAAAAATTGGTTGGAATATTTTAATCAGCCTATTTGATCCAATTTTAATAATTTTAATTATAATTACAATTATTGTTTGGAAGTTTTTTTAAACCATTGAGACTTAGCCATTAGGCTCCCATATTCAAAATTATAAACTAATAATAAATTTGTAGGTTCTTTTAAATATTCCACTACAGAACAAAATTCTTTTTTAAAATTATTTCTTTTTCGTCCTGGCATTAATAGTTCATCGAAACTATCACTTGTTATTGCGTATAAATGAAATAAATCATAATTTTTATCCCCAATTATTGCACTTGCTAATTCTCTTTCTAAACTTAAATCTCTTTTAAGTTTTTTTGACACAGTTGGATTTGCAATAATTACTTGTTTATGCCCATCTTTTTCAATAGTAATTAAACGAGTTAAATTAATTGGTTGATCAGAACCATTACATGAACCTTTAATATAACTACCAGTATCACAAAATTCTATATTACAACCATTTGTTTGATAAGGTGCTTGAATATATTCAATTGAATCAAAATTTTCACTTTTTACAAGTCTATTAAAAAAATCATCCAAAAAAAATTCTAATATTAATTGTGTTTTTGCTCTTTTAGGTGAATTAGATGATTCAACACTATTAGAATATGCTAAAAAAGAACCCTCATTAATAGTTGGTAATCTAGGATTAAATTGAATTATTCTCGGTAATAAACGTTCATCAAAAGTTGGTAATATATCAATAAAATCACCATTAATACTAAAATCAATTTTTGATTTTCCATTTAACAAAGGCTCAGTCATAATCAGAAAAATAATATCACACTTATAAGAATTAATTAAAAGAAAAATATATATTAAAAAACTTAATCTGAAATTATAATTAAGATAATTTTATTTTCATTCACTATCTAAATAAAAATGTTTTAATTTAGCACTACGACTTGGATGTCTTAATTTTCGTTCTGCTTTACATTGAATTTGACGAATACGTTCACGAGTTACACCAAACATTTTTCCTACTTCTTCTAATGTTTTTTCCCACCCATCTTCAATTCCATAACGATGAATAATAACTTTTTGTTCTCTTTCAGTTAAAGTTTTTAAAACTTCACCAACTTTTTCTTTTAAAAATAACTTATTAACATCATTATCAACAGGTTTATTATCATCGGGAATAAATGATTCTAATGTTGCTTCACTATCCCCCATTTGAACTTTTTGATTAAGTGAAGCTATATCTAATGAATAAGTTATAATTTCATTTACTTTATCTACAGTTAATCCTAATTCTTCAGCAATTTCATTAGGTTTTGGATTGCAATTATTTTTTTGAGTTAACATTCTTTGAACTTTACGAACCATATTAATAGTTTCAACCATATGTACTGGAATTCTAATCGTTCTAGCTTGATCTGCAATTGCACGAGTTATTGCTTGACGAACCCACCATATAGCATAAGTACTAAATTTAAAACCTTTTTTATATTTAAATTTATCAACCGCACGTATAAGTCCACCATTTCCTTCTTGAATTAAATCTAAAAAATGTAAACCTCTTTTAGTATATTTTTTAGCAGTAGATACTACAAGTCTTAAATTACTCTCAATCATTTTAGATTTTGCAACCTTATCACCTTTTTCAATAAGTTTTGCTAATGCTATTTCTTCTTCTACACTTAAAAGTGGAATTTTTCCAATTTCGAGAAGATAATTTTTTACAGTATCCTCATTTTTAATATCACTTAAATATGAATTAGAAGATTTATCAACTGATGCGTCCATTCCCTTAGTGTATGCATTCTTTACATCATTAGCAGTTATTTGTTTCACAATTGTTTCAGAATCAATTTCAGTACCTTCTCCAATTCCATAAACTGGTTTAATTTGTCGTAATGAATTCGGTGAGTCTAAATCAAAATAATCCGCAGAAACTTCAACAAATTCAGTTGCATTTTTACTTTCATCTAATTCAGGAATATCATCATACAAATCAGAATCATTTGAATCATAAATAGGAGTTTGTTCTAATTTTTTATTAATATACTCAGTTTTTTTTGTCCTCGTAGTTTTTTTTTTATTAACTGGTTTAGGAACCTTAACATATTTTGTATTTGAATCTTTTTTAATTGTAGTAGATGGTTTACTTTCTAAAATAGTTTCCAATGGAACACTTGTTTTCTTTGGTTTTGGTTTAGATAAATCCCCTTGAATAACATGCAATTCTGGTTTTTTATATTCAAAATCAGCTTCACCAGCTTCACCAACTAATTCAACAAGTTCTTTAACAAAATAACCAAAAGTATCACCAACTTTTTTCATTAAATGTCTTATATCTCTACGCTTATAATCTGTTGAACTATGAAAATGACCTTGTGCTACAAATCTTTGTTCTGGTAATAATTCAACATCTAAATAATAACTTAAAACTCCTAATATTAAAGAACCAGAGACTTCATTTGGTAAAATTTTACTAAGAACACTATTATATTCATCACTCATATCTAAATCAGAAAGAGAATATATTTCTCTAGGTGAAATATCACTTATTTGTAAATAGTTTTCTTTTTCTACCCTATTTGGATTATTCATTTAAATACCGTCATAAAATTGTTTAAATTTATTTAAATTATATAAAACATCTTCGCCATCTTGAACAGGTATATCCTTTTCATGATTATCTAAAACATCCCAAGTTTTATCTTCATCAAAACCCTTTTCAATCAATCCACCAGCAGACAAATATACATCATCTAAAGGACTTTCAACTATACTTTTAGAATCTAAGCCACTATTTAAATCTTGCTCCAAATTTAATTTAAAAGTACCATCCATAATTGCATCTCTCATTTCAGGAAATACTTGAGCTACAAGACTTAAAGAATACATTGAATCATCTCCGGATCCATTAACACTTCCACCCAACCAAATTTGTAAAACATCTTTCGGTAATTTATACGCTTTCGTTGAACAAACAAATTCATATACTTCAGATAATGAAACTTTATTTTTTAAAACACTCTCAAATTGTTTTTGAAATATTTCTTCTTCATCAATCGCATAACTATAACTTTCACCACAAAATTCTTTTAAAACATCTTCACTATATAAACCATTTTCACCGTCCCCATGACAAGCTTTAATACGTGCATTTAATGTATCAAAAGGAATACTATTTTCAACAAGAGATCTTTCATGTATTGCATATATATTTGGAAGCGTAAACATTTGCATTTCATCATTTTCATCAGGAATTGTATCCTTGTTAAGACTTTTTTTTTTACTTTCATATAAATTTCTTTCTTTAATTACATTTCTAACATATGTTAAAATTTCATTTCTTTGTTTAGGATACCTAGATATTAAAATTGAAACTAAACTTGATGCATTCGGATCCCCTTTATAACGATCTTTTTCTGCAAATTTAATACGTGGAAGTTTCAAAAAATCTGCATCTGAATCTAAAAATTTTAATTCTTTTAATAAATTTAAACTCACTCCTTGATTTAAATATAAATTTAAAATATCTTTTTCTTTTTCAACAAATTGTTTATAATCACTAAATAATTGTTCTAATTTTCCTTTTTTATCTCTATAAAGTTTTTTTGAGAATATACTTTCACCCAAGTAATACCCATCAGTAAATTTTAATTTTTTAGATAAATTATTTGAAAAACGTATAAAATCCATATCAAAATTATCATCAAAAGAAACAAGTAAATATAAATCTCTTGCAATTACTTTAGAACTTAAGAGTTCATCTAAAGAATTTACTTTATCGATATTAGTTATATTATAATTTTTTGTTGGATCTAAATCTGTTGAATGAGTTTTTTTTGTTTGTCTAAGATTTAATTTTTTTGATTCACCTAATTTTTGTTCTAAATTCTTATCTGCATCAATATTCTTATCTACATTTGTATCTGGTTCACTTTCACCTATATTTAATTTTCTTTTAACTTCATTTAAAATTTTACCTTCATGTTGTTTAAAGAATCTAACAATCACATCCAAATGATATTTAATTACTCCATCTTCTTTAAAATGAGGAACTCCTTTTTTTTTAAACACTTTTTTTAAAAGACTTTTTGCTAAAAAAAAAGATCCAGAATGTTTTAATATATCACCAACTTCATTTAATGTAAAACTTATTTTTGATAAATCAACTTCTTTTTTGAAATTATCACAATCATAAATTTCATCTGATGAATCTAATGGTTTTGGAATTTCTACAATAGATGGAGGTTCAAGAATATCAGAAGAAGATTCAACTTTAATTGGAGTTGGAATAATAGATTGAGGCTCAAGAACATCAGAAGATTCAACTGTAATTGGAGTTGAAATAATAGACACTGTTTTTGAAACATCAGAAGAACTAACTAATGCTTCTAATTTAGGTTCAACTGGTTTAATATAATGTTTAGATTCTAAAACAGGTTCAATTTTTATAGATATTTTACTTTGATTAAATAATTTGAAAGGTTCAGCAATTTGAGTTAAAGGTTTTTTCTCTATATTAAAATTTAATAAATTACTTCCCATTATTAAATTCGATAAACCATATACAGGTTCATTTGCTTTTGAATCATATGATCGAAATGATGAAAAATTAAAATCAGAATTACCTTCCTTTTTTGATAATTTAACTTTCAAATCAGATTTTTTAATTTCTTTTTTTTTAATTTTATGATCTTCAATAATAACTTGAGCAGCTCCCACAATTTCAGGAATATTTGATTTTAAATTTTCAACAATCATAGCTAATTCAATTTCATCTACATCATTTGTAAAAAATGGATCTAAATCAAAATTATTTATATCAGCACAATCTAAAATATCTAATAATTCACTTTTAGAAAAACAAGTATTTAATTCAGCTCCATATTTTTTAAATATACTGACCCAACCTCTTTTATTTGCTAGACTGTTATCACTTAATATTCCCACAATAAATTATCTTAGAATTTACTTTATATACATTTTGCAGCATAAACATAGTCTTTTAAAAACACATATTAAACCTATTATAAATTATAATTGTAAAACTTTTGGTAATTTAGATCTTATCTTCAAATACCATTTTGATAAAATATACATAATTCCAACTAAAGGAATAGTTAATATCCATGCATGTAAATCTGGAAGTAAATCTTTATATCCACTAATTTCTAAAACTTTTAAAATTAATAAATAATGACTTACATATAAAAAAAATGCAGCATAACCAATTTGTTTTAAAAAATTTAAAATTGAAGAAGTAATTCTATCTGTAAAATTATTATAAAACCAAAGGGCTATTGAACAAATTAATGCCGATTGACTTACAGCATAATGTGTTAACATAAATGATCTACCATAATAATTAATTGGTAAACCTAAAAAATGTATTACAAAAGTTAAAATAAAATATAATGCACTATAAAAAACTAATTTTTTAGAATCAATACCTTGCATAATTAAATTAATTAAAATAACACCACCAAGCATAATTGGAAATAAATTAAATATTGAAAACCAACCTCTAAATAAGGAATTTAAAATTACACTCCATATTACCGAAAATGGAGAAGATAAATCTGGTTGTCTTGGACCAATTTCACCAACTATTGTACTATCAACAATATAATACATTTGAGATTGTAAAAATGCAAATAAAATTATTATACTAAATAAAAATAAATATGAACTTAATCTCATTTTTTTTAAGATTTTATAAAACATTAAAATAAATCCTGCAGTAAAAATAGCAGTTAATCCAATTCCTTGAATTGCTTCTTCCCATCTTAAATAAATAAATATATTCCACATAATAATTGTAAATGGTAAACTAATTAAAATATATTTTCCATATCGTTTAAAAATTTCTTTTAATACTTTTAATTTAGAACGTGGTTGACTTCCAGACATTCGTTTTCTTAATAATAAAAATACACTCATACCACTAACAAATGTAAATAATAAACTTGGTGGAAACCATGTAACAGAATGAATCATTTCTACATAGTATGGAGGTGTTGTATAAATACTTGAAACAGATAAAAAATCAAAAATTTGAATCGTTACCATAATAAGTAAAGCTATACCACGAAAAATATCAACATAATCTAATCTTTTTATCATCTATCACACATAATTATTTCTGAAACTGTTTTAATTTCTATTTGCTTTGCTTTAATATAATTAATAAGATTTTCTAAAATATTAGGATGAATTGAATACTCGTAACTATTGTTTGTAGTAACTAAGTGTAACATAAATACAGTCCAAGTATTATTAATTAATGTATTGTCAACAATTTTTTTTAAAAATGACATTTGTGTTCTATTTGTAATCCAAATTGACGAAATATTATATTTATCAAAATTATTTATATCATTATAACCCCATGTACTTGGCCTAATAGAATTATAATATTTTTTTGCTATTAATTTAATTTGATCATTATAATGTCCATAAGGAATTGAAACTGAAATAATATTAAACCCATTATTATTTAATATTCTCTTTGATTCACTAAATTCAAATTCAATTTGAGAATCATTCATTTTAGTCATATCATTATGTGTTAAAGTGTGACTTGCAAGTTCCCAATTAGAATTTTGTAATTCTTTAATATGAGACCAATTCATTAAAGTTTTATTTTCAAATTTATTGCCAACTAATCCAGCTATAATATAATTTGTTCCTGTTATATTATATTTTGAAAAAATAGGATAAGCATTAATATATTGATCAATTGTACCATCATCAAATGTAAATGAGATGACTCCACCATCACAATATGAACTATTATTTATATTATTAAAAATAATAATGAAAATTAAAATAATTAATAGTAGAAATATAAAACAATTTAATTTTTTTAACTTCATTTTTTTAAAGCTTTATTCATAGCTTCAATATTTAAATCCGCCTTAGCTTTCATACTTTGTGAAAATAATTTTTTGGTTAATTTGCTATCAGCCCATTTATATTTATTTACTTCATCTTTTTTTAAATAAAATCTTCCAGGACCATAATAATTTGAAAATACAAAAAAATATGCCTTACCATGATTAAATTCACCTAAATCATAATTTCTAATTGTAAGCTCACCATAATGTAAATTAATTTCAGGTGTACTAAGCTCTAAATTCATTATAGATAATTCTTCATATAATTCACGAAAAAACGCATCTTGAATAGTTTCATCAAAATGAATTCCACCTTGTGGAAAATACCAATGATTATTATTTCTAGATGATCTTACTAGAAGAAATTCATTTTTATCATTTTTGATTATACATACGGCTGTTGGCCTATATGACTTATCTTTAAAGAGTTTTCTAACTAATTCATTCCCATTAATACTATTCATAAAAAAACTAAAAATTGATTATTTATATATTTAATCTTATAAAAGAAGATAATATTTAAAAATTAAAAAAATAATTAAAATTTGAAAATACCATGAAAAAAATTAATAATGTTATTTTAGTATATAAAAAAAGTTCATATGAATTAAAAAGATATAATAGTAGGTATGAGCAACATGTTAAATTAGCTCATAAAAGACAAAAAGATACATTAAACGCTGTTATCAATTTCCTAAAATTAAAAAAAATAAAACATCAAATATTCTATAGAGCTGAATTAAATAAAATTTTAAATGCAGATTTAATAATTTCAGTAGGTGGTGATGGAACTTTTTTAGAAGTTAGCCATTATGTGTTAAATAGTCCAATATTAGGAATAAATAGTGATGCACAAAGTAGTACTGGTTTTTTTTGTCATGCAAATAAAAATAATTTTAAAGAAATTATTGAAAATATAGAAAAAGAGCCTAAAACTAAATTAACTCGAATGCAATTATCTTTAAATGACAAAAAAATAAAACAATTAGTTGTTAATGATATTTTAATTGCACATAAAAATCCAGCAGCAACAACAAAATATGAGGCTATATTAAATTATAATAAAAATATAATTAAATTAAAAAATAAAGATAGTGGATTATTATTAAGTACTGGTTCTGGCTCAAGTGCATTTATGTATAATGAAGGTGGAAAAAAGTTTGATATAGATAAAGATTATTTTATTGCATATGCAAGAGCAAATCGAAATAGTGAATTCTTTTATTTTGAAGATGCAAAAATTGAATCTAGTTCATATTTAGGTAGAATCTATATTGACGGACCACATTTAAATTATTCATTTAAATTAAATTCTATTTTAAAAATAACAAAAGGTATTAAATTAAATGTAATTGGAGATTTAAACAATAAAAGAAAAAAAATTGAAGAATAATGGAAAATAAAAAAAACTTAGAATATTTAGATAAATATTATTCACTAAAATCTATAGGAAATAGTATAGATTATTTAAGTAAAAAAATAAAAAGAATTAGAGCACATGTTAATCCATTTAAATTTTTAGATAAACATCAATTTGAAGGATTTAAAAATAATAATCCAATAATAATAGATATAGGCTGTGCAAAAGCTGAATTTATATTTGAATTATATAAAAAATTAAAAAATTATAATTTCATAGGATTTGAAGTACGTCCATTAATGATTAAATATTTAGAACAAGAATTTGAAAAATATAAAAATATCATATTTTTTTCTGGAAATGCACAAAATAATTTAATTAATATAATTGAACCCAATCTTAAAAAAAATATAAAAATAGAATATATTTTTATTAATTTTCCTGATCCATGGATAAAAACTAAACATATTAAAAGAAGAATTATTAATAAAGAATTTTTAAATCAAATTTATCAATTATTTGAAAAATATAATGTAAAAACTAAAATTATAATTCAAACAGATGTAGATTTTATGTTTAATGATATAAAAGAACAAATAATTAATAGTAAATATGAAAAATATACATTATTTGACAAACCAATATTTAATATTCAAACTAAATGGGAAATTGATTCAATAAAAAAGAAAAAAACAATATATAGATTATTAATATAAAATATTTTTATAAACTATTAGAAATTTTCAAATTTATGGTATATTATTATATTTTTTTAAGTAGTATAATTGTTTCATTAATTTCATTAATAATTATATTACCATTTTTAAAATTATTTAATAATAAAAAAATATTATTAGCATTACTAAGTCTATCAGTTGGAATATTATTTGGAAATGTTTTTATTCACATTCTTCCAGAAATTATTGAATTATATGGTTATAATTCAAATATTGCAATTAGTATTATATTAGGCTTTTTTATAATGTTTTTAATTGAAAAATTTATTCATCACCATCATAACTGTAAAAATATAAAAAAAGAAAAACAAATAGGTCATCAACATGCATATCACTTAGGTACTATGAATTTAATAGGAGATGGTGTACATAATTTAATTGATGGAATGATAATTGCAAGTTCATATTTAATTAATATACCTTTAGGTATTGCTACAACAATTTCAATAATATTTCATGAAATCCCTCAAGAAATTGCAGATTTTTCTATTTTAATTTATTCCGGTTGGGAAAAGAAAAAAGCTATATTATTTAATTTATTATCTGGATTAATGTCAATATTTGGAGCATTTATTGCAATCATATTAAATAATAGTTTTAATAATTTTTTATATTTTATAATGCCTTTTGCAGCAGGTACGTTTTTATATATAGCAACATGTAATTTAGTTCCAGAATTACATAGACATTGTGATTATAAAAATACATTAATTCATATAATTTCAATTTCAATAGGAATAATTATTATGTTTATAATTTAATCACGAAGAACAATTTCTGCCCAACTAATTAATCCAATTTTCTTTTTATATAATTCAGTCATTATATTAAATTGAGCATATGCTTTATCTCTACTTTCATCTTGAAAATCACTTTGTTGATTATCATTAATTTCTTTTTCTTCTTCTTCTTTTTTAGTTTTACCTGATAATTTACTCATGGTTTTTTTTAATGTTTCTTTATCTAAATTACCACCAGCCATAGCATTAATTAATTCAAATCCACCCTTAAATACTCCAATAAATGGCTCTATAATAGAATCTTTTTTTTCATCTTTTTTATCTTCATCATCGTTTTTTAAACCAGCTTGTTCTACAAGTTTATCTTCTTTAATATAATCAGTACCAGGAATATCAATATCCTCTCCTTTTGATGCTAAAACTAATTCTAATTCTTCTTTATAATTATTAAAAATATCATTTAATTGATCTACAAAACCTCCAACTAATTCAAAGTTTTTAACATCATTTAATAATAAATAAGCTTCATACTGTTCATCAGTCCATTCATATAAATTAAAAATTAATTCAGTTCTACCAACATGTGTAACTTGTCCTCCTTGTGTTGCCTGAGGTCTTGTTCTAAAATCAAAATGAGATACAAAATAAAATCCTTTATATTCTTTTTTATCATGAATTTTTTTATCATCAGGTCTATCTATTCTCGCTACAATTTCCATTTCCATAAGCATTTGATCTATAAATGATAAAATTTCAGGGTCTGATAATCTTTGAGTTTTAGAACCTAATCGTCTTTCAACTTTTAAATATGGTAATAACCAATCAATATTTAATTTTAATACATTATAATGACGTCTTAAATCTTGAATTAAGAATTTTTTTCTTTGCATTAATTCATGATATGAATTATCTAACCAATTATAATAAGCAGAAACTTTTTCTGCAAGTGCATTTAATAAAAGTACTGAGTATTGTGGATTTTTTTTTTTAAATCCAAAGCTTTCTAAAAATTTTTTAACAGACATATGTGGAGGTTTATGATTATTCATAAAAAGAGTTGGAAGAGTTGTAAATTGTATTTGCTGAGCCATTCCAAAAATACTTTGAGGTGATTGAACTCCACCTAAAACAAATGAATTCCATATATTTTTTAAATTTAAATCAGCTGTTTCCCAATTTTCATCTAATTTAAAATAACTATCATAAAATGCCAATCGTTCTTCAATTACTCTTATATTTCTCAAAATTGGAAACATCTCTCTAGACATTCTACCAATTCCTGTTAATAAATTTGTAATACGGTCTTGAAATATTCCTTGTTTCTGACCCAATTGATTACCAACTTGACTAATTTCTGATCCAGTATAAGTATCTAAAGTTTTTTTAATATCTTTAATACCAAAATCATCTCTATATATTCCTAACATAATATAATAAATATGTTCAATTGACTGAGAAAATTTAATCCATGTTACTGGATATTTTTTAATTGGTTTTCCTAAAAAATCTTCAATTTCAGATGATTTTAAAGAACCCAAAAATTTTTTGATTCTTGAATTTACTTTCAAATCTTTATGTCTAACATTTTTTCTTTCAAACCTTGGGCTAGATTTAATTCTTTCTATTTCTTTACAAATATCTTTTTTTTTTAAATCGTCACCCATTTTTTACTATATAATTATTTTTTTAAAAATAATTTTAAAAAATCATTAAATTGTTGTCTTTGTTGCCAAATATTTATCATTATAGGAAATATACCTAAAGCTAAAGTCAATAATCCAATTATTGCTAAAAATTTAAATTGATTTTCATCAAAATATTTTAAGATAAATAATATAACTGATAATACTATTATTACAAAATATAACATAACTGTTTTTGATAAAAGTGAATTTGTTCTTAATAAGTTTAAATTCATTCTTTCAATTTCATTAAGTATTAAATATTTTGAATTAGTATCATAATTATCAATTTTAGGTTTTGAATCTAAAGCTATTTTTTTTATAGTACTCTTCTTATTATTTGTACTCACATTTTTTTTTGTTTTTTTTAATGCCATTTTAATCCTCAAAATAAATTATTTTTTTCTTTTTTGTACACTTCAATTGACTTTTTAATACAGGAAGTATTTGTATTTTGTATATTGGTTTATTTTTCAATACTGATTTACTAAATGAATATGAAAATGATTTTATCATATCAACTTCAAGAGATTGATTAATATCAGCAAGTCCAACTCCAAACTCATCTTCATTTACGACTTGATAAGCAAAATTACCAATTGCAATACCTTCATTTTTAATAGTAATATTAAACATTATATTATCACCAACTTGTTCTTGATATTTATTTGTAATTTTAAAATCTACAGCACTTTGACATGGATCAAACTTTTCAATGCCAGATTTTATTAAATAATTTATTAAAAACAATATTCCTATTAAAATAATTATACCTATGCTTCTATAAATTAGCTTATTTACACCTCCCATTTATAAATAAAAATATGATTTTAAATTTATAAGTTTATCTAGACTATTATAAACAAAATATAAATTAAAATAATTTGTTTTTAAAATAATAATAAATTCCAATTAATATAATAATTGCAATCAAATAAATTGGAGTCACAAATATTTGCCATGCAATAATTTTAATCCAACCTAAATATGGAATTCTAAAAACTGCTTTTCCATATATATTTTTTTCATTTATATTAAATTCATCAATTAAGGTATAAAATCTTGTTTGCAAAAATATAGATTTTTCATTAAAATCTCCTTTAGTTTGATAAATTGTGTTATTATTTACTATTTTTTTTTTAATAACTCTATGAATTATTGGAGTTGGGTCATTAGTTTGAAATACAATCACATCCCCAATTTGATAATTATCTTTACCCATAATTACCATCACATCTCCTTTATTAAATCCATTAGAATAGTCATAATTTAAAAAATCATTTTTTGTGATATTAATATTTGTATAATATTCTGATTGTTTACAAAAAGTATTACTACAATCTGCTTTGCTACCCCACCAATTTTCAAATGATCCTTCATGATGCATACTTCCAGATTGAATTGCAACTATTGGAAAATTTGAATTTAAAGACCATCCTAATAATGGATAAAAAATAAATATAATAAACAAAAGTGAAATTACAGTTGATAAAACTAAACTTGTCAAACTTTCATCATATACAATATATCTATAAAATTGTTTTAACTTTTTTAACATAATAGAAAATTAATTAATATGTTTAAAAAAGTATCTTTAATTATTTTTTAATTACTTTTTTTTAGAATTATCTAATCTATTTTTATACCATTCACCCAATATAAAACCTAAAAATCCTCTAATTAAACAAGTAATGAATATTAATATAATAAAAAAAATACCAGGTCCTTCAAATAATGAATTTTTAGTTAATCCAAATACTAAAAATACTGAAAATATTAATATAAAATAAATTACACTATTTGACATAGAATAAATCAATCCCATTTTTTTAGGTTTTGCCATTGCCCAAAAACTTGATAATATTACTGGAAATAATGGCAAATCAAATGCTAAAAGAGCTATCCAAAAAATAGAAACCCACATATTAAATGTTTCAATAGTTGATTTAACTAATACAAATTTAAAAAATATAAATGTCAGTAATAAATAAATTATAGTAATAAAAAAAGCATATGCAATTGATTGTAAAAAGCTAATTTTATCAAAATTTTCTACAATTCTTTTAAAAAATTTATTTGAATTAAAGTCAAAATTAAAATTATGTTTAAAAATCTTTTTTTTTGATTTATTATTTTCATTAAAATAATAATCATCAGTTGCATCTAAATTTTCATTAGATTTATCTAGAGATATATTTTCATTTGAATTAATTTTAGCATGTTTATGATTTTCAATCACTTTATCTAATTTTTCAAACAATTTTTTTTTATCTTCACCAGAAAGCTCATTTACCATACAATAATTTAAGCAATTTCATTTAAATATTTTATTGTGACACAAATTACATTTAAAATAATACAATTAGCCCTAAATACCATATTTTTACAATTCTCTATATATTTGAATCCATCTTTTAAATATACATAAAATTTAAAAAGAAAAATATTGTAATTAATTATATTATAAGGTGGAAATATATGTATGACGAATTTACAGGTGAAGAAGCTTCTGAAAATGAAGATGTGCAAGAAGAATCCTCAGAAAGTACTGACGAGGATGATGAAAATAAAATAGAAAAAGCATATCAAGATGATTATGAAACTGAAAAATCAGGCAATGACCCATTTGAATTAGAAAATGATGATATTGTAGGAGAAAAATCTGAAAAAGAAGAAGAAACCGAAGATTCTGATGAAGATAATGAAGAAGACGATTCTGAAGAAAAAAGTGAAGAAAAGTCTAAATAATTGTTCTTTTTAATATGAAAGCAGTAATATTCGATAGAGATGGAGTTATTATTGATTCTGAGACTCTCCATATAGATTCTGTAATAAAAGCATTTGATACATTTAATATAAAAATAACTGAAGAAGAAAAAAAATTAATCATTGGAAGACATCCTGAAGATTATAAAAAGTTTTTTATTAATAAAAATAATTTTCAATATGATAAATTTAGAGAAATTCAAAGAAAAGAATTTAGAGAATTATTTAAATCTGCATCTTTATTTAAAGAAACAATAACATTAATTAAAAAATTATATGAATTAAAAATTCCTTTAGCATTAACTACTTCTGCAGGCATAAAAAGTACATTAGAAGTTGTTGAAAATGCAAATATTAAAAATATGTTTAATTTTATTATTACTTCAGAAGATTATAATCAAAGAAAACCCCATCCAGAACCATATTTAATTACAGCAAAAAAACTAAAATTAAATCCAAAAGACTGTATTGTAATTGAAGATTCATATGTAGGTGTTGAATCAGCAAAAAATGCTGGAATGAAATGTATTGCAATTTCTAATAAACTTACTAATCAAGATTTATCAAAAGCCGATTTAATTGTAAATTCAGCAAAAGAAATTAATATTGATTTATTAAATCAATTATAACAATAAAACAATTTATAAAATCATTTTTCTATATTTATTATATGATTATTAAAAATATAATTTTATCCAAAATACTAAATTCTAGATCACAATGGACTATTTGTGCCAAAATTGAATGTGATAAAAATATTTTAGGTATTGCTTCAGCTCCATCGGGTGCATCAACTGGTAAACATGAAGTAAAAATGTACAAATTAAATGATATTGATAAATCAATTTATTATTTTGAAAAAAATATTAAAAAATTTAATTGGAAATTTGATTCACTATCTGATTTAAAAAATATTGAAAAAAAAATACTCAAAAATAATAATATCAACCAAGTTGGTGGAAATTTAATTATAGCTATTGAATATGCAATCCTTGATGCATGGTCTAAATATAAAAAAATAGATTTATTTAAATTAATTAGAAAAGATAAATTAACTAAAGAAATTTGTATTGATACTAAATTATTAATCAGGCCAATTGGAAATGTTATTGGTGGCGGTGCTCACAGTGGTGGTAATAATACTGATTTTCAAGAATTTTTAATAATTTGTCCTGATGTATCATATGAAAAATCTTTAGAAATAATAATTCAGGTTCATAAAGAAGTTAAAAAAGAATTATTAAAAAGAGATAAATCTTTTTCAGGTTCAAAAACAGATGAAGGTGCATGGGCATCCACTCTTACTAATTATGAATGCTTAATTATATTAAATAAAGTAATTAAAAATTTATCTCAAAAATATAAAACATCTATACGTATAGGTTTAGATGTAGCTGCTAGTGAATTTTTTAAAAATGGATTTTATAATTATGATAAATTTGAAAGTTCTCCAAAAATAAAACATAATTGCATTAAAAAAAAATTACACAGAGATGCACATATTGATTATATTTTATATTTAGTTGAAAAATTTAATATTTATTATTTAGAAGACCCAGTTGAACAGAATGATAGTGAAGGTTTTGAAATAATGAAAAATCATTTAGCACATAAAGATACATTAATTGTAGGTGATGATTTAATTTGTACTAATCCACAATTATTAAAAAAATATAAAGATTCAATTAATTCAATTATAGTAAAACCAAATCAAGTTGGTTCACTCCTTAAAACAATTGAAGTTTTAAAAAAATGTAAAGAGTATAATATTAAACCTGTTTTTAGTCACAGAAGTGGCGAAACTACTGATTCCATTCTTGCAGACTTAGCAGCTGGTTTTAATGTTTCCATAATTAAATGTGGAGAAACAACAGGAGAAAGAATAGTAAAATTAAATCGACTTTTAGAAATAGACAGAATTAACTAATATATATATTTTAAAAAATATAATTATTTTATAAGTCAGATTATATAACAAATTATATGACAATATCAGCGAGTACACATAATAAATATATTTTAATTTTTGATGCAGATAGCACTTTAGTAAAAATAGAAGGTATTAATGAATTAGCTAAATATTGTAAAAAGTATGACGAAGTTTATCAAATGACAGATACTGCAATGAATGGAACTTCAACTATTCCATTTCAAGAATTATATAAAAGAAGATTAGATATAATAAAACCAACTTTAAGTCAAATAAAAGACTTAGGTCAAATATATTTAAATAATAAAGTAGCTGGTGTTGATGAATTATTTGCAAAAATAAATCAAAGAAAAATACAAAATCATATTTGCTCAGGTGGAATTTTACAAGCATTAAGTCCTCTTGCAAATAGTTTAAATACAAATTCAGTATTTGGAGTTAAATTACATTTTAATGAAGATGGAAGTTTTTCACATTTTGATCCCTCATCCGAAACATCTCAAGACTATGGAAAAAATAAAATAGTAAAACAGTTAAAAGAAAGACATCCAAATAAAGAAGTTATTTTTATAGGAGATGGACAAAGTGATATGGAAACTAAATTTAATCCAATAACAAAACAAATAGATAGTAATTATTCAAATTATTTTATTGCATTCACTCAAGTTGAACCTAGAGAAAAAATTATGGAACAAGCCGATTTTGTTGCAACTGATATGTTTCACTTAGAATCAATTTTAAATAGAGAGTTTGGATTAGAATTAGGAAAACGTTTCTAATATATTTAATATCAATTAATTAGATTTATATATTTTATTTTTTATTTATTTCTTATGAAAGAAAAAATTAAAGCATTATGTAAAGATATTGAAAAAAAATATAATATAAAAATACTTTTTGCAATTGAAAACGGAAGTAGAGCATGGAGAATGCATAGCATGGATAGTGATTATGATATTAGATTTGTTTTTATTAGACCAGTTGATAATTATTTGAAAATTAATTCAGAAAAAGATGTAATTAATATATGTTTTGATAAAAATTTCAAAGACTGTAAACCCGAAGGAGCATTAATTGATATTAGTGGATTTGATATTTTTAAATTTTTTAGTCTTTTACATAAATCTAATCCAACAACCATTGAATGGTTAATTTCAGATATTGTTTATCATGGAAAACAAATAAAGTCTTTAGTAGATTATGCGAAAAATAAATTCAATCAAGCCACATTATTTTATCATTATCAATCATTGTGTAAAAAAAACTATTTAGGATATTTAAAATCAAATAAAATGCGAACACATAAAAAATATTTATACACATACAGAGGATTAATAAATGCTTTATGGGTAAAAGAAAAAAATTCAATTCCCCCAATTAAATTTGTCAAAGCAATAGACGGAGTTAAAGATTATTTACCAAAATTAATTATAAACAAATTAAAAGAGATAATTAAATTAAAATCACAAGGTAAAGAAAAAGATTTAGTCGATAAATCATTTCCACTAGATCAGTTTGCAGAGCAGTTTTTAAAAAAAGAATATAAATTTGAAAAAAAAGATTCAGAAGTATTAAAAAATAATTTAGATTTTTTAAATAAAGAAATTCAAAAGTTATTATTTCAAAAATAGAAACAATTGTAGGCCCTAAGTATATATATAATGCATTATTTATTTTTTAAATTATAAAGGCCATATAGTCAAAGCCTCACTCTTATCTTTTAAATTCTGTAGTACCATATATTGTCTTGATTTTTCAACATCTCCTCTATCAAGTGCAAGTCTTGCTAAACCAACTGTATTATCTTGATTTTTATAAAAAGATTCTTTAAAAGATAGAACTTCTTCAACATAACTTTGATTATCTCCAGCTAATCTAATTGCACTATCCATACACCTAAGTATCATTTCAGAATCTGCCCATACATATTCAGTTGCAAGCTCTGAAGCAGAATGATATATTTTTCTTGCTTCTTCATTAAAGTCAATTATTTCATACATTTTAGCTAATTTAATTTCAAGATTAATAATAACAAAACGTTCCATAGTTTTTTCTTTATTTTGAATATGTTGAGCATATTTACCCACAAAATTTGAAGCTGCTCTCTCTAAATTTAATTTAGATAAATGTTTAAGAAAACCTATTTCATAAAAATTTGAAGTTTTATCAAAATCTATTTTTGATGCATGTTCAGTAAATTTATCTTGTAAAATTACAAATTTTTCTAAAATAACACCACTATGATAAAAATTAGGATTATAATGTCCATGTTCATCTTGAATTTTTCCTTTCTTTAAACAAACTCGAGCAGCATCAGTTAAAAGTTCATGAGATTTCTCTGTACTTATTTTTGATTCAACTCTTGATGCATTAATTACTTCACCAATAGAGCCATAAACTTCAAGAGATTTCATCAAATTATCTAAACCACCTAAATTTTCAAAACTTTTTGCAAAACTAGATTTATAAAGAAAAATATTATATGAACTTCCATTTCTATTAGCCTCTTCAGCATCAGATAAACCTTTTTGATTAACACCATGTAATTTTTCTAATAATATAGTTTTACGTTCATCCGAATCAGAAATAAAAGTATCAACAATATTCACACCACAAGTTAATAATTTTATATTACTACTCAAATGATCAAAATCTAGATTTAAAGTTTTTGTCAATATGGATTCAATTGAATAATCTGTAAATTTTTTAGAATTCCATTTGGTTAATTTTCGTTTTAATTTAGGAAAATCCTTACCTTCCATTAGTACGTCAATTAATTGTAATACATATTTATCAAAATAACCAAATAAATGATTTTGTTTAGCAAAATCAGCTTCATCTTCTAATACTTTAAGTTTTAAACTTGTAAATGCATACGAAGACAAATTTATTTTTAAAATTTCATCAACAATTTCCAATCGATTTAAATTATCTTCACCTTTAACGGCCAAACCATATACTGTTTCTAAATAATTAACAGCCGTATTCTCATTTTCAACTAAACCTAGCATTGATTTTATATCCATCATAATAATAATGAATAAATTTAATTTATAATAATTATGATAATCCAAAATATAATTTAATGTGAGATTTTATTTTTAATATAATATTATAATAGAGTTTTAAAAAGTAATTTATTTAATATATGTTATACTATATTTGTTCAGACTTCCAGATAACTTTTTATAACAGCATAATTTACTTGATTATATGGAAGAAAGAATTCATAAAATACTCTCTTTTTTACAAGAGATTGAAAAATACAAAACTGTAGAAAGAAAAATGTATTCTTCAAACTTAAAAAGAACTGAAAGTGATGCTGAACATTCATGGCACGTAGCAATGTTTTTATTTCTTTTTGAAAAAGAACTACCAAATTTAGATATGAATAAAATGCTAAAACTTGCTTTGATGCATGATTTAGTTGAAATTTATGCAGGAGATACTTTTGCTTTTGATAAAAAAAACCAAGCCACAAAAAAAGAACGTGAATTTGAATCATCAAAAAAACTATTTTCACAATTGCCTGAAGATTTAAATAATGAATTTACAGATTTATTTAATGAATACGAAGATGTAAAAACATCTGAAGCCAAAATAGTAAAATCTTTTGACAAGATACAACCTATTCTTCAAAACCTTTGCTCAGAGGGTAAATCTTGGAAAGAACATGGCATAACTTTTTCAGATATAAATGACTATAAAAGAAAACATATGGAACACAATAACTTTATTTTAGAAATATATGAAAAATTATTAAATGATGCAAAAAAAAGAAAATTAATTTAACAATTATTAATTTCAATTTAATATTTTTCATTCATATTCTAGTTGCATAAATATTTTAAATAAACTAAATAACAGAATAGTATGCAAACAGGACTAACCCCTAAACCAAAACCCTTAGACGATTACACAACTAGAAGCATTAAAGCCCTTGATAAATTTTTAGATGATGAAAAAAAATATGGAGCATTTGAAATTTCTAACCCACATGAAGTAGAAAACTTTTTACAAAGAATTCCAAAAGGTTATATGAATTTACATACTGAAGATCCAGGTAATTTTCAATTCAACGGATTTGAAAATAATGGAAGATTAATGCATATTGTAAATAGTAGTTGGGCAATTGGACAACCAGTAAAATTATTTGGTTATAGATTTAATGATACATTAGGTAATTTTTTTATATTAAATTACAAAGCAGTTGATCCAACTAATAAAAAACCATTTACACACATAGAAGAAAAAAGATCTGAAGATGAAGACGGACATGAAATAGTTACTTATGAACCCGAATTTGCAACACCAAATCATGAAACTGATATTTTATTTTTATTAAAAAAATCTCCATTCAATCATCAACAATTTGAAAATCCTAACCATTATAAAAATTTAATGAAAGATAAACATAATTCATTTTTATATAAATTAATAGAACAACAATCTGGTGGATTAAAGTAAAATTAATTTTTTTTCATTTCTTTTTTTAAATATTTACTAGTATAACCCACTCCACTTTTAGCAATAAATTCAGGAGTACCTTGAATAATAACTTCACCACCACGAGCTCCACCATCTGGACCCAAGTCAATAATATGATCACAATTTTTAATTACATCTAAATTATGTTCTATAATTACCATAGTATTATTTTTATCAACTAAACTATTTAATACTTCTAATAATTTTTTAACATCATCAAAATGTAATCCAGTAGTTGGCTCATCAAGAATATATAATGTATGACCTAATTTCCGTTTTGCAAGTTCACGAGTTAATTTAATACGTTGTGCCTCACCACCAGAAAGAGTTGTTGCACTTTGACCTAATTTAATATAATCTAAACCAACATCTGATAAAGTTTTTAATTTTCTATGAATATTTGGAACATTTTCAAAAAATGAAACTGATTCCTCTACAGACATATTTAATATATCAGCTATATTTTTATCTTTGTATTTTATCTCTAAAGTTTTTTCATTATAACGCTTACCTTTACATTGATCACATTGCACATAAACATCTGGTAAAAAATTCATTTCAATTTTTATCATCCCATCACCTTCACAATTACTACAACGACCACCTCTAACATTAAAAGAAAACCGACCGGGACCATAACCATTCATTTTAGAATCCTTAGTAGAAGAAAATAATAAACGAATATCATCAAAAACTTTAATATAAGTTGCAGGATTGCTACGAGGAGTTCTACCAATAGGACTTTGATCAATTATAATTAATTTATCCACGTCAGAATTATTAACAAATGATTTAAACCATTTAGATTTTGGTTTTCGTCTAAGAAAACATTGTTTTATACCATCAATTAAAATATCACCCATTAAAGTAGATTTACCAGAACCACTAACTCCAGTAATACAATTCATAACATGAGTTGGTATTTTAATATCAATATTTTTTAAATTAAATTTACATGCACCATTTATTTCAATAAATCCATCTGACTCTCTAATTGAATCTTTTTTATCAATATCCATTGAACCAGATAAATATTTACCAGTAAGAGAATTTTTAGATTTAATAATTTCACTAGGGCTACCAGCCACTATAATTTGACCACCGTGAACACCAGCTCCAGGACCAATATCAATAACATAATCTGCATTTAATATTGTATCCGCATCATGCTCAACAACAATAATAGTATTTCCAATATCACGCAATTGCAACATAGTACTAATTAATTTATTATTATCTTTTTGATGTAATCCAATTGACGGTTCATCTAAAATATACATACATCCCATTAAATGTGTACCAATTTGTGTAGCCAGACGAATACGTTGTGCTTCACCACCTGATAAAGTACCAGCATTTCTACTTAAATTTAAATAACCTAAACCAACATTAACTAAAAAACCAATTCTAGATTTAATTTCTTTTTGTAATGGATTAAAAATTTCTTCATTTTTATTAAAATTTAATTCATCAAACCATTTTTGAAATTCTTCAATTGGCATATCACATACATCCATTATATTTTTATTTGAAATTTTTTGAAATAAAACTTGAGATTTTAAACGCTTACCAGAACAAAATCCACAAGAAACATCTCTTATATATTTATTATATCTTTCTATTTTACGCTCGCCACTTTCATCACTTTGAATTTTTTCATTTAATCTTGGAATTAAACCATCCCATTTCTTAGTCCAATGAAAATCATGACCTTTAGCTTTGGTTGTATATTTAAATTTAATAACTTCTCCAGTTCCATATAATAATATATCTAAATTTTTAGAACTCATTTCCCTAATTGGAATTGATAAATCAATATCATAATGTTTTGCAACATTACTAATTAATGTAGCTAAATAATTATCTCCACCATTTTGTGTTTTAATAATTTCTATTCCACCATGGGCAATAGATTTTTCATCATCATTAATAATTAAATCAGGATCAAATTCAACATTACTACCTAAACCATGACAATGTTCACAAGCACCATAAGGCGAATTAAAAGAAAAATCTCTAGGCTCTAATTTTCTATAAGATTTATTTAATTTTGCACAATATAAATGAGTAGAAAAATTTAATTGAATTTTACCATCTTCTAATTTAATTTTTTCTGCATTTGTTTTAACAGTAGTATCTTCAAAAATAATATATACAATACCATCACTCAATTTTAATGAAGACTCTACAGCTTCAAATAATCTTGTATCTGAATTTAATTTTAATCTATCAATAATAATATCAATATTATGTTTTTTATATCTCTCTAATTCAGGAGTTTCATCAATATCATAAATAATACCATTAACACGAACTTTTGTATAACCTTTTTTTTTATAAGTTTCAAATAATTTTTCATAAGTTCCTTTTTTTGCAATAATAATTGGAGATAAAATCATTGCTTTAAATCCATTTAATTTTTTTAATTCATTAAAAATCTGTTCTTTTGTTTGTGAAATTAATTTAATTCCAGTTTCAGGACAATATGGTGTACCTAATCTTGCAAATAATAATCTTAAATAATCATAAATTTCAGTAACAGTTCCAACAGTTGACCTAGGATTACGACTTGTTGTTTTTTGTTCAATTGAAATTGCAGGAGATAATCCATCAATTGAATCAACATCAGGTTTTTTTATCATACCTAAAAATTGTCTTGCATAACTTGATAATGACTCAATATATCTTCGCTGCCCTTCAGCAAAAATTGTATCAAAAGCTAAACTACTTTTACCAGAACCAGATAATCCAGTTATAACTATCATTTTATTTCTAGGTAATTCTAAATCAAAATTAGCTAAATTATGTTCACGCGCACCTTTAATAATAATTTTATCTTTAAATCCTAATTTAGCAACTTCTTTATTTGTAATAGTCATATAATCAAAACAAAAAAATCTATTTATAAAATATTTGAAACATTTTGGAAACACTTAAAAGTGAAAAATGTGTAAAAACTAATGGTGATGAATTATGTTATCTAAAGAAGTTATGGCCTGGGGGGCTATTATAGTTGGTATATTAATGGCATTAACAAAATTTATGTCATGGAATGAAAGTTTGCATTATTTATGGGCAGTTCTAGTATTGCTTTGGGGAGTTTTAAGACTTCAAGAGTAATTGCAAATAAAACATATAATTTTTTTTTTTTTTTTTTAATACAAAACAACATTAATATTATAAACAAATTAAAACAAAAATATTTTTATGTTTACAGTTCTAGATATTGAGACTACAGGTTTTTCTCCAATTAATTCAAAAATAATTGAAGTTTATGCACATACTTTTGGAAAAAAAGAAAAAGAGTTTCATGAATTAGTAAATCCAAATAGACCAATTCCAAAGTCAATAACAAGATTAACTGGTATAAATAATAATATGGTTTATAATAAACCCACAATTGAAACAATAATGCCAAAATTAAATAAATTTATTTCAAAATCTACATTAATAGTTGGACATAATATTTCATTTGATATGCGTTTTTTAAATTATTATAATATGAAAATTAATAATCAAATTTTTAATAATAATTCACTATGTACATTAAAATTAGTCAGACGTCTTTTATATAATAAACAAGTCACTAATCATAGGTTAAATACAATTTGTGATTATTTTAATATAAATTCAAATAATTTTCATAGAGCAAAAGCAGATACACTTGCAACTAAGGAATTATTCTTAAAAATTAAAGGAAAATTAGAAAATAATGGGTTTAATATAGATGATTTATCTAATCTTCAAAATACTCCATGTCAAAAAGCTTTCAAAATAATGCATAATTTGATATAATTGTCTCAAAATAATATAGTTTTCAGTATATATAATTTATAAACGAATCGAGTATCAGTTTAATTAAGTTTAAAATGGCAAAATCAAAAAAAACAAATCCAGATAATGTGGAGCAAGAAATAGTAGACGAAAAGAAAAAAGAAATTCTAGAAAAAGCAGGAATAGATGAAAATCAATTAAAAGAAATAGAAAAAAAAATTAAAGAAATTGATTCAAAAATCAAACTATTTTCTGACAAAATCGTTAAAAAGTTTTCAAAATATATTTACTCTGTTGGATTATTACCGCCATTAAAAAAAGATCAAACCGAATTAAATACAATTATAATTATTGATGATCGAGATTCAAAAAAATTATCAAAAGAAGATTTAAAAAATAAATTATTAGATTCATTTAATGAAATTTCTAAAGAAATCGATAAAAATATTGTTTGTAAAATTTATTTATTAACACAAATATATTCTACATGTGATGAAGGAAAATTTGAAATTTTAGATGAAATTAAACATGCAAAAGTATTTCATGATACTGGAATAATGGATGCAATTAAAGTTAGTGCGGTTCATCGTGATTTAGCACTTAGTAAATTTGAAAGATATATAGTAAGTTATGTTTGTGCCGGAACTGTTTTTACTGGACAAGCAAATGAAAAAAGTGATATTGACGCCTTTGTAATTATTGATGATACTGATGTTAAAAATATAAGTAGATTTGAATTAAGAGATAAATTAACTAATATGATGTACCAAATGGTATATGAAGCACATGCACATACAGGTGTTAAAAGAAAACTTCATGTTCAAACATATTTATTAACAGATTTTTGGGAATATTTAAGAGATGGGTCTAGCCCAGTAATTATGACTTTTTTAAGAGATGGTTTACCATTTTATGATAAAGGAATTTACATACCTTGGAAACAATTATTAAAAATGGGAAGAATTAAACCTTCACCTGAATCTATAAAAATGCATAAAGAAACTGGTGGACATTTTGCAGCTCGTGCTAAGAAAAAATTAATTGAAGCATTTTGTGAAGATTGTTTTTATGCAACATTAAATCCATCACAAGGACTTTTAATGACACAAGGTTATCCAGCAACAACTCCAAAAGAAACAATTCGTTTAATGAGAAAAGTTTATGTTGAAGATTTAAAATTATTAGATAAAAAATGGATTGATATACTTGAAAAAGCAGTAGGTAATTGGAAAAAATATGAATATGGTGAAATGAAAGATGTTGCACCAAAAGAAGTTCAAGAAATGTTATCTAATGTATTCAAATTTGTAGAAGAAATTGAAAAAGTATATGAAAAAGCAGAAATCAAAAGTCACGAAAAAATAATTAATGATTTATACAATCAAGTATTTTTAATTACAAAAGAAGCTTTTAATTTACACAATCTTAAAATTAATGAAAAAGAATTATTAAAATTATTTAAAAAACATTTAATTGATACTGATATATTAGAAAAAAAGTTTTATGAAATTTTAAAGGATATAGTTACATTAAAACAAAATCCTAAAAAACTAAAAACAGAAAGTTTTACTATAGAAAAATTCAACAAAGATGTTAGATCTTATTTAAGTTGTTTAAATTCATATATAAATAGAAATAAATTAGAAAATAGTAAAAAATCTAAAATAAATTTATTAGTTGAAGAAAAAGATTCCGAAATCATATTTTTCAAACAAAAAATATTCATAATTGAAGATATTAAAGATAAAGAAAAAATAATTAAAGCTGATTTACAAAAAAATCAAAATTTAATTAATATTGAAAAATCAAATATTGATGAATTAAAAAAATATGAAAAAGAAGGAAATTATTCAGAAGTTTTAAATTTAAATGCAGAATTTTTTTCAAAATTAGAAGAAATTTTTGGAACTTCTAATATTAAAGTTAAGTTATATTAATTTTTTTTTTATTTTAATAAATTTCTAATGTATTTAATTTAAAATAAATATAATAAAACTTATAAATCTGATAAAGCAATTTAAACTTATAAAAAAAGGGGTAGTTAGAAGTTAATCTTTTAATTTGCATTAGAATTGAGGCACTAATGTGTAACCCAGAGGGTAGTTTAAAATGAAAAAAAAGGGTTTGATATTATTATTTATACTAATATTTATACTAAGCTTAAGTTCTATTAATGCAATTAATACAAGCGGAGTATATTTAGATGACAATTATGCTATTTCTGATGAAGATTGGAGATATGGATTTATTAACACACTTGTAAATATTACGAGAGGAAATGATACAGGTGGTGTTAATATCGGTGCGTATCAAGTAAATATTACCAATTCAAGTGATACAGTATTATGGTCATATTTATTTGATAATATGTCTATAGTTTCAGATAATTTTACAATAAATGCAACTTTTTTAGCTATTGATAATATAGAAGAAAATTATACAGTATCATTATACTTATATAATTCAACTGGAAATATTCTTTTTGAAAATTATTCACAATCCGATACTGTTTTTGTTAATATTACTGGTATAGATCTTGACTCAATAGATGACTTTAATGATGCCGAAGGTAATTTAAGTTTTTTAATTAATTTTACAAGAGCTACTAATCAAACGAATATCGATTATTATGAAGTTGAAATATTCAACTCTTCAAATGACGAACTTTCAATATTGACTTTTACAAATACTTCAAAAGCATATCATGAATATAATTTTCTAGGATTATTAGGAACAACTGCTGAGAATTTTACTGCTAATGTATTTGCTGTACATAATGCAACTCATACAGACCCAGTTGGAGATTCTGAAAATTTTGTTGATGAATCTGGTTCTCAAATAAATACAACAGGTATGGCAATTGATAATTCATTTGCTGATACTGATGCCTCAGAAGGTTCTGTAAGTGGATTTATTAATTTTACAAGAGCAATGAATGAATCAAACATATTATATTATGAAATTGAAATTGAAAACTCATCATTAGACCTAGTATGGGAAACAAATTTTACTAATTTATCAATAAATTCAGATAATTTTTCAGCTACAGCAAATTTTGAAGCAACTACTGGAAACGGTAATTATACTATTTATATATCAGCATATGACGCTGAAACTGGAATTGTTGGAGATAATTTAACCTTTGAAGATTATATAAATATTACATATAATACAAGTGGAATGTCATTAGATGTATTTAGTGATGATAATCAAAACAATAATCAAATATATGGATTAATTAATTTTTCAAGAGCAACAAATGAAAGTAATATTAATTTTTATACTTTAGAAATCGAAACACAAAATCAAGTAGTTTGGAATTATACATTTGATAATGATACAATTGTTTCAGATAATTTTTCAGTTAATGTTAATTTTTCAAATGATAATTCAGGTGCTAATTACACATTAAATCTTAAAGTAAGTAGTGATATAGCTGAAACTACATTTGCAACACAACAATTTACTGATTATTCAGAGAGTTGTGGAGAATTTAATGGTAATGAAACTGCATGTTTTAATAGAGAATTTTGTGAATGGTCATATCATGAAAATACATGTTTAGATAGTGGATCTTCAAGTAATTTAGACTGTGGAATTAAAACTAATGAAACTGCATGTCATGAATCAGGATTTTGTGAATGGGATTCAGGAGTTCAACAATGTTTCAACTTTTTTCACCAAAGTGGAGTACAATGTTGGGCTGAATTTTATGATCCAAATCAAGATCAATTTGAAGTTGACAAAAATACAAGTGTTTACATTGTAGTTCCAATACCTGATGAAACTAGTAATTGTGTTAATTTTGATTTAGCATCTAGACAACCATATTTAGATTTATGGGGTATGTGGGATGATGATTTTGAAGACGATGATTGTGAATCAGTTGGTCCTGATGGCTTCTGTCAAAAAGAACCAAAATTTACATGTAGTGCATATGAACAAGGTGAATTAAATGCAGACAATAGTTCATGGATTTTTAATGTAAGTGGATTAGCACCAGATAATTATGAACTTTCAGTTCAAGTTCCATTTGGTTGTGAAGAAGCATTTGGTTCAATTGGTTTAATACAAGAATTAGATGGAGATGAAGTATTAAATTTAACATTTGGTGGTGTAACTAGTGCAACGGGATTAGTAGTTGAAGAAGATGGTAATCCTATGGCATATCCAAATATCGATGCATATTCAAAAGAAGGCGGTTCAGGTTATGCTTGGGCAGATGGTGGTGCTGATGGTAACTTTACTTTATATGGATTAGGAGTAGGAAATTATACTTTATCTATTTCAGATCAAAATTGGTCAAGATGGTATGAAACACAAATTGAAATATTAAATGATAGTGTAGATTTAGGTAATATTACTTTTGGTGCAGGTGCAGGAGTTAATGGATATGTTAAATTAAGTAATAATCCTCAACAATATGTATGGGTATCATTAAGATCAAAAGCAGAAGGTATTAACTTCAATGATCCTAATTATTGGCATAGTGTAAAATTTTATGGTGGTAGTACAGATAGTAATGGTTATTATAGTATTTCTGGTGTAGAAGCTGGAGAATATTTAATTGAAGTTTGGCCAAGCTATGGTAGTGATGCAACACCTTTTGAAGGTACAGTTACAGTTGATAGTGAAAATAAAACAGAATATAATATTTCATTATCCGCAGGAAATTTAATTTATGGAAGAGTTATAAATGACACTGGACATGGTGTCGAAGGAATGAGTGTTAATACTTTTGTTGAAATGGATTGGGATAAAATGAATTATGAAGATTGTCAATATTGTGGACCTGGTTATTGGGGTTGGGAAATGACAAATTCAACAGGACATTATAGAATAAGTGGGCTTAAACCTGCCGAATTTGTTGTTGAAGTTATGCCTAATACATGGTTTGATGAATCTTTAAAATCATATAAAACAGATAGAAGAAAAGTAGAATTAGAAAGTGGAGAAGTTGAAGCTAACTTCACATTAGAAACTGGAATTGCATTATCTGGATTTATATTCAATTCAAGTAATGATCCAATAACATGTGGATGGATTAATGCTTGGGTTCAAGAAGACGATGGTAATGAACATTCAAGACCTACAGATTGGGCTTGGTCAAATATAAATAATGATGGTTCATATTCCTTAAACGGAGTTAAAACATCAACAGAATATGAAATTTATATTGAACCTTGTTATCAATTAAATTTAGGTGGAAAAAATGATAGATTTACTATAAGTGAAAATACTGAAATTAATTATACTTTAACACAAGGTGGAAGTATTAAAGGATTAGTAGTTAATAGTGACAATGAACCAGTTTCAGGTGCAACAGTACAAACATGGTTACCTCACGGAGGTGGATGGGGACATTCAAGAACTGAACAAGATGGAACTTTTAAAATAAAAGGATTATCTTCATCAACATCATCTGAAAAATATGAATTAGAAGTATTTAGTAATGATTATTCATTTTTCAGAATTACAGATATTGAAGTTAATGATGGTCAAGAAACGGACATAGGAACAATTAAACTAGGTGGTGGAAGCACTTTAAGTGGAGTTGTTAAATATGCAAATGATACTGTAATTGAAAATGCATTCGTAAATGTTTGGTGTGAAAGTAGTTTTGGACATGGTTATGATGAAACTAATTCAACAGGTCATTATGAAATTGAAGGATTACCAAATTGTGAATATAAATTATTTATGGATGTACCATCAACATATGAGCACTTCTTTAATGACTCAGTAACTATAGCAGATGATTTAGAATATAATATTACATTACAATCATTTGATTTAGTTAATATTAATGGAAAAATAAAAAGTACAGATGGAACTAATTTATCTAATGCATTTATTTCAGTATTCAACCCAACATTACATTCAGGAGGATATAATGAAACAGATGAAAATGGAACGTATTATATTAGTAATATTCCAGAAGGTGAAGGGTATGAATTTTCAATAATGAGATTTGACTATGAAGGAAATTATTCAGATAATGAAACAATAAATTCAACTAATTTAGAATTTAATTTTTCATTAGCTCCTATTAATTTATCTGCAGTATTTAATATTACTGGAGAAATATTTAATAGCGCAAATAATGTTACCATAGTTGCAATAAATGATATTGATAGTTTAATTACAAAACATTCATCAAGTAATTCAACATACAAAATTAGCGATTTACCACATGGAAATTATAAAGTATATGCGGTAAAAGGTGAAACTGAAATCGAATATCCAACATTAGTAAATCAAGGTGCATCAAGTGGTGTAGACTTTGATTTCGAGTGAGGTGAAATAAATGAAAAAGATATTATTATTAATTTTTATTTTAATTTTTAGTTTAAATATGGTACATGCAGTACCAACAGCTAATGCTGGAAATCAACAAACAGTTAATGTTGGAGAATCAGTAAGCTTTTCAGCGACAACCTCAAGTTGTTCAAGTTGTAGTATTACAACTTATGTATGGAATTTACAAGATGGAAATAGTAAAAATGGTGTAACAACCACACATACATATACTACTGCAGGTGTTTATGATGTAAGTTTAGTTGTAGTTGATAATCAAGGTGAAATTGATTCAGATACTGTTAGAATTACAGTTGAAAATCAAGATTTAGTTTCCCCTACATTAACTCATACAAATATTACAAGTGGAACTGCAGGAAAAATTATGACTGTTACAGCAACAATTACAGATAATATTGGATTATCTTCAGTAAAATTATTTTATGCGGGTTTAAGTGAACTAACATATACAGAGCTTTCAATGAGTGCTTCAGGAGATTCTTATCAAGGAAATATTCCAGCAGCTAAAGTTAATGCAAGCGGTATTAAATATTATATGACAGCAGAAGATAGTTCACAAAATACAGCAAGATATCCAACACAACAAAGTACTTTTGTTAATGTAAGTGATATTGATACAAATGATTCATTACCCCCTTCAACAATTATTGTTTCAATTGCAGGTGATACAAAAACACCTTATTATGATGCAGATAATTCAGATAGTAAATCTAATGTAATCATTAATGGAGAAAGTGGAATGTCTTGCAGATGGGATACAAATGATACGAGTTATGGAAATATGCTTAATAGTAGAGTATGTACAGTTAGTTCAGCACAAGCTACATGTAATGTAACTACACAAACAATTTTGCCTAGTGGAGATGGAAGTGGAGAATATTATGTGTCTTGTATTGATAATAGTCAAAATGAAAATGAACAAAATGGTACTACTAATTTAGATGTTAATTTTACACTAGATACAACAGTTCCAAATATAGCAGAGTTTAATGCTTCATTATTAGCTTTTGGAAATATTCAATTACAATGGGATGTAAATGATTCAACTAGTGATGTAAAATCTATAACATTATTTAGATCTACTAATAGTACATTATATGGAGCTGCTAGTCAAATCGCAGATAGTGGATTAGTGGAAACAGATTTAGTTTATGGATTAAAATATTATTATAGGATAAGTATCTTAGATAATGCGGGTAATATTAAAAATAGTAGTATTATTAGTATTACAGATAATTCTACATTGACTTTAAATAAAACAAAAACAGTAGTTGGAAATGTAAGTACATTTACAACAGGTACGATTAGTAAATATATAAATAAAATTGAAGGTTTAACCGGTGTAGATAATGTTAGTGTATTTTTAAAAACTGCAGATGATCTAAATTTAACTATTACAAATGCAACAAAAACTTTTGATGCATTAAGGATTACACCAAATAATGATAGCTTTTCTGGTAATGCAACAATTGTATTTTTTATTCCAGAAGATTCATTTGAAGCAAATGGAGCAAATTCAAGTTATGTATATATAGATCATTATGATAATGGAACATTTGTAGAAAGAATAAAAGCAAACTTTATGGCGGCACCTAGTGGGTCTAATGGATATAAATTTAACTTTACAACAACAAACTTTTCAGACTTTGTACCAAGTTATGTTGCACCTACAAGTAGTTCAAGTAGCAGCAGTAGCAGCTCAAGTAGTAGTAGTGGATCATCTAGTGGAGGAGGAGGTGGCGGAAGCTCATTAACCTCATCCATAGAAATAAAAACATATGAAAAGTCTATTGTTTTAGGTGATAATGTAGTAAATAAAATTAGTATATATACTACATACTTAAAAAAGATTGAAATAAATGTAAAAGAAGCAGTTAATGGTAAGTTAAAAACAAAAATAAGTACAGACGTTCCTGAAGGTGCTAACAAACATAGTAATAAAGTATTTAGATATTTTGATATTGAATTAGGTATTGATAATAATTTAATTGAATCATCAAATCTGAAATTTAGAGTAACAAATAAATGGTTAGAAGAAAATAAATTGGAAAAAGAAAATGTGGTTTTAGCAGTTTATGAAAATAGTGGATGGACTGAATTAGAAACTGAATTAATTGGAGAAGGTTCTACTTATGTAGAATTTAATTCAAATGTACCTCATTATTCAATTTTTGCAGTAACTGTTAAAAATGCAAAACCAAGTGAAAAAACAGAAGAAACATCAGAAGAAGAAAAGAGTGTTGAAGCAGAAAATAATTTAGATGGTGAAGTATTAAATGAAGACAATAATGTAGACTTTGAAGAGGAAAAATCAAGTTCATCAACTACATGGCTATGGACATTTATAATTTTATTAATAGCGATTGGAATTGGAACTTGGCATTATATAAACCATAAACAAAATTAATTTTTTTTTATTTTTTTACTTATTTTTTTAAATTGTTTTCTTTGAACTAGTTTAAATTTCTTTTTAGAAATAATATATATAAATTCTTTTAATCACAAGAATCATTTGTAAAACATATATACTTTACAATAGTTTTACTTTCAAGAACTTTGTAAGCTATAACCATATGCAACTAATGAATTTGCATATGTAAAATTACAATAAATTAAATATCTAATTCTTTAACGTATTTAGCATTTTTATCAATAAAATTTCTCCTAGGTTCAACTTGATCACCCATTAAAATACTAAAAGTTCTATCGGCTTCTGCACCATCAAATAAATTAATTTTATCCATTATTCTAACTTTGGAATCCATTGTAGTTTCCCATAATTGATTTGGAGTCATTTCACCAAGTCCCTTATATCTTTGCATATTTATACCTGATTGAGAATCAAATTCCTTTTTAATTATAGCTTCTTTTTCTTCATCATTATATGCATAAACTATTTTTTTTCCTTTCCAAATTTTATATAATGGAGGTTTTGCAGAATATATATAACCATTTTCTAATAATGGTTTCATATATCTAAATAAAAATGTTAATAATAATACTTTAATATGTGATCCATCTACATCCGCATCAGTCATAATTACAAGTTTATGATATCTTAATTTATCTAAATTAAAATCATCTCCAATTCCACAACCTAATGCTAATATTAATGTTTTTAATACTTCATTATTTAACATTTTTGCAAGTCTTACTTTTTCAACATTTAATATTTTTCCACGTAGTGGAAGTATTGCTTGAAAATATCTATCTCGTCCTAATTTTGCACTTCCACCTGCTGAATCACCTTCAACAATAAATATTTCTGCTTTAGTAGGATCTTTAATTGTACAATCAGATAATTTACCTGGTAAAGAATTAGATTCTAATACAGTTTTTCTTCTTGTAAGTTCACGTGCTTTTTTTGCTGCTTCACGTGCTTTTGCTGCCATTAATATTTTTTGAACTATATTTTTTCCTACATTTGGATTTTCTTCAAAAAACAAGTCTAATTTTTCAGATACAATACCTTCAACAATTCCTTTTACTTCACTATTACCTAATTTTGATTTGGTTTGACCCTCAAATTGTGGTTCCATTACTTTTGCACTTACAATTGCAGTTAAACCTTCTTTTATATCGTCACTCGTTACTCTTTCATCTTTATTTAATTTTTGTACTTTAATAAATTTATTTACTGAACGTAAAAGTGCAAATCTAAATCCAATTAAATGTGTTCCACCTTCAATAGTATTTATATTATTAACATATGATAATACATTTTCACTATAACTATCATTATATGCAAGTGCTATTTCAACACTAGTGCCATTTTTTTCTTTTTCAAAATAAATTGTTTTATGTAATAATATTTTACTATCATTTAAATGTTCAACAAATTCAACTAATCCGCCTTCATAATGAAATTCTTCTTTTTCTTCAGTTCTTTTATCTTCTAATAAAATTTTTAATCCTTTATTTAAATAAGCTAATTCCCTATAACGTTTTGCAAGAATTTCATAACTAAATGAATTTTTTTCCATAATATCAAAATTAACAGAAAATTTTACTTTTGTTCCCTGTCCACTAGCTTCACCAATTTCTTTTACATCCTCTACTTTTTTTCCATTTTCAAATTTTTGATAATGTAATTTTCCATTTTGTTTAACCCAAACTTCTAAATTTCTACTTAATGCATTTACAACACTTGCACCAACACCATGAAGTCCACCTGAAACTTTGTAAACATCTTTATCAAATTTTCCACCAGCATGTAATACAGTAAAAACAACTTCAATTGCTGACTTATTATATTTTGGATGAATACCAGCTGGAATTCCACGCCCATCATCCTCTATTATCATTGTATCATTTGACTCAATTGTAATTTTAATATTATTACAGTGGCCTGCAAGTGATTCATCAATTGCATTGTCAGAAATTTCGTAAACTAAATGATGCATTCCTAAAATACCTGTAGTACCAATATACATTCCAGGTCTTTTTTTAACTGCATCTAAACCCTCTAAAACTTGAATATTTGCTGCATTATAATCTGTCATAATTTCCCTTTTTTTTAATAATTAATATAGTATTTGAGAATTAGGTTTATTTATAAATGTACCGTCGGTTTTAGCATACAAAAAACAATTTAATTATTTCAAAAAATAATTAATAAAAATATATTTTTATTCTTAGAAAGTTTTATAAAACAAATATTAATTTGAAATATTAAGCTCCGGTGGTGTAGTCCGGCCTATCATGTAGCCCTTTCGAGGCTACGACCCGGGTTCGAATCCCGGCCGGAGCGCTTTTATAATTCTTAATAAAATATAAAAAAATTAATTAAAGAAATTCTTTTAATTCAAAATCACTAATAGTTTTTTTTAATTCTTCAATATTTCTTACTGGAATATTATACATTATTTTTAAAGGCTCTAATAATGAATTTTCAAAATCTTCAAATTGTTTATATCCACCTTCATGAACTTTTTTTCTCATATCCAATAATAATTGATTGTATTTTATTGGATCTTCAAAAAAGTCTGAATCAGTACGTTTTTTTAATTGCTCAATTAATATTTCATCAGCAGTCCCTAAACAAAATAATAAATTACCATTATTATATTCACTAATTTTTTCAAAGCCCAATTCCAAATGACAACCACCATTAAAATATAATATTTCACCAGTTATTGTAATAGGTAAATATTTATGATTTATATTCACTATTGTTTCATTATCAAATTGACTTTCTAAACTTTCTGTTTCTACACTAGGACATACCATAAAATAATCAGAAAATTTACTTACTGATTGTTCTAAAGCATCACATAATGTTTTATTTAATTTTTTATTTATATTTGACATATTATTCCCCCGTCTATCATTCTAGTAATGATTAAAATCAAATATATAAAATGTTGTCGTACTAAATATATACGAAAATTTTAAAAATAATAAGTACTTACAAAAATTATGGAAATACTTAAAAAAATTGGATTAACTGAAAATGAAATAAAAATTTATTTAGATTTATTAAAATCAGGAAGTAGTACTGCATATGAAATTAGTAAAAGAATTAATATTTACCGAGTTCATGTTTATGATAAATTAGAACAATTAATCAATAAGGGATTGGTCACATATATTTACAAAAGTTCTAAAAAACATTTTCAAGCTACAAATCCATCTAAAATTAAAGATCATTTAGAAGAGAAAAAAAAAGAAATTGAAAATCAAGAAAAAGATGTTGATAAAATTTTACCAGAATTAAATAATATGTTAAAAATAAAAAAAGAGGATACATATGTCGAAATTTTTAAAGGAATTGAAGGGCTGAAATATTTCTTAAAAGATATAATAAAAACAGAAAAAGAAGTTTTAATTACTGGAATTGACGATAAAAAATATCAAGATAATTTACCTTTATTTATGAAACAATATTTTAGAGATTTAAAATTAAAAAAAATAAAAGAAAGAATAATAACTGAAAATAAAAAAAACATTTTTTTATTTGATAAAAAATTAGCCCCTACAACAAATTATAGATATTTAAAAAACAATGAATTCAATCCTACAAACACATTTATTTATGGAAATAAAGTCGTCTTAGTAACATGGGGAAATCCAGTTACTTCAGTTATGATCAAAAATGATTTAATAGCAAAAACATATAAAAGTCATTTTGAGCATTTATGGAAAATCGCTAGTAAAAAATTAATCTAAATTTTAATTAAATATAAAAAATATATATTTAATATGATTATTTAGACATTTAATCAGCCAAAATATTTATAAACTGACCATGTCCACGTTAAAATAAGTAATTTAATATTTTTATATTTAGAGGATAATTAATAATGAAACGAAGTTCAAGAAGATGGAAGAAAAAAGGCCAAATGCGTTGGAAATGGCAAAGAAAGAAAATGCGTAAAGAGAAGAGAAGAAGACTTAAAAAATAGTTTTCTTCTAAAAAATTTACTATTTCTATTAAAATTTTAAATACAAAATAAAGATTTATAAAGAGGCAAAAAAATCTCATATTATTATTAGGACCTATGGTCTAGTGGTATGACGTTACCCTTACAAGGTGAAGGTCGCCGGTTCGATCCCGGCTAGGTCCATATTATTTTTATAATTCATTAGAAATAAAAATAAGCGCCCGTGGTTCAATGGTAGAATACGACCTTGCCAAGGTTGAGACCCGGGTCCGATTCCCGGCGGGCGCATAGAAACCAATAAAAATGGAAACAGAAAGAATTAACCTTACAAAATTATTACACCAAGATTTAAATTTTAGTTTTAGTCAAACAGAAACAACTACATTATCAAAAGCCATTAAAGATGAGAATTTTTATTATATGTGGGCACATAATAAACCAGAAGTAGATATTGTTACTTTATCAAGTGAGTATGATCCAAATAGTTTAAATTTATATAGAATTCACATGTTAAATTTAAGACCTAATATGCAATTAAAAAATTTATCTCCATACAAAAAAGGTGAAGAAGCATTAAAGTTTTTAATGGGATACATTGGACAAAAAAATACTTTAAATTAATTTTTTGTAAATTGATTTTTTTTTACAGGTTCATATTGAACAATATTAGTAATATTAAAATCACTTCTTTCAATATTTCCAATATTTAAACCTTTTTTAGTACTCTCAAATAATTCATAATCAACACCTTGATGATTAAAATAAACTTGTTTAGTTATATCTTTATCAGCTTGTTTATAATTTTCTAAAGCATTATTAATTTCACCCACAGTAATTTTACCTGGTTCAACTCCTTTTTCTTCAGCTAATTTCTTGCTAATTTGATCACGTAATTTTAACATATCATCAGTTAAAGTTATTAATTGTTTTTTGTGCTCTCCACTTTTTTTTTCTATACCTAAAGTAACATGTTGTGGTTCATAAACAAATAAAAATTTTCTATCTTTTTTATAATCTAAAGCACTAGCTAAAAATACAGTATGATCTTCACAATCCCCACCATTCTCAATTAAAGTTTCAATAGGATATTTTGTATATCCTCTATAAATTCCTAATTTTTCAAAAAAAGGTGTAGTATCATTTTGATAAGTAAAATTATTTGACATAAAATTTTTTACTTTTTGTGGAAAAGTATTTCCATTTTCATAAGTATCAATTAAAGCAAATATTTTATTAAGCTCCGGAGATGTTACATAATCGGATAATTTAGTTTCAGAATCTCTTTTTCTTAATTGATTTTTTTTACGTAAATAAAGTTCTTTTGGAACTCCAAATTTAAATTCTTTAAAATCTATTTTTAATTTTAATTCAATTGTATCTGGAACAGATAATGGATCAATTTTTTTATTTGTAAAGCCATTATTTAAATTCATTACTATTCCATTGTATACAACTAATCCAGCAAGTGGAATAAATAATATATTAGAAATTTTTTCAACTAAACTGTTTTTTTCTAATTTGCCTTCTGAATTCATGAATTTTCGACAAAATTATACATTATAAATGTTTCGTTTTGTAACTACTAGTAAATTAATAAAAAACATAGTATGATTTAAAAACAGATTAAATCAATAGTAATTATGGAATGGAACATCGTACATAGAACTATTTGTAATTCTCAAATGTTAGCCTCCATAGCTTTAAATGGACTTTTAATACCATCTGAAAGAAAAATAAAAGTTCCTAAAAAAATAAAAGATTTAAATAGAAAATTAAAAAATTCACCAATTAACTATGAACTTATTACTAGTATAAATAAATTTTACGATAATTTAAAACCAAAACATTTACCAGAACGATCAAATTCAATTTATGGCGCAATTAATTTAGAGGAAAAGTTAGATGAAACAGATTTATTATTTGAAGATATAGTCACATATATAAAAATCAATTTTAAAAAATTTGCATATGTTTCTGATCAAAATTTAGGTGGACTTATTTTTAACTTACATCAAAGTGAAATTAATTTATTAACAGAAAAAAAATTACCTTTAGATTTATTAAAAAGTACAGAAAAATATGCACTAGAATATTGGAGTAGAGTAATTTCACTAGAAGAATTTGAAAAAAATTATAGATTTCATCCATTAGAAAGACTAAGTAATAATAGTTGGATTAAAAGAGAAGAATCCACTAATAAAAAATTACCAAAATACTTTCTATATCCAGAAATTATTTTTCCAGAAAGTATACCTAGAAAATATATAGATATAATTCATTCAAATATAATTAATTAAAAAAATTAATTACTTAATTTACATAAGTATTCAATATGTCATTTAAAAGAATTAAGAATATAAATATGATTATATGATAGATTTAATATAGTTTATTTATTTGTAGTCCATTTACTAAAAAGTCAACATTTAGAAAATTCATAAGGCATCACACCAATTATATCTACACTTGGTTTTGTAATTAATTCAAATCAGTTACTAATTGGAATACAAACTGATATAGATGGAAATTATTTTTTAATCCCAAAACAGAATTAAAAATTAATACGAAAGCCACCAAAAATAGTTTTGTTTTTTGAATTTCTAATTCCATTAATGAAAACATCAGTATTATTACCTACATTATTTGATAGTAATACATCATAATATTCTCCAACACTACCATTTTTTTTATAATCAATTGCATTAAAAAATTCTAATCCAAATTTATCATCAATTTTAATTCCAGAGTAATTTGTAAATCTAATTATATCACTATTACCAGTAATTTCACTATAACCATATCCACCATTAAAAAGATTACCCAATTGACTTGCTGGACCATATACCCTTAAACCGTATCGTTCATCAAATATTCCATGTTCATCAAAATATAAGTCTGCTTCTGCATGTAATTTAATATCCCAAAATATTTTATTATCTTTAATTTTTAATAAAGGAGTGTGAAATCTATGTCTTCCAAAATATGAACTTTCTTTAAAATCAAAAAATTCATTATAACCATGATGATTTAATTCAAATCCATTAAAATCAATTTTATGGTTTGAAATGAATCTACTTCTTTTTTTATCATTAGAAATTAATGACTGATCATATCCTACATATCCTGGAGTAATTTCAATTCCATCTATTTTAGGTGAAATTAGACCTAATAATCCAATTCCAATAGTTGTTATTATTTGTTTCTTCATTTTTCATACTCCTCCATCACCTCAAAGTATATGATTTACAAAAATTATATATTTAAATATAACCTAACCCCAAAGGGGGAGAAATAATAAATTTTATAACTAATAAAAAAACCTAGTTATTATGGATATGAATTTTTTAGAAGAATTAGGCCTAACAAAATCAGAAATTAAAGTTTATTTATCCTTATTAGAAATAGGAGAATCAAGTACAGGAAAAATAGTTGATAAAGCAAAAGTATCTTCATCAAAAATATATGAAATAATGGATAAATTAATTCAAAAAGGATTAGTATCATATATAATTAAATCAGGTGTAAAATATTTTGAATCAGCACAACCAAATAGATTATTAGATTATATTAGTGAAAAAGAAAAAAAATTAGAAATTCAAAAAGAAAAAATAAAAAAAATATTACCTGAATTAGAACTTAAAAAAAAATTATCCAATTATAAATCACAAGCAACTATATATAAAGGATATAAAGGATTAGAAACTGCATTTTTTGAAAGTTTAGATTTACTAAAAGCAAATGAAGAATTATTAGTAATAGGAATTCCAAATAGAAGTGAAATATCAAACAGGTTTTTTGTGAAATTTGCAAAAGAAAGGCAAAGAAGAAAAATTAAATCACGTGCTACAATTAATGAAATTGCTAGAGGCGAATTACAAACATTAAAAAAAAATTTATATTCACTAAAACTAAAATACATACAACAAACTATGCCTGCAGCAATTAATATTTTTAAAGATAGAATAATTATATTCCCAGAAGAAAAAGATGAAATTATATTATTTGTTATTGATAATAAAGAAATTGCAGAAAGTTTTAGAGTTCAATTTGAACTTTTATGGAATCAAGACGTATCCACATATCACGGACACAATGCAGTTGAATCAATTTATGATTCAATAATTGAGAATACAAATAAAAAAAATGAGATATTAATTTATGCTTCAAAACCAAATGATAAAAGAAGTAGTGAATATAATATTGAATGGCAAAAAAAAATTGCTAAAAAAGCAAAAAATGTAAAATTACTTTATTATGGACAAAATGAAATTAATAATGAGCGTCTAAAAAAAGTTAATCAAACTGGCTGTATATCTAAAATTTATCCAACTAGTCAAAACCTACCCATCTCCACTATTATAACAAAAAATGAAGTAATCAATACAATATGGTCAAATAAACCAACAGCAATTAAAATTGAAAATAAAATTGTTGCAAACTCATTAAAAGAAAATTTCAACATATTATGGAATCAAAATACATTCGTAGTTAAAGGAATAAAAGCCATTGAAAATATTTTTATGGATATGTTAAATTATAAACAAATAGATTTTATTGGTGCACGAGGGTATTTAATCGATAAAAGTCCTAAATTTATTTCCAAATGGGAAAAATTAGCAATTGAAAAAGGATTTAAAATGAGAAATATTGTGGATAAAGAAATAAAGGGACATAAAATTACACGTTTTCCTTTTGCAAAAACTAAATATACCATACCAAAAGAATATGCAAAACTATCAGTAATATGGATTTATGGAAATAAAATTGCAATTAGTAATTGGACAAAAAAAGAACCTTTCGCAATAATAATTAATAATAAAGAAATTTATGATATGTACAAAAGTCAATTTGAAATAATCTGGAATATGAAAAAATTTAAATAAAGTATGAGAATTTCAAATTATAAAAATTCTACTAATAATTAAATTTATAAACGCATTCAAATTGATTCAAATTGTTTATTTTGGGTCTGTAGCTTAGTCCGGTGGAGCGCTAGTCTTATATGTCTACGTTCTGTACACAAAATGATGCGACTAAGATCACTAGTGGTCGAGGGTTCAAATCCCTCCAGACCCACTTTATATACACAACGTTACTTAATTTTAAAGCAGTTCTTTGACTCATTTATAATGTGAAAAACCAAACATTATTTCAAAATGTAAAAAGTTTGCTTAATACAATAAGTAAATTTTTTGTAAATGACATAGGTAATAATATTTCTAAAAAAATAAATAATATGAATGAAAATTTACAAAATCAATTTAATATTTTTATGAATAGTTTAATGAGACAGTTAATGATATTTTTATTTTCAATAATTACATTTATATTTTTATTAACATCAGGAACATTTTATTTAATTGAATATCATAATTTAAATTATACAATATCATTTTTTTACATAGGAATTATATTAATATTAATTACATTTTTCCTACATCACAATAACTTAAAAAGACAATTAGAGGTACAAAATGGCAAAAAAAATAAGTAGAAAAAAAGTTTCTATTAAAAAACGTGCAAGTAAAACTGTAAAGAAAGCTAAAAAAAACGTTAGCTCAGCTCAAAAACGATTAGAATCTGTTGCAAAAAGAAAATTACAAACTGCTAAAAAAAAAATAATTCAAACTGAAAAGAAAATTAAACATTTCATACATTTACATCCAGAAAAAGCTACAGCTGTTGCAGTTGGATTAGGAGCGGCAATAGGTTCAATTACTACTATGATTTTTGGTAGAAAAAAAAGATAATACAAACTAAATAAATGCTTTTTAAGCCAAAAAAAGTATTTAATATTTTTTTTTAATAGTGCTATTTATAATAAAGAATAATTTATAAATAATTCAAAATGACGTCAAGTTATGATTATGGACATAGAATACAGCAATGATGTATTTAAACAATATATAACAAGTATTGATGGCATTGAATTAAATGAAGAAATTAGTGATCAGCCTCCCGATTTAGAAGATTCAATTATATTTGCAAATCACATTAGTGATGATAGTATTTCTTTAGCAATTATGTCTGGGGGTTCAACACATAAAGGAATTCCAATAAGAAATATTTTAGTACCCGATTTAGATTATTATACATATACAAAAAACAGAAGTTTTGAAGATTCTGCTATTCGTAGAGATGAAGAAAAAAAAACAGAAATAGATTTAGAAATATTAAATGATAAAGAACATTTAGAATTTAAAAAATTAAAAGAAGAATTAGATAATAATAAATTTTATTTTGAATCAAAAAGGTATCAATTAGGATTTCATTATTTTTATGTATTAGAAGATTCAACTTTTCAACCATATTTTTCATCAAAACCAGTTTTTATGGATACTATGTTTGAACATTTAGGAAGCGATAATAGACATAAAAGTAAAGACCAATTAGTAACAAACTATACAACAGATAAAAATCTAACTAAAATATTATTAAGAGAACATGGTATTCCAGTTGCAAGAGATCGTATAATTACTAGAAAAAACATTTCAAAACTTGAAAAAATCATTAAAGATTTTACATTTAAAACTCAATCAAAAAGTTTAGTATTTAAAGCAAATAATGGTTCTTGTGGAGACGAAGTTATAATTACACACCCAAATGAAACTAAAAAAATTAAACAGTTTGTAAATAAACATTTAGAATATGGTATAGTATTATTAGAAGAACGATTAATTCCAAGAAAATTTAAAGTCAATAGACAAAAATTAGATGCAAATATGCGTATTTTAGCAATATTAACTGATCACTGCGAGTATGTAGGTGGAGTTGTAAGAATGCAATCATGGGGCAATAAACCAGTTAATTTATCTGGAGCTGCCAACCGATATAATTTAGAAGACTATGCAAAAGAAGTTAATTTTACTATTAATGAATTAGCAGAATTTACTAGAAAAGCTGGACAACCATTAGCAGATATTCGTCAAGAACATCATCCAATAATGTTAGGTTTAGATATTACCCTCACAGATAATGAATTTCATGTAATTGAAATCAATAGTTCTGGAAGTGCAGGATACCATAGTTTAGGTTTAACCACAAATCATAATCAACCAAGAGTAAAATATATGGTAAGTAAATTATGTGAAGTAGGATATCAAAATTTTACGAAAAGAAAAAAAGAAAAAATACATTTCACAAAAAGAAAAGAAAGTTATGATATAAGATTTTTAAGAGCAATTAATTGTTTTAAAAATGAAGATTATGAATTAGCTGAAAAATTCTTAAAATCATTAGCAAATTTAATACCAGAAGAGGATGAATATAAAAATTTAACTTCAGAAGAAATAAAATGTTGGATAGGAGTAGGTTTCTGTAAACAAGGAATAAAAAATGAAGCAAGAGAATATTTAAAAGATGCATTACAATATAATGAAATGGATTTTATTGGTGCATTCATAGATAGTGCTAAAGATATTTATGAAATTAATAAAGGATTTGAATTATTATTGCCAAAAGCAGAAAAAGGAACTAGATTATATAAAGTTGTACAAGAAAATTATTTAGAAACTTTATTTCGTTTAAATGAAAGGGAAAAAGCAATTTCATTAATCGAAAAATTAAAACCAGAAAAAGAATTTAGAACTACTATATTCAATAAATTAATTAAAAATTTAGAATTAGATTATGCAAAAACATTATTAGAAGATTTACCTGATACAAGAAAAGGTGAAATCAATAAATTATTTTATTATTTAGAAACAAATCAATATAAAAAATCAATTGATTTATTAGAAAATAATAAACATATAGAATATGGAAAAGAAGGTTTTCTTTTTTCTGCTAAATTAAAAGAGGATTTTAAAATTGAAAAAGTTTTAAATCGGGACTATCAAAATCAAGGAAATAATGAATATTCTATATTTTTATTAGGAATGGCAAGATATTTATCTGGACAAAAAGTTCAATCATTAATATTATTTAGAAATTTAACAAAAAATTTAAGTTATCAACCATTTATATTTAAAAATATTATAGAATTCTATAAATCACAAAATGATCAGAAATTTAAAGATTTATATTTAAATTATTGTTCAAAAAATGAGTTACCTAGAACTCAAAGATTAATTAAAGAAGCCAAACAATCCAAAAACAATAATTTATAAATAATAAATTTGGTGGAAAATCATGAGTTTAATATTAGATTTGTTTGAACCATTTGAAAAAATGATGAAGTGTGGAAGTGAGTTCCAAGAAGATGAAAATTCAGTTGATGAATTAAATCACATTTTAAAATCAGGGGAATATTTATCCCTTGCTTATCTTGAAAAAAAATTATCACCTCATTTAAATCCACAATTAGAACAAATAAATGGTAAAAAAATTATTTTATATAGAATTATAGATAAAAAAGAATCAGAAGATTTTTTCCCCACACCTCAAATTAAAAAAGAATTATATGAAATCACCAATAATTTAACTGATTATATATATGATAATAATATCAATAATATAATGTTAATTGATTGTTCGGCTAGACCTCTATATATTGCAATTAGAAAATTGTGGAAAAATAAATTTCCAAAATTAAAACAACCTCAAATTTATTTTACAAATCCAGAAGCATATCAAACGTCAATGTCTTTTGAAACTCAAGATCATAATAATCATTACTTAAAAAAATTTGAAAATACATATAAAAAACTTGCAAAAAAGAAAGAAGAAAAATTATTATTATTTGATATGTGTGCACATACAGGGGACACACTAAGGCCAATTATTAATTTATTAAAATATAACGAATATAATGTTGTTGTAGGCATTGCACAAAAAAATCCACTTTTTGAAGAAATCGTTTTTGACTTTATTGCTTTAAATAGAGAATGTAGATTAAAATGTAGCCCTTTCGGAATTGAACACATGGTAAGCAAAAATGGCTTTAAAATGCTCTCTAGTCCAAATCAAAATAAAGGTAATGCGATTCAATTAAGAAAACAAATTTCTAAAATTATTGATGAATTTAGTTAATAATACAAAAGTATAAAAAAGAATAAAAAATCCACTTTTTATGGAAGAAAACAAATTTTTATCAATTCAAGAAGCAATGCAAAATGAAAGCCAAGAAGTTTCTATAAGAGGTTGGATATACCGAGAAAGAAAAAGTAAAAAATTAGCTTTTATTATTTTAAGAGATAGTACAAATATTATTCAATGTGTTTTTGAAAAAAGTAATTTTTCTCAAGAACAATGGGATCAAATTGATAAAACTCAAATTGAAACGTGTATGACAATAACTGGGAATATTAAAAAAGATGATAGAGCTCCGAGTGGTTATGAAATTCAAGCAAATAATTTTCAAATAATCGGTGAGTGTGATAAATTTCCAATTACAAAAGATCAAAGTCCAGAATTTTTATTAGACAATAGACATTTATGGATTAGAAGTCGTAAAATGACTGCAATTATGAAAATAAGACATACAGTAATTGGAGCTATACATGAATTTTTTAGAAATAAAGGATTTTATGAATTTACAAGTCCAATATTACAACCAAATCAATGTGAAGGTGGTTCAACTTTATTTGAAGTAAATTATTATCAAGATAAAATTCATCTTGCACAAACATGGCAACTTTATGCTGAAGCAGGAATTTTTGGATTAGAAAAAATATATAATGTTTCACCAACATTTAGAGCAGAAAAATCAAAAACATCTAGACATTTATCTGAATTTTGGATGGCGGAAATGGAAGCTGCTTGGTTTGATTTAAATGATGTGACTCAATGTGCTAAAGAAGAAATTGCTTTTATTGTACAAAAAGTATTAGAAAATAATAAACCAGAATTAGAAATATTACAAAGAGATGTATCAAAATTAGAAAATATAAAATTACCTTTTGAAACAATAACATATACGAAAGCATTAGAATTATTAAAAGAAAAAAAAGATATGAATATTGAATGGGGTAAAGATTTAAGAACAATTGAAGAGGAGAAATTGATGGAATTATTTGACAAACCAATTGTAGTTACACATTATCCTAAAGAAATTATGGCATTCTATAAACCAAAAGATCCTAATAATGATAAAACAGCATTATGTTTTGATATGTTAGCACCAGATGGATATGGTGAAATAGTTGGAGGGTCTCAAAGAGATACCGACATAGAAGAAATTATTAATGCATTAAAAAAAGATGGAGAAAATCCTGAAGATTACAAATTCTATTTAGATTTAAGAAAATATGGTTCAGTACCACATTCTGGTTATGGGGTTGGTGTTGAAAGAATCATATCATGGATATGCGGATTAGATAATATTAAAGATGCAATACCATTTCCAAGAACAATGCTTAGAAAAGAACCATAAATAAAGTGTAAGCACCCTATCTTCGAAAAAACAAAACCTGCAAGTGCCCTTACTCCTTTCTCCGTTCCGCGACCCTATAAGCATCAATATAATAGCTTATGGCTGCTTCGTTCCCGATCTGACCAAATTCACAATCATAACGATCAAATAGGACAGAACATCAACGTCCAAAGCAAAGCTTAACAGACAATGTTTCTCCTCAAATAGGTTTAAATCCTTCCATATAGTCAGAAGTTACAAGAAGATGACTATTCTCCCCAATCGAGCCTACAAGTTGTATTGGCAAATTATAACTATTTAAATCTTTGCATAAATTTATAAAAAATAAGCTGGTTGTGGAAAAATGGATGAATTAGATAATAAAACAGCAAATCACTATAAAGAAATAATATGGCGTTTTTGTAATGGAAATATACAAATAATGACGGCTTTATATAAGGGAATAAATGAAACTCCACTTCCATTTCAAATAGATTATTTTAGTGCAATTAGATTTTATACAAATTCTTGGGAATTAAGATGTCAGAAAGATGAAAATTTTTTAGAATTATTAGAAAAAAGAAAATTATCAAAAATAATTGAATTTCCATTAAGAAAAAATGTATATTTTTCAGAAGATGAGACAAAAAAAGAAATAGTTCAAACATATGAAGAAGTAAAAAATGAATTTAATAAAAATAAAAGACCATTATTAAATATGATGCCACTTGAATTTCAAATGGAAAGTAAAGAGGAATTACAATTAAAAATAAATCAATTTTTAATTAATGATAAAGAAAATGATTATAAAAAATCAAAAGAATTTTTAGAACAATTAAAAGAACCAACTAAAATATATCTAAGTTCTGATGAAACTGAATCTCATTCTAAAGTTCTTGGAAGTAATAATAAATATGAATTATTTCAAAATATTAGTAACATAGTGATTGACCACTTAAGACAATCAATTAATTAATCCTCGATATATTTATAAAAATAATAAATCAACATTAAATATGAAATATTATATTACAACTCCAATTTATTATGTAAATGATAAGCCACATATTGGAACTGCTTATACTACAATAGCAGCAGATGTTCTTGCAAGATGGAACAGATTATTAGGTAAGAAAGTTATATTTTTAACTGGTACTGATGAACATGGACAAAAAGTTGAACAATCTGCAAAAAAAGTAAATCAAACTCCAAAAGAATATTGTGACAAAGTAGCTGAAGAATTTAAAAATACATGGAGAAAATTAAAAATAAATTATGATAGGTTCATAAGAACAACTGATAAAGATCATGAAGAAGTTTCAATTGAAATAACTAAAAAAGTATTTAATAACGATGACATTTATTTAGACAAATATGCAGGATGGTATTCAGTTCATGATGAAACTTTTTTTAAAGAAGAAGAATTAATTGAGGGTAAAGCACCATCAGGTCATGATGTTAAATGGGTTGAAGAAGAAGCTTATTTTTTTAGATTGTCAAAATATCAAAATAAATTATTAGAATTATATGAATCAAATAAAGAATTTATTTCACCAAGTTATAGACGAGAAGAATTTATTAATAGAGTTAAAGAAGGTTTACATGATTTATGTATTTCAAGAACAACTTTTGATTGGGGAATTCCATTTCCATGCGATCCCACAAATAAACATATAATATATGTTTGGTTTGATGCATTAACTAATTATCTTAGTGGAATTGATTATTTAAATAATAAAGATAAATTTAATTTATATTGGCCAGCAGATTTACAAATAATTGGAAAAGATATAGGTTGGTTTCATGTTGTTATTTGGCCAGCTATGTTAATGTCAGCTGAAATTGAAATGCCAAAAAAGATTTATATTCACGGATTTTTAACAAAAGATGGACAAAAAATGTCTAAATCCAAAGGAAATTTTGTTAATCCATTAGATATTTTAGATTATGGTGTTGATATCGTAAGATATTATTTATTAAAACAAATTCCATTTGGTCAAGATGGAGATTTTTCAACAAGTGATTTTTATAATAGATTAAATGTTGATCTTGCAAATGATTTAGGTAATTTAATTAGTAGAACTACAAGTATGGTAAAAAAATATAGTGAATTTAAATTAAATCGTTATTATCAAGAACAATTTGAAAAAGATCTAAATAAATGTGATACAAAAATAAAAAAACTAACAGAAGATTTAATTGAAAGTTCAAAAATATTTGAAAAATTTAATATGGAAATACAAAAATTAAATTTTCATATAGCACTATCAATACTTTGGGAATATATTTCAAAAATAAATAAATATGTTAATGAAACTGAGCCTTGGAATCTGAAAAAAAATAATCAAGAAAAAGAAATTGAAATTGTATTACAAACTTTAGTAGAATCAATTAGAATTGTTAATAATTATATAAGTCCAATTTTAATAGAAGGAAGTGAAAAAATAAATAAAATATTTAATTTTCAAATTAATAATAAGTTTAAGTTTAATATTGAACATAATGGAATAGAAATAAATGAATCAGATCTTTTATATAAAAAATTTGACATGGTAGAATTTAATAAAAAGGAAAAATTAAAAAAAGAAGAATTTGAAAGTAAACAAAATCCTTTTGAAAAATTAGATTTAAGAATTGCACATATTGAGTCAGTTCATAATCATCCGGATGCAGATAAACTATATTTATTACAATTAGATGTAGGAACACTAGGTAAAAGACAAATTTGTGCGGGAATTAAAGAATTTTTAAAACCAGAAGAACTGGAAGGACAAAATATTATAATAGTTAGTAATTTAAAACCAAAAAAATTAAGGGGAGAATTAAGTCATGGTATGATGCTTGTATGTGAAAAAAGTAAAAAGAATTATACTCAATTAGGTCTTTTAACTGCAAATGGTGAACCAGGTACTTTAATACAATTAGAAAATGAAAAAATTGATGCCAAAAATATTTCTAAAAACCACAAACAAGAAATTGAATATAAAGATTTTACAAAAGTAGAATTATTAGGAAAAGATGGACATGTTATAGAAAAAAATAGTAATAAAAAATTAATAACTATAACAGAAAACAAAATTACTATAATTGGATTATCAGATGGTATTATTTGTTAATTAAAAATCTATTTTAATATCACCAAGAACTTTACACTGACATGCTAATCTTTGTTCATTATCAGCACCTAAAGTATCTAAAGTAATTTCTTCTTGTTCAGTTTTTGGATTTAAATTTTCAGTTCCTTCTTTTACTCTACATAAACAAGTCCCACAAACTCCATTTTTACATGAAAACGGTAAATCAATACCATTATTTTCACAAATATCTTGTAAATCTTCACCATCTTTACATTCAACTGTATAATTATCTGGAATAAAATGTATTTTTGCCATAAAGAACCAAAATTTAGTCAATTTAAAAACTTTATTAAATAAATCAAAAAATAATTAAAACAAACAAGTTAAAACAATTAACCAAAATAAATAAATAAACTACCATTAAATAAAATAAGCTAAATTTACAGACTTAAATAAGTTGAAAAAATTAATATTTAAAGTAAAATAGCCAATTATAAGATTTGTATGTTGAGGATTATTATAAAGACTAATTGTTTAATGACTATTGAGGTGAATAACATGGATCAAAATGGAAAAATTGGAACTTGGTTAATAATAATAATTGGTTTACTATACTTATTGAATGGATTAGGCGTACAACAAGTTAGTTTTATGGACCAGTTAAATGGATTTGGAGTATTGTTTTTAGCATGGGGACTTGGATGTTTAATGAATTGTAGTTCAGGTGGATCAGCTAGAAGAAAGAAATAGTTTAACTATTTCTTCTCTTTTTCTAATCAAATAGTATAAAATATTAAATTTGTATTATATCCAATAATGCAAACTACTTCTACAATATTTATTTTATATAGTTCAGATAAATAGTTTTATAAAGTATTTTTACGAAATTTATAATAGAGGTACTAGATGAATAAGAAATCAATTCTATTATTAGCAATATTATGTTTTTCTACATTTTTTGCACTAAATGTGTCAAATGATTCGATTAATGGATTATTAAGTTTAAAACAATCCAATTATAAAGAATTATGTATTGATACTGATGGAAAAGATTATTATAAAATAGGTTTTGTCGATAGAGATATTACTAGTTTTTCAGATACTTGTAATAATGATAATGTATTAACAGAAAATGTTTGTAATGGACAATTTGCAAATCAAATTACACACACATGTATATTTTCATGTGATAAATCAAAATGCTTAAAATCATATCAAGGGGATTATGCAATACCAGAAATATTAATTAACAAATTTGAATTAATTTATTCAGATGAATATAATCCAAAAGACATTAATGGAGAAATTAAATTAAAAAATAATAATGTATTAAAAACAGAATATGGATACATTAATAGTGTTGGAGAATTAATATATAAAAATTCAGGAACTAGCATTAAAATATTTATTTTAAATTTTAAAAATGAAATAGATATAAAAAATTATGTTAGAAATGTAAATTTAAAAGATAATTTTAAATTATTAAATAAAGAAAATAAATTATTAGTTATAGATGCAATTTTTGAAGATAGAAAATTAATTTATGATTTTTTAATTGAAAATACTATATTTGAAAAATTAAATTTAGAACAGAGTGAAGTTGTATTTAGTAATAAAGTAATTGAAAATAATAATATAATAAATAGAGTTAGACAGGTTTGGAAACCTTCAAGTAATTCACTTATGCCAAAAGCTTGTGATAAATTAATTAATGAAAATGGAAATAGTGCTTGTGATCATCCTTCAGGACAAAACATTGAAAATATTGATTGTTCAGAATTTAAATTAAATCAACAAGTAAAAACAATTAGAAATTCAGCTGAAAATAATTATATGTGTAAAAAAATTAATATATTAAGCTTAAAACAAAATAAATGGCATTTATTAGGTTCAATTGATCCTGAATTAAATAATAAATTAAAAGAATGTAATGGAAAAACAACATATTCATTTAATGATGGTGCTTGGATTAAAGATTCCAAAAAAATTGAATTAGGAAAAGGGTTTTGGATTAAACTTAAAGAAAGTTGTTCATTAGAAATTGAAAGTAATAATGTTATTAATTATAAAATGGAATCAGGTTGGAATTTAGTTTCATTAAAATCAATTTTAAAAGATAGTTATTTGAGAGATAATATATGCTTAAATGGAGTTGAAAAAATATTAATAACAAATAAATATAATGAAAATTCCAATAATTTTAAAGAAATTGATTTAGTAAGTAAAAAAATTAATGACGAAATTTTAAAATCAAATGAAATTTTAGGTGCTTGGGTTAATTGTAATTAAAAATTATTCAAATAAACTTTTAAAAAAACCTTTATTTTCTTGCTTACCAATATATTCTTTATAAAATTCTTTTTCATGTTTAGTAAGTTTATTTGGAGTTTCAATAATTACCCTTACATATAAATCTCCTTTATTAGTTGAATTTAAATGTTTAATTCCATTATCTTTAATTCTAAAATTAGTATGAGTTTGAGTGCCTGATGGAATTTTTAATTTAACTTTTCCTTTTAATGTAGGAACTTTGATTTCATCACCAATAGCAGCTTGTGCAAAATTAATTTTTGCATCTATGTATAAATCATCATCAATTCGTGTAAATAATTCTCCTTCACTTACTTGAATTCTAATATATAAATCACCAGATGGTCCATCTTTAATACCTGCATCACCATGTCCTCCTAATTTTAATGTTGTTCCATCACGAATACCTTCTGGAATTTTTATATCAATTTTAACATCATCATTTACAATTCCAATACCATTACAAGTTGAACAAGGATTTTTTATTTTTTTACCCTCACCACGACAAGTTCCACAAACTCCAGATTGTGAAAAATAACCAAAAGGAGTTCTTGTTTGTCTTGTCACAGTTCCAGAACCATCACAAGTTGAACAATTTTCTACATCATCAGGTTTTTTTGCACCCTTACCTTTACAACTTTTACATTTAGTTGTTTTTTCTATACTAACTTGATGTTCTGCTCCTAAAGCAGCATCTTCAAATGAAACATTAAGATTATATTGTAAATCACTTCCTCTTTGAGGACCATGACTTTTACGTTTTCTTCCACCACCAAAAAAGCTAGAAAATATATCTTCTACATCATTAAAATCAAAACCACCAAAACCATGGCTTTGTCCGCCAAAACCTTGACCACCAAAACCACCCTCAGCTGAACCAAATCTATCATAATTGTTTTTTTTTTTCTCATTACCTAAAACTGAAAAGGCTTCATTTATTTCCTTAAATTTTTCTTCAGTATTATTAGAACTACTTACATCAGGATGATATTTTTTAGCTAATTTTTTATATGCTTTTTTAATTTCAGCAGTAGTTGAATCCTTACTTACCCCTAATACCTCATAATAATCTTTTGCCATTTTTAATAATTAAATTTTAATATTATTTTCATTTAATTTATTTCTATCCATTTCACTTAATTTATATTTATTACTATTTATTTCATGAATAATTAAATCTAAAAAAGTTTCATAATCTTTTTTATCACATTTTGCTCCTGCCGCAGGAATGTGACCACCACCACTTGCACTTTTTATTTTAGATGCCGCAAAATTAACTGCAGAGCCAACATTGATTGTATAATCACTCCTCCTAACTGAAAATGTTGTATTATTATTTACATGTTTTACAACAATAATAGTTTTATCCATATTATTGATTGACATAATTGTAGAAATTTGGCTTAATATATGATAAGAACTTTTTAATTCATAAAAAAAAATATTATCATCATAAGCTACACTATTATTAAAAAAGTTTTTAACACAATTATTAATTTCATCCAAGACTTCTCTACAAAAAGGTAATTTTTTTTCAAATTCGTCTAAATTATTAGAATTTTTTAATGCATTAAAAATATCTTTTACTCTATCAGGATAAAATGCATTACCACATGAAACTAATTCAGTTGCAAGTCCAAATTTACTATCATATAAACATTTATTATTATTTTCACTTAATTCAATGTTATATTTTTTAAAAATATTAAATATAAAATCCCCCCACATTGGATATGCAACATCTCCTATAATACCAATAATAGCATACCAATCTTTTTCACTTACATCCATAATTAAATTTGCTAAATCATATGCTAATTTTGCCGTACAATATCTTGCAGGATTATCACATGCAAAAACAGTATTTGATTTTAATAAAATTACATTAGGGTGTTTTAAATTATCAGTTGGATGATGATCAATAATAACAATTTTTTTCAATCTTTGATTACTTAATATACCATCTAATTGTTCAATATTACTAAAAGGTAAATCTAAAGAAAATATAACATCAGTATTAATTAATTTTTTAGTGATTTCCCTTTCATTTGAATAAGAAATTCCTTTTAAATGTAAATGTTTAATTCTCTCTAAACCCAATTGCTTTAACATATAGTAAAATATATTTCCAGAAGTAATTCCATCTGCATCTTTATCATGTAAAAGCATAATATTAGATTGAGGATTATTAATTAAATGTTCAATTATATTTAAAAAATCTTTTAATGAATTTTCATCAATTATTTTATATTTTAAACTAGAGTTTTTAATTTCTTTTTCAAATCTATTTTTTATTTTTTCAAATTTTTCCATACTAATCAAATACAATACTCATATTATAAAAATAATAAAAAAAATTAGGAATATTTAAAACTATGTTAAAAATTAAATAAAAATAATTTATTATTATTTATTATTTAATCTTCAACTTTATATTCAGCATCTACTACTTTTTCAGGTTTTTTATCAGATTTAGCATCTGGTTTAACATCCTCTGCTCCAGCATCTGGTTGATTTGCTTGTGCAGCCTGAGCAGCCTGTGCATCTTTATATACTTCTTGACCTATTTTTTGCATTTCTACATTAAGTTCTTCAATTGATTTCTTTAATGCAGGAATATCTTTTTTCTCAGGTTTTAATAATTCTTTCAAATCATCAATTTTTTTAGTTACTGTTTCAATTAATTGCTTATCAACTTTATCTTTAAATTCTTTTAATTGATTTTCATATTGAAATACAATTGATTCAGCTTGATTTATAGTTTCTACTTCTTCCTTTCTTTCTTTATCACTTTCAGCATTAGCTTCTGCTTCTTTTTTCATTTTTTCAATTTCTTCATCATTTAAATTTGTTGAAGCAGTAATTTTTACTGATTGTTCTTTTCCAGTACCTAAATCTTTTGCACTTACATCCACAATACCATTTGAATCAATGTCAAATGTAACTTCAATTTGTGGTACCCCTCTTGGAGCAGGTGCGATTCCTTGTAAATCAAATCTTCCTAAAGTTTTATTATCAGTTGCCATACTTCTTTCTCCTTGAAGTACATGAACACTTACTGCAGGTTGACTATCTGCAGCAGTAGAAAATACTTGACTTTTCTTTGTTGGAATAGTTGTATTTTTTTCAATTAATTTTGTCATTACTCCACCAAGTGTTTCAAGTCCCAAACTTAATGGTGTAACATCTAATAATAATACATCTTTAACATCACCTGAAAGTACACCAGCTTGAATTGCAGCACCCATACCAACAGCTTCATCAGGATTAACTGATTTATTAACATCTTTTCCAGTTAATTTTTTAATCGCTTCTTGAACTGCAGGAATTCTAGTTGATCCACCAACTAAAATAATTTTATGAATTTTTTCTATATCTAAACCAGATTCTTTAATTGCTTTTTTAGTTGGTTCTATTGTTTTTTCAATTAAATCACTAGTTAATTCTTCAAATTTCGCTCTTGTTAAATCTTTAACTAAATGTTTTGGTCCATTTTGATCTGCTGTAACAAAAGGTAAATTAATATTAGTTGTTGCACTAGAAGATAATTCAATTTTTGCTTTTTCTGCAGCTTCTTTTAATCTTTGATGAGCCACACTGTCATTTCTTAAATCAATTCCATTATCTTTTTTAAATTCATCAGCTAACCAATTAATTATAATTTCATCAAAATCATCTCCACCAAGATGATTATTACCTTCAGTAGCTTTAACTTCAAAAGTATTATCGTCCAATTCAAGAATTGATACATCAAATGTACCTCCACCCAAATCAAATACTAATATATTATGTTCATTTGTTTCTTTATCTAAACCATATGCTAATGATGCTGCAGTTGGCTCATTAATAATTCTTAATACTTCCAGACCTGCAATAACACCAGCATCTTTTGTAGCTTGTCTTTGTGAATCTGTAAAATACGCCGGGACTGTAATAACAGCTTTATCAACTTTAGTTCCTAAATAACTTTCAGCATCAGCTTTTAATTTTTGTAAAATCATTGCAGAAATTTCTTGTGGCGTATAATCTTTTCCATTAAGATTTGTTTTATGATCCTCACCCATATGCCTCTTTATACTTCTCACAGTATGGTCAGGATTTGTAATTGCCTGTCGTCTTGCTAATTCCCCAACAAGTCTTTCTCCATCTTTTGTAATTGCTACAACTGATGGCGTTGTTCTATGACCTTCACTATTTGTAATAACAATGGGTTTACCCCCTTCCATTACAGATACACAACTAAAAGTTGTTCCTAAATCTATTCCTATTGTTTTTGACATTTTTTAATACCTCATCATAATTTAATTTCGTAAACTCTTACCCATAAAGTAAGTTTTTACATCATTTACATGATAATCACTTATCATGCCTTCATGTATATAACCACATTTTTGTAAAAATGTAATTGAATTTGAAATTTCTTCACTAATTTCATAAATAATTTTACAACTCGTTAATTTTTTTTGTGACATATATTCTTTTATTTTATTTTCTGCAAACTCCATTAATTGAGTTCCAATTGTTAATGACCTATAATTATTTGCAACCGCTAAATGTTTTAAATTTACAATACCATGATGTTTGTAAACTTCAATATCACATTTATCTATTAAAATTGCACCAACTATTTCATTATTTTTTATTGCAATAAAATAACCAAATGAATTTTCAGTTTCATAATTTTCTTGTTTTTTTACAAATTCATTTAATAATTGTCCAGATGGAAAATTAAATTCTATTAATCTCGATAATTCTTTTCTATACAATGATAATATTGCAATAATTTCAGATTTTTGTGCTTTTTTAATTTCCATTTTTTTTATATTTTATTTTGCAATCTTTACTTTACTCGGTCTTAATACTTTATCACCTAACATATACCCAATTTGAAATTCTTCAAGTATAATATCTTTTTCTTTATCACTTTCTTCATTCATTAAAACTTCATGATAATTAGGATCAAACATTTTATCTTTTGTATCAATTTTTTTTAAACCAATTTTTTCAAGTGTAGTAAAAAATTGTGCATAAATTAATTCAACACCTTTAGTAAATTCATCATTTTCTTTAATATTCATTAAAGCTAATGAAAAATTATCTAATATTGGAAGTAAATCTAAAATTGTATTTCTTAAAGCATAATTAGCAAAATCTTTTTTTTCATTTTCAGATCGTTTTCTATAATTATCAAATTCTGCCTGTAATCGTTGTAAAGTATTAATTAAATCTTTATTTTCTAAAATTAATTTATCTTCATTTGATAATTCAGAATTAGAAGTATCCATTTCAACTTCCCCATTAATATTATTATTTTCATTCATTGAATTTTGAATATTTTCATCATTTTCCATTTAAATTCACCATATAATATAAATTATAAATATATAATTACTGTTGACTTTAAATCAACAAATAGTAATAATTAATCTTTATTTATAAACATTTTGTAAAAAACATACAAAAATCCATTAAAAATAGGCATTTTGATCTTAAAAAATTCAAATAAAAACCCATAAATTATAAATAACACATTAAAAAATAAATTATGAATAAATCAAATAGAAATTATAAAAAAGTTAAAAAAAAATTTGATAAAGTTAATTTAAATGATATTAATAAAATTAATTTAGAAAAATTACAAAAAGATACACTTTTACCATTTGAAAAAAAAGATAAAAATAATATAATAACAATAATTAATACAAATGAAAATTCACAAATAAATAATAATCAAAATAATAATAATAATAACAATGATAATGACAATAATAATAATGAACAAATTAAACAATATAGCATTCAAGAATTATTAAATAAAGGAGTTATTTGTTTAGATAAACCCAAAGGTCCAAGTAGCCACCAAGTTTCTGCATATGTTCAACAAATTTTAAAAATAAAAAAAAGTGGACATAGTGGAACATTAGATCCAAAAGTTAGTGGTATTTTACCAATAGCATTAAATTCAGGAACAAAAGTTTTACAAGCATTATTAAAAAGTGGAAAAGAATATATCTGCATTTGTAGATTACATAAGAAAATAGATGAAAATCAAATTAAAGAAACATTAAGTAGATTTATAGGAAAAATAAATCAGCTCCCACCCATAAAAAGTGCAGTTAAAAGAAGATTTCGAACTCGAGAAATTTATTATATTAACATAATTGAAATTGAAGATCAAAATATTTTATTTAGAGTTGGTTGTCAAGCTGGAACATATATTAGAAAATTATGTACAGATATTGGTGAAATTTTAGATTGCGGTGCACACATGGCATCACTTAGAAGAACTAAAGCAGGACCTTTTAATGAAGAAACAAATAAAGTAACATTACAAGATTTAATTGATGCAATAGAATTTTATAAAAAAGATAATAATGAGAAATTTTTAAGACATTGCATACAACCAATTGAAAAATCAATTGAACATTTGCCAAAAATATGGATACAAAATGATGCAGTAAAAACAATATCCCATGGAGCAAGTCTTAAAATCCCAGGAATAATAAAATTTGAAAATAATTTTGAAAAAGATCAAATGATTGCAATAATGACGCCAAAAAATGAACTAGTATGTATTGCCAAATCAGAAATAAATTCAAATGAAATAAAAAATAAAAAAAAAGGATTAGTTTGTAAATCAGTTAGAGTTTTAATTGAACCAGAATAAATTTAATAATAAAATAACAATAATATTCATATTCTTCTCGACAAATACAGGTAAGTTTATAAAATAAAATCCTAATATTTTCTTATAAAGGGGTGTTCGTAATAAAAAGGCATTTTATTAGATTATTTTATATAGTTTTATTAGCAGTCGCTTTAATTACAACCATATATGCTGGAGAAATAATATCAAACAATATATTGTTAAACAGCACACAAGCAGATAATGAAACACCACTTGAATTTTCAAATACATTAATTCCAAATCAAAATGTATTTTTTTATGCAAATTATACAAACTCATCCAATAATCAAGTAATTACTGATGCCAATTGTACATTTAATTTTGTTGGAAATAGCACATTATTAAATTATACATATAATGCAACAAAAAAATTATATCAAATTAATTTAACTAATGGACTTGAAGAAAATATATATGAATATAATACAACATGTTATGCAACAGATTTTCCATTATTAACTATATTAGATAATGTTACTGTAGAACATCCAAATTCAGTTGTTATCAATTTGAATCGAACTTCTTCAGATACATTCACTTTTGATGCAACCCCACACATATTTAGAGCTAACATTACTGATAATGCAGGCATTCAAAAAGTTGAATTTAGAATTTACAATGTTAGTAATTATTTAACTCATTGGTTTGCAAACAGCACAACATATGAACCAGACATATTAGCAATGGCAGTTAGTAGTCAACAAAGAAATTCATTTATTGGAAAAACAAATCAAACTTGGTTAGATAAATGTATAGACACAGTAATATATTGTGGCATATCACCACAAATTTATTCACATCAAGAATCATTAGGTAATATTACAACATTTCTTAATGTAAATGTTACAGCTAAAGTTACTGCAGAATCAGTTAGTGGACAATGTACTGATAATTTAAGTCAAATAGTAGGTTATCAATTAAACGTAGGAAATATTGTAGCATCTTCGCAAAATATAACTAATGCACTTAATGCATGTCCAAGTGAAGTTAGTGATGCTTATATCAATATGAGTTCAGTAAATAATTCAATAATAAATGCAAGCTCAATTGTTGATTCAAATCGAATAAATATTACTAATACAAGTGCAATTTACCAATTAAATTTTACTAATTATTTATCAGACTTAACTACAAGCACAATTGATTATGTCTATGTATGGAACGCACAAAATATACACAATAGTTCAAATACTACAACAATTGGAATATTAAATGTCACTACAGGAACACCACCAGCATTAACCCCCACAAGATTAGAATTATTAAGTCTAAATAAAAATAATAATACAGAATTAAATCTATCAACACAATTTATATTTAATTTTTCTAACCCCTTAGATGTAAATAACAATAGACAAATAATATTAAAAGTTAATAATCAAGAAATAGAATATTCCGAAGAATTTGAAAGTAATATATTAACAATTATATCATTAGAAGATTTTGAAGAAAATTCAAACATTTCATTAATAATAAATCACACAGTAAACGATACATACTCTAGTGATTTCAATAGAACTGCAGAGTATAATTTTACAACACCATTTAGAGATTCAGACAATAATGGAACAATTGATTCCAATGATAATGATTTAGATGGAGATGATTTAAACAATACAGTAGATTTTATTTTTGGAAATGAAACTAATATACACACAAATTATGTAAATATTTCAATTGAAATTAATAATACAACACCTGATAACAAATCATATAATTCTACAGAATTAGTTCAAATATATAATGGAAGTTTAGAATTAATAAGATTTAATTATAATTTTAGTGATAATAATACATTAGATTTTAGAAATATTTCAATAATCAAACAAAAAAATAATCAAAGTTATTATACAATAATTAATGGAATTAATACAAGTTCAAAAACAATTGTATTCGAACATAATGTAACCATAAATACAGACATATGTATTATTGATAATGAAAGTGTAAATATTACTGAATTTTCAACAACATGCTCAAACGATAATGAAGTATTTGTAGAATGTGATGGAACAACACAAAGTGGATATACATGCACTTATGAAAATAATTTATTTAATATAAGTGGATTAAATAATACAGGATTAAAAGTACAATGTTCCGAATCATGGTCAACAGGAAGTTTTGGCGCATGTAGTGGAAGTACTCAGACTAGAACAGTTACAGATACAAATGATTGTGGAACGATTTTTTCAAAACCAACAACAAGTCAATCATGTTCAACAGGAGGAAGTGGAAGTTCAAGTAGCAGCAGTAGTACAACTACCACCACAACCACAACAACAGTAGTTACAGAGGAAGAAGAAGATATTATAGAAGATGAAATTATAAATGAAGAAGATCAAGATGAGGAAAAAGAAAATAATGATAAAGAAGATGGTAATAACGAAGATAAAGAAAAAAATCCAGACAGTGATATAAATTCCGAGAGTAACGATCAAAGAAGTGTATCAGAAGAGTATTGTAGTAAAAATAACATCAATTTCAATAAAATATCTAATTGTAATTTTAAAAAAATAATTGAAGGTAAATTTCAAATTAATGAATATGCCTCAATCAAAATAAATCAAGGTTCAATTTATTATGACAAGTCATTAGAAATAGATTATATACCAAAAGAAACAATATTTTTATTTAAAAATTCAAATTCTAAATATCAACCAACATTTATTTTCGAATCATCAGATAATGAAATTGAATCCAAAGCAAATGAATTATTAGGTGAAATCAGCGGAAATAATTTGATTCTAATTGTTAAAGAAGGTAGTGTTTCAATTAAAAAAGAAAATAAAGTACAAATAATTGAATCAGGTAATGCATTTATCACAAATACAATATCAGGAAAAACTGTAAAAAGTGCATTCGATTCAACGGCAGACGTATATAATGTTCTTGGTGAAATTAAAACTCAACTAAAAGAAAGTGATGGAGATTTAGATTTTATAATATTACAAGATGCAAAAAAAAATACAGGAGTTGAAATAATTCACAAAATTATATTTTTCATTTTAATCGGATCAAGTGTAATAAGTTTTGCACTTGTAAGATCAGAAGATATCAGATTTTATGTGGAAAAAAAATTATACACACCACATGGAATAATAAATAAACAAATAAGTAATACTATAGAATTAAACCACAATCAAGATAATAAAAATAGTAATAATCCAATAAAAGAAAAAATTACTAATACAGAAAATATAATTAAAGAAGCAAAACAAATTAATAAAGAAAAAATAATTGAAAATAATGAACCAAAAGTATCAAAATTAATAAAATATTTTAAAAATCCCACCACAATAATTAAACTAAAACCTAATGAAATTAAAAATAAAAAAATTCACGACAAAATTGATAATTTATTTCTGAATAAAAAAATAACAAAATCCAAATATAAAGAATTATTAAAACAATTAATTGACGTTGAAACAAATGTAAAAATTAATTAATTTTAGTCGGAAGATTTATAAACAAATTTTTCTTATTTTTATTTAAAAAGAGGGTAATTTGAAATTTAAACATAAGTTTATTTTAATAGTATTAGTTTTAATAATTTTAAATTCTTCATTTATAACATCATTACCCTATGAAACACCAGTAAAATATATGTTTTCTCAAACACATGCGAATTTTAATAATCCCTCAGGAGCATATTACAATAATCAAAGAAGCGCAGGAGATACGTGTGTAGAAGACAGTGATTGTAACAGTGGAGCATGTAAAAGAGAATTATATGTACATTCAATAGACTTATGCAAAGGATGGAATATACCATTTAATGAAGAAGGATGTATGTCAGCCATCTTTTCTTGCGTTAGAGATGATTTTCAATGTTCAAAATGGTCATCAAAGAATTATTATGGATTTAATACAGGATATACTGAATCTGGAATATATTGTGCAGGAAATAATTTGGTTGGAGTAAAAAAGAATTATGGAAAAGAATGCACTGAAAATTATGAATGTAGATATGCTTGTGCAAATTCAATCGACGATGATAAAAAATATTGTATAAAAGATTCAACATCTAAATGTAGTGGAAAAGATGTTGTCGGGTATGAATTAAATAAACAATTAAATGAATATACTTGTCTAAAAATAGGTGATACTTCAGACTTAAATTCATATTACGATGGAATTTTACAAGCCAATAATGGAGAAAGTTGTTCAACAAATATCGATTGTAAAAGTAATAATTGTTTAAAAGAAATAGATAGTGAAAATTCATTCTGTGCAGAAAGTGGAAAACAATGTTCTAATCAAGGAGAAACAGGATTTACTATTGGAGAAAAATTAGTTGTTAGTGACTCTGAATATTATGGATGTACTGGATTGAGTGAATCAAAATTAGTAACAGAAAATGGTTTTGCATGCAATACAAATGAAGAATGCGGAAGTAATAATTGTGTAAAAGAAATAGATAGTGAAAATTCATTCTGTGCAGATATTGGAAAACAATGTTCTAATCAAGGAGAAAATGGTTTTGACATAGGTGAAAGATTAACAATTAGTGATACAGAATATTATAAATGTACTGGATTAAGTGAATCAAAATTAGTAACAGAAAATGGTTTTGCATGCAATACAAATGAAGAATGCGGAAGTAATAATTGTGTAAAAGAAATAGATAGTGAAAATTTGTTTTGTGCAGATACTGGAAAAGAATGTTCAAAACAGAATGAAAATGGGTACGAACAAGGTAATATTCTAAATGGTTATCAATGTATTGGGCTAAGCCAATCAGGGCTTGCATCAGGTTATGACTGCAATTCAGATTCAGATTGTCTCACCCAATCGTGCATTATAGATATTTTCGACCAAAGTCAAACCGGAAAAGTTTGTGAATTAATCAATCTTGCCAGCATAGGAGTATCACTTAGTTTAGATGAAGCTGAAGGAAATTCTTATTTATACGAAAATGAAATAGGTGAAAAAATTAAATGGTATGATTGGTCCCTTAGAAACGTTTATGGAAAAAAAACATATTTTTATTTAAAAAATATAGAAAATATAGAAAATTTTGATTCAGCAAATTTATACATAAAACCAAATAATAGAGAAATTGAAAAAACTTACATTGCAAACAAAATATCAGATACAGAATATAGGGTCCATATACCATATAATGATTGCTATAGGAGAAATAATTGTCTAACAGATTATCCAATAGATAGAGTGGAAAATTATTCATATTATTGGATATTAAGAGACAAAGCTGGTAAATTAAATAAATTAAAAACAGAAATTTTTGAAGTTACTAAAGAAGAAGCAATAACACCTGCAATATCTATAGAAAACAAACTAATATACACTAATTCAAAAAAATATGATAATGCAGTATTTTCAGATAATACAATAACATCAAATTATGATTTTAAAATCGAAATTAATCATAATGGAAAAAAAGAAATATACGATGGTATAAGAGATTTTTATTATAGACCAAACGAACTTGGAACATATACTTTTAATTTGTCAAATAATCCAGAAAGTGAATGGCGTTTTACAGGATATTCAGAAAAAATAACTATGGAATTTACCAAACCTCCTTATCCACAATTATTTAATTACGGTTATATGAATAATCAAATAATATTTCCAAATAAAGAAAAACCACAAATTACTCAAATTCATGAAGGTTATCAAATTTTCAATGAAACAATTAATTTAAAATTAATATTAGATGGACAAATAATTGATTTAATAAAAAATAAAGAAATAATAAATGATGGACTTAACATGTACTTTATATACGATGGAAACAAATGGAAACAAGGTGAATATGGAAGTTCAATTTCTCAACAGATAATTATTAATTATACTGATGAATTCGAACCAGGGAAACATGAAATATATTTTAGTGTTACAGACCCATTTGGACAAACGACAAATACTCCAAGAAGAACGGTTACAGTAGAAAAGAAAACATATGATTTTGATATTATATTAGATGGTGATCAATTGTTTGGAGCACACCCATTAGACTATTCAGAAATCATAATCAAAAAAAATCAAGATAACAGTGTATCATATAAAATTGATATAATTAATCAAAATAAAAATTTAATATTCACAAAAGAAATCTCAAATGGAATTGATGCAAAAATATATTATGAGTTTCCAGAAGATGGAACATATACAATAAATGTAACTAGTCCTGAAACTAATAATTATCAATACATAAATAAACAACAAATCATTACAGTTTATTCAATAATACCTTCTGCATTTATACACAATCAAATAATTAACTATAATAATCCATTTGGACAATTAGATGATCATTTATTTTATTTTGAATATAATACAGCAAATTTAATTGAAAATGATAAATTAAAATCAGATTGTTCTGATTTAAGAATATTTGAAAAAGATACAGAAATTTTAATTAATCATGCAATTGAAAATAATTGTAATACAGTAAATACCAAAATTTGGATGAGAGATGACTTAGTTGGAGGACTTAATCAATACATTCTGGCAAGTGGAAATCCTTTTGTAAAAAATTCAGGAGAAAAAAGTTCATTATCAACAGAGGATAACTTTTTCATTCAATTATCAAAACACGATAGTTTTGAAAAATATGAAAATGATAGAACTAACTTTACAATGGTAGCTATTGATAAAGTTAATAATATTGATACGACAACAGCAAAATTCTTTTTTAAAACCCCTGCCTCAATATACGACTTTAATGAACATACACCAGATTATGATAGTTTAACTAATTCTTTTAAATATAAAAGAGTTTTAGGTCCAGGTGAATATAGTTATTATTGGAAAATAAAAAATGATTTAGGACATACAATAGAGAGTAGCATAAATACATTTACAGTAGAAAAAAATGTGCCAAATTTAAATTTAAAAATAAATGAAAATAATATAGAAAATATAAATAATATAATTACATATGATAATACAAAAATAGATTACAATTTAATTGATACAGAAGGTAATATAAAAATTCAAATATATGATTCAAATAATAATTTATTTAAAACATTAAATGAATTTAATACCATAACTGAAGTATTTAATTTTACAAAACAAGGAACATATAATATAGTATATTCATTTGATGGAAATAATGATTATAGTCAATTTTCAAATAGTTTTTTAATTAATGTTAAACCAGAAAGAATTTCTCCTGAAATTACAATACAAAAATTAGAAACAGATTTGATTGAAATTGAACCAAATAAATTTAAATATGATCCAAATAAAAAAATAAAATTTATTATTAATGTAACAGATTTTTCAGGCATTAAAAAAACCATAATGACAATAAATAATGAAGAAACTGAAATCCTAGTTAATTCAAATAATTTTGAAACGGAAGTAATATATGAAACTAATCTTGATGCAGGAAATTATGATTATTATTGGAGAGCATACGACAATTCAGGAAATATAGTGAATGGTGCAGGTAAATTATTTGAGATTGAAAAAGCAGATTATGAACTTGTAACTGCTATTTCAACGTCACCTGAAGAAATAATAAATAAAAAAGTTACAGATAAAGTATTAATTGAATCTCAAATATTTCCACAAACTAATTATAATATGAAAATTAGTTTAAATGGTGCAGAAATAGAAAATAAACAATCAATATCATTTAGTCAAGAATTAGATTTAGAAAACGAAGGAACATATACAATCGAATTTTCATCAATAGAAAATAATAATTATAATCCAACATCAAAAATTATTACTATAAATGTTGAAAAAGAAACAGTTCCACCAGAAATTAGTAGTAAAAATATTAATGCTCCTGAAAAATATGATAAAGAAACAAATACAGTTATTAGCATTAATGCAAATGATGATTATGGTTTGAAAGATAATGCATTATTAATATTGAATAATAAAGAATATTTAGTGCCAAATAATAATGGAATATATAAATTTGAAAAAGTTTTAAATGCAAGTTTATATACATATAAATGGAAAGTACTTGATGTTTTTGATAATTTTGTAGAAACTGAACAAAAAACATTTACAATTGAAAAAAGAAATACGCATATAATTTCAAATATTGATGGAGATAATGCAAATAATCTTAATATTGGATTAAGTGATCAAGTTATTATTAATGCAAATATAATGCCTCCATATTTAGAATATAATATGAAATTAAAATATGGGGAAGAAGAAAAAATTAATGAAAATGAAAATAATTTTGCAGAAGAGTATATATTTAATAATGAAGGATTATATGAACTAAATTTCAATTATATTGGAGATAAAAATCATTTAAGTAATTCGTCAATACATAATATTGAAGTGGCAAAAGAAACTGAACCGCCAACAATTACATCAAATACATTCACATCACCTAATAGTTATGATAGTAATACTAATACAATAATAACACTTTCTGCATCAGATAATTATGGTATTAAAAATAAAATTGAATTAATATTAAATGATATAATACATGAAGTAAATTTAAAAAATGAAAATGAGGGAGTTTATACTTTTGAATTTAATAAATTATTAAATGCAGGAAATTATAATTATAAATGGAAAGTATTAGATAAGTTTGATAATTTAATTGAGACTGAATTGAAAACATTCACAATTACTAAAAAAGACCCATTATTAAATTTATTAATTAATGATGAATTTTTAAATAAAGAAATAATTGAATTAGAAAATATAAAAGTAATTTCTAAAATGGTGGAACCAGTTGATAATTATAAGTTTATTATAATAAATAAACAGGACGATAGTACTTATTTTGAATATGATGGTGAATATGAACAATTTATTGCATTTCCACAATCCAATGAATATGATATAAAAATAGTATATTCAGGTAATGAAAATTATAATGAAAAAGAAAAAAAATTAACAGTAACTGTAACAAAAGAAAAAAATGCTCCAATAATAACAAGAAATGAATTTGTATACAATGCAGAATATTCACAAGATAAATCAATTTTTATTGTTAATGCAAGTGATGATAAAGGAATTAAATCTATTGCAGAATTAATTTTAGATCAAAAAACCATTAATGTTAATAGAGATGCTAATGAATTATTTAATTATTCGACAATACTTAGCGCAGGACCACATTCGTATTATTGGAAAGTTTATGATTTAAATAATAATTTGGTTGTAACAAAATTAGAAACGTTTGAAATATTAAAAAAAACACCAAATATTCAAATTTCAATAGATGATTCAAATGTTGATAAAACAATAAAAACATTTGAATTTTTTAATATAAAAGCAAATACTATTGAACCAAACAATAATGATTTTAATTATAATATATACAAAGACAATCAATTAATTAGTTCTGGAGTTAAAAATAATTTAAATGACTTAATATCAAATAATCAAGTTGGAAATTATAAATATGAAATTGAATATTTAGGAAATATTAATTATAGTGGTTTGAAAAAATCAATGAATTTAAATACAATTAACGAACAAGATAAACCAAAAATAAATTTAATTGAACAAAGTTCACCAGATACTTATAATAGTGATAAAAGTATAATTTCTTTGACAAGTTCAGATATATCTGGAATAAAATCAGCAATATTAAATTTAAATAATGAATTAATTGAAATGGAATTATTAAATATAGAAGAAAATATATTTAAACATAAATTTGAAAAAATATTATCAGCAGGAAAATATAATTATAATATAATCATAAAAGATAATTCAGGTAATGAATTTTTGTCTGAAACAAAAGAATTTATTATTAAAAAAGCTAAAGCAGAATTCAATTTAAAATTAAATGGACAAAATACTGATGTAAATATAGAAGTTGGAAATAAATTAAATATAAAAACAGATATAATTAATCCAAGTGGTGAAGAATATGATATGTTTATTTTCGATCAAAATAGAGGCATCATACAAGAGTATACATATAGTGAATATAATGAAATTGAAATTGACATATTAAATGAAAATGATCAATATATTAATTTAACATTTGATGGGAATGAAAATTATACAAAAAGTTCAATTGAATATGTAGTATTTTTTAATGAAGATATTACGCCACCAAGAATAAATTATGACAATTTAGAAATTGCAATGCCAAATTCTCCAAGTAAATATGAAATTGGAGGTAAAATTAAATTTGAAATTAATGCAAGTGATTTTTCTGGATTGAAAAATATTGCTAAATTAAATATTTCAAATACACTATTTGATGTTGAATATAATAATGGTAAATATTCATATGAAATACAATTACAATCAGGAGAATACAAATATAATTGGATTATTGAAGATAATAAAAATAATAAAGTGATTTCAGATACCAATACACATAAAATACAAAAAAATAGTATTAATGTAACTTTAAGTTTTAAAGATAATATAATAAAACAAAATACTAGTGAAAAAATAGAAGCATTTGTAAATATTAGTGGAAATGAAGGATTACCTTATGAAATATTTTTTGATAATGAAATAAAAAAATATACTCAAAAAGAAAAATTTAATATAACTAAATTAAAATCAGGAGTTTATAATTTAGATTTTAAATTTAATGAAACTGAAAATTTTTATGAAAAAATAATTAATAAAACAGTAATTTTTGTGGATGATATATTACCATTAGGAGTTAAAAATCTAAATGAATATAATTATTCAAATACAAGTACAGTAATTACATTTGAAACAATTGAAACTGAAGATTTTGAATCATATGAAATTTATGTAAATAATGAATTAATTAATACGAGTAAAGACATAAATGAAAGATTTTACAAATTATATGATTTTGTAATAGGAACAAAATATACTGCAAAAGTCGTGACAAAAGATGTTAATGGAAATAAAGTTGAACAAAAAATAGATTTTGTATTTGCTAAAGACTATAAACCAATAAAAGTAAAAGAAATAAAAAAAGAAATAAAAAATAATTTAGAATATTATATAGTTGAATTTAATAATGAGATAAGTGAAATTAAAAAAGAAAATTTACACATAAAACAAGGTGAAAAAGAATTTGATAAAGCTGTACTATTCGATGGAAGAATATTAAAAATTTATCCAATAGGTGAAATCAAACAAAATGAAGATATTACTATAAGAATAGATAGTGGAATAAAGGATAAATATAATCAAACATTTTTAGGAATTGAACATAATATAAAAACAAGTATAAGTGATATAGATGGAGATTTAATTAGTGATATTACAGATGATGATAAAGATGGTGATGGATTAAATGATGAAATTGACAATGTATATGGAACAATACCTAAACACAATTTTGAAGTGATAAATACATATATTGAAAATTTTGCTGATATTAATAATAAAAATTATGTTGATGTAAAAAATATTAAATTTAAAATGAATGAAAATACATTGGTATCATTTAATCATAATTTTAGTGAAAATAAATTAGATTTAACTGATATATTAATTTTACAAGATAATTTAAATGGAAATAAAATTATTGTAAAAAATATTAATCAAACAGGAACCAAAGATATTTCATTTAAAAAAATAAATGATAAAAATAATGACATTTGTATTTTAGATAAACATAATGCAACAATTACTCAAACAACTAATAAATGTACAAATAAAAATGAAATATTTGTTCAATGTGATGGTAAAATTCAAAATAATTATATTTGTAATATAGTAAATGGATGGTTTGTTGTAATGGGATTAAAAAATTCTGCAGTTCAAGAATTTTGTAGTGAAAATTGGAAATATACAGAATGGTCAACTTGTGCTAATAGTATACAAACAAGAGAAGCTGAAGATTTAAATGAATGTGAAACTATATTTAAAAGAGAAGAATTAATGAGATCATGTACAGAAAAAATTGAAAAAACAAAAACAACAAAATCAACTAGTTCATCAGGAGGAGGATCTGGCTCAAATAAAAAAAGTATATTTAAATCCAAACTTCCACCATTAATAACAAGTACAAAAAATGAAACAGTAGCATCTAAACAAAATACAAATCAAACTAATGTTAAAAAAATCATAAAACAAAATAATGTAAATAATAATAATAAAACATCAATTAGTAAAAATATAAGTCAAGTATTAAAAAAACCAGATTCAGAAATAGAAAATAAGGTGAAAGAAATTATAACTCAACAACCTATTAATGAAATTCAAAATACTAAAAGTAATTGGAAATTATTTATACAAATTTTTATTATTATATTAATATCAGGTATATTTATTGAATTTTCAATTATTGCATTTGTTAAACCAAAAGTAAAAACAAAATATTCAACGAATTATTATCAACCAGTAAAGTATTCACAACCAATAGTACAAAGACAAAGTATGAATTATATTGAAAAACCAAGATTTAGACAAATAAATCCATATATAAAAAAAACAAATCTAATGCAAAAAGTAAAACAAGCTATTTATTCTGAGAGTGAGAGCAATGAAAATTTAAAACAATATAATCAAATTAAAAAAGAAAATAGTAAAAAGAACGCGGTGGAAATTGTAAGTGAGATAATTAATGGAAGTAATAATAAAAAGAACAAATCAAATCAAAATAATGATGGCAATAAAAATACTTATGAAATTCTAAATAAGGCATTTGATAAAATTAAATTAATTAATAATAAAAGTAAAAATGATATTAAGAAAAAAAATACTAATTTAATTAATAATAAATTAACTAATAATAAAATTAACAAGAAAAAGAATTCTAAAACTATATTGTCAAATATTATTGATTCAATGAATGAAATTAAAAATTCAAAAAAGAAAAAGAAATCTAATAAAAAAATTAAATAATAATTATAATAGTAATCAGAATATAATAATTAGACTGGACATATTAGACAAGTAAGCAAAAATGATTTAATAATGTAACAATAATATTATAATACAATGGCAAAACGATATAAACCAGTCAATCTACCAGAAAATTTGATTAAAGAAATAGATTTCTATGTAAATAGGTCTAATTTACATACCAGCCGTGCGGGTCTGATTAAGTATATATTAGTTAATTGGGTACAAGATAAAGAAAAACAAATTTTTAAAAAAATCTTTACTAGTTAATTATAATAAGAATTTTTATTAATATATCAAAATTATTAAAAATATGTTATTCAAATTAAAAAGTAATTTTAAACCATGCGGTGATCAACCAAAAGTAATAGAAGAAATTACAAATAATATAAAAAATAGTCAAAAAGAAATACAAAAAAATGCTAATAGTATAAAAAAAGTATATAAAGATAAAATAATTAAAGAAAAATTAAAATTAGATTCAATAAATAAAAGTTTTAATACAATAGTGGGAGTTACAGGATCTGGTAAAACTTTTGTTATGGCTAATATTATAAAAAATCTAAATAGACCTTGCATAATTCTTGCACAAAATAAAACACTTGCGGCACAATTATATAATGAATTTAAATCGTTTTTTCCAAATAATGCAGTAGAGTATTTTATTTCATATTATGATTATTATCAACCTGAAAGCTATATACCAAATAAAGATTTATTTATTGAAAAAGAATTAAAGATAAATAAAGAAATTGAAAAATTAAGATTAAAGGCTACTGCAAGTTTAATGAGTAGAAGAGATGTTATTATAATTAGTTCAATTAGTTGTATATATGGACTTGGAAATCCAGAGAATTATGAAAATTTTGCAATTTCATTAAAAGTTAAGGATAAAATAAATAGAAATGAATTTTTGTTAAATTTAATTAATTTACAATATAATAGAACAGAAATTGATTTAATACAAGGTAAATTTAGAATTAAAGGAGATGTTATTGATATATTTCCATCATATATGGATAATTTAATTAGAGTGGAATTTTTTGATGATGAAATTGAATCTATTAAAATATTAGATAAAGTTAGTCTTAATTTAATTGAAAAAATTGATCAGTTCAAATTATTTCCTGCAAAACATTTTGTAATTAGTGGAGAAGAATTAGAAAAAGCAATTAGTAAAATTGAAATTGAATTAGATGAAAGAAAAAAAGAAATTGATTCAATTGAGGCACATAGATTAAGTCAAAGAACTAAATATGATATTGAAATGATTAAAGAATTAGGGTATTGTAATGGTATTGAAAATTATTCAGTATATTTTGATGAAAGAAAAAGAGGTGAGCCACCTTATTGTCTTTTAGATTTTTTTGATAAAGATTTTATATTTTTTATTGATGAGTCTCACGTTACAATCCCACAAATAAAAGGTATGTATAAAGGTGATTTTTCTCGTAAAAAAAACTTAATTGATCATGGTTTTAGATTACCCAGTGCATATGATAATAGACCATTAAAATTTGAAGAAGTTGAAAAATATTTTAAAACAACAATTTGTGTTTCAGCAACACCATCAGAATATGAATTAAAAAATAGTGATAAAATAAGTGAATTAATTATTAGGCCAACTGGACTTATTGATCCACCATTAGAAATTTACCCTAGTAAAAATCAAATCGATAAATTAATTGAAGAAATAAATATTACTATAAAAAAAGAATTTCGAACTTTAGTAACTACATTAACTAAAAGAATGGCAGAAGATTTAACTGAATATTTATCAAAAGCAGGTATAAAAGTTCGTTATTTACATAGTGATATTGATGTTATTGAAAGAAGTGAAATTTTAAGACAATTAAGATTAGGTAGTTTTGATGTTCTAGTTGGTATTAATTTATTAAGAGAAGGTTTAGATTTACCTGAAGTTGCTTTAGTTGCAATATTAGATGCAGATAAGGAAGGGTTTTTGCGGGATACTAAATCTTTAATACAAATATCAGGTAGAGCTGCACGTAATACGCAAAGTAAAGTTATATTATTTGCAGATAAAAAAACAAATAGCATATCAAATACAATAATAGAAATGAATAGAAGAAGAAAAATACAATTAGAATATAATAAAAAAAATAAAATCATTCCAAAAACTATTATTAAAGAAATTCCAGATGAAATAACTACATTAAAATCATTTAAATCTTATGCTAAAAATGAAATACCTATAATAATTGATAAATTAAATATTGAAATGAAAGAAGCTAGTCAAGATTTGAATTTTGAGTTGGCAATTCAATTAAGAGATCAAATCGAACAATTAAATAAAGAATTAAGTGAAAAAATTAATCCTAAAAAAAAGAAAAAAGCTGTGAAAAAGAAAAAAATTATTAATTAATTTGTTATTAAGATTTAAATAATTTTTTAGTTATTTTTTTAAATAAAATGTATTGCCTATTATTATGTATATATTAGGAATTGAATCAACAGCCCACACATTCGGTGTTGGTATTATTGATAGTAATGGAAATATTCTTGCAAATAAGAAAGCATTATTTACAACTGAATCTGGGGGTATGACACCAAGAATTGTCGCAGATCATCACATTGAGAAATTTGATTCAATTATTAAAGACGCTTTAAATGAGGCAAAAATAAAAATTAATGATATTAAATTGATATCATTCTCACAAAGCCCTGGCATTGGAAACTGCCTTAAAATTGGTGCTATTATAGCTAGAAGTGTATCTAAATTGTTAAATTGTCCACTCATAGGAATTAACCATTGTATTGCACATTTAGAAATTGGAAAATTGTGTGGATTTGATGAAAATAATAATTTAAGTAAGGATCCTATTTTATTATATGCAAGTGGTGCAAATACTCAAATAATTGGTTTTTCAGGAGAAAAATATAGAATTTTTGGAGAAACATTAGATATTGGAATTGGAAATTTTATTGATACGTTTGCAAGATATATCAACATAGGATTTCCAGGTGGGCCCAAAATTGAATTATTGGCAAAAAAAAGTAAAAAGTTTATTGATTTAGGTTATTTAGTTAAAGGAATGGATATTAATTTTAGTGGTATTTTAACAAAATTAAAAAATTTATATGATTTAGGTCATAGTAAATATGATTTGGCATTTAGTTTACAAGAAACTTCATTTAGTATGTTAATTGAAGTTGCTGAAAGAGCTCTTGCACATACTGGTAAAAATGAATTATTATTAGGTGGAGGAGTTGCATGTAATAAAAGACTTAAAGAAATGGCTATAAAAATGTGTAATGATAGAGGAGCTAAATGCTATTTTGTAGATAATAGTTTAAATGTAGATAATGGTGTTATGATTGCATGGGCAGGATTATTAAAATTTTTAGGTGAATTAAATTTAAAATTTAATAATATTGAAGAATTAAAAAATATTAATTTTGAAATATTAATTAAAAAATATAATAATTCTAATATGAAAAGTGACTATATATGGTCTAAAGTTAATCCATATTTAAGAACAGATGAAGTTGAAATAAAATATTTAAAATAAAAAAAATAAAAGATAAAAAATTATCTTTTCTTTTTTGCAGGTTTCTTAGCTACTTTTTTTTTTGCAGGTTTCTTAGCTGCTTTCTTTTTTACTGCTTTTTTTTTAACTGCTTTTCTTTTTGCAGGTTTCTTAGCTGCTTTCTTTGCTACTTTTTTTTTCGCAGGTTTCTTAGCTACTTTCTTCTTAGTTGATTTTCTTTTTGAAGAACCTCTAGCCATTTTTGTTCTTGCTACATTACCATTTTTATCTATAAAATATAAAAATCCTGATTCTCTTTTAACTCCACACTTAACAAGTACTTCTTGTTTTTTTGATGTTCGAACCCCTTTTCGTGCCATTTGACATCTAGCTACATTTCCTTTTTTATCTAAAAAATATAAATAACCAGATTGTCTTTTTATGCCGCATTTAACTAAAACTTGTGCCATCTTTTTTTACCTCTTTAAAACAATATTTTTATTATTAATTAAGTTTTTTGATTTATAAAGTTTTTCCTCGAAGACCCCTCGAGACCTTATTTAAACATCAATTGTCTCTTGCTAAACAAGAAAATAAACCCTACTGTTAACCAAAATACCCACCCGTCGATATAACCAAGTGCAAAAAAAGTCATATTTAATATAAGAGTTATTATTAAAATTATATTTATTATTTTTAATAAAATTTTATTATTATTATTATCAATCATAAATAAATTAAAATTTAATCATTAAAAAAATTAATCTTTTTTTGTTCTCATATATTCAGAACAATTATCACTTGATAAATATTCATCATGTTTTTTTTCCAACTGCTTTGAAGATTCTTTTTGTGCTGGAGTAGAATAAAAAGGATTATTTTCAATTGTTATCTTTGAACTAGATAAACATCCGTCATAAAAAGATGAAGGGTTTGCTAAAAAATTTGCAAAGTTTTCTTCTAATTCCCTATTTTTCAATTCCTCTCTAAAATCTAACCCCATATTAGAACTTGTATCTAAATCATTATTATATCTAATATGTTTAATAAAATCACTAAATGATTGTTTACTAGTTGGATTCAATAATGAATTTAATTCTTCATTATCTCCTATAATTGCTCGTTCAAATTTTTTATATAAGTTTAATAATTTGTCAAATATCATATTATACCACTCACCAAGAGTTTATTTATAAAATTATCTTTGTCTCTATACTTATTGATATCAATTTAGTATATATTTTAATACTAAAAATAAGAAGAATTTTGTCAAATAATTTATAAATCGTTAATTAATTCCATGAATATGGCTGAAAAGATTTCACAATATAGAGCAGATAGAATTAGAAAATTAAAAGATTTAAGAGAAAAGGGAGTTAATCCTTATCCATATAAATATGAAATTAATGCAAAATCAATTGAATTAAAAAAAAAATATGATGCCATTTCACCTGAAGAACATGTTGATAATGAATATAGTTTAGCAGGAAGAATTATGCAAATAAGAAATATGGGTAAGGCATGTTTTTTAAATTTACAAGATGAAGTTGGAAAAATACAAATTTATATTCAAGTAGATACTGTTGGAAAAGATAATTTTAAACTATTAAAAAAATTAGATATTGGAGATATTTTTGGAGTTAAAGGGAATATTTTTAAAACTAAAACTGAAGAAGTTACTATTAATGTTAAAGAATTTACAATACTTACAAAAAGTATAGAACAATTACCTGAAAAACATCATGGTCTAGTGGATAAAGAAATAAAATTTAGAAAAAGATATTTAGATTTAATTGTAAATCCTGAAGTTAAAGAAGTTTTTAAAAAAAGAAGTTTAATGATTAGTACAATTAGAAAATTTTTGGATAAAAGAAATTATATGGAAGTTGAAACTCCATTATTACAAACTCAATATGGAGGAGCTAATGCAAGACCATTTGAAACTCATATTAATGCATGGGATATGAAAATGTTTTTATCAATATCTCCTGAACTTTATTTGAAAAGATTAATTGTTGGTGGATTTGAAAAAGTCTATACAATTTGTAAAAATTTTAGAAATGAAGGTGTAGATCATTCACATAATCCAGAATTTACAATGATTGAAATTTATGAAGCATATAAAGATTATAAAGATATGATGAAACTTATTGAAGATTGTTATGAATTTGTTTGTTTGAAAATTAATGGGACAACAAATGTTCTTAAAAATGTTCGTGATCATGAAACTGGTGTAATTAAAGAAGTTAAATTAAATTTTAAAGCACCTTGGAAAAGAATTACAATGGTGGATTCAATAAAAGAACATTTAGATATTGATGTTAATGAAATGTCAATCGAAGAATTAAAAAAATATTTAATTAAGAAAAAAATTGAATTGAAAAAAAAAGATATGTCATGGGGAGATTGTATTATAGAAATTTTTGATGAATTAATAGAACCTAAAATAATTCAACCTACTCACATCTACAATAGACCTAAAGAATCCACTCCACTTTGTAAAGAACTTAGGGGAGATGATAGATTTGTTGAACAATGTGAACCAATTTGTTGTGGTATGGAAATAGGTAATATGTATAGTGAATTAAATGATCCATTAAAACAAAATGAACTATTAGAAGAACAAGCAAAATTATTAAGAGCTGGTGGAGATGAATCTCATCCAATGGATGAAGATTTTATTAATGCAATTGATGTAGGACTTCCTCCAACCGGTGGTATTGGTTGGGGTATTGATAGAATGGCAATCATCCTATTAAATCAAGATTCAATTAGAGATGTATTATTATTTCCAACAATGAAAAATGAAACTAATGAAGAAGAAAAACAATAATTAGTTATTTTTATAATTTTTTAATTTTACAGATAAAAAATCCATCTGTATCATTATCATATGGATGAATTCTTAAACAGTTTTTAACACCAATATTTAATTCTTTATCAGCCCATTTTTCAAATGGTTTTGTACTATTCAAATCTAATTTTATATTCATTGTTTCTGCATTCTCAAATTTATTTAATAAATCACTTACCACACATTCATTTTCATCAGGTTCTAAAGAACAAGTAGAATATATCATAATACCTCCCGGTTTTAATGAATTAAATGCAATTTCAATTAACTTCTTTTGAGTTCTACTTAATCTTTTTATCATATTACTATTCCATATTTTTAAAGTTTTTAATGACTTACTTATGGTTCCAGTTCCTGAACAAGGTGCATCACACAAAACTCTATCAAAATTATTATCTAATTTTAAAGTTTTTGCATCTTGAAGTGTAATTACATTATTTCTTAATCCCATCCGAGTTGTATTTAAACCTAAACAACTAAGTCTGGAACCTTTTACATCATTTGATATTAAAAGACCAGTGTTTTTCATATATTGTGCAATTTGTGTTGTTTTACTACCTGGACTTGCACACATGTCTAATATTTTTTGATTTTCTTTAATTTCCATTACAATTGGAGGAATCATACTCATAGATTCTTGTACATAAATATAACCTAATTGATGTTCTAATAAATTACCAACATCACGTCTATCAGATTCAATCCAAAAACCTTCTTTACACCAAGGAATATGACTTAAATTCCAATTTTTCTTTTTTATTCTTTTTATACATGACTCAATATCTATTTTTAATGTGTTTATTCTAATTGAAATTTTATTTCTTTTAAGAGAATAATCTATGAATTTGTCATAATTATCACCCATAATTATTTTATATGCTTCTACAAATTTATCTTTAAATTTTATACCATTACTATTTAATATTCTCTCATGGGATTTTTCTAAATCTGACATTGATTTATAGAAAAATGTTTAATTTAAAAAATTATTTAAATTAAAGATAAATCATTATTTTATGGATTTAATTGATGAATGTAAAAATATTGCAAAAAAGTTGACTAAAAAAGAAAATTGCATGTTTTTAAGTAGTGCAGATGATTGTTTTAAACAATTATTTGAAAATTTAAATGATAATATTAAAACAATTTATATTCCAAATGAAGGAGGTTGGCTTTTTTATCTTAAAGCAAAAAAATTTGGTTATGAAGTTGTAAAATACGACACTCTTAATGGAATAGTCGATATTGATAATTTAAATATTGAAAATAATACATTAATTATTGTAAATAGTAGTCCAGGTTATTTAATTAATCAAAATTTAAAAAAAATACATGAAATTACTAAAAAGAAAAATTGTATTTTAATAAATGATGCATGTGGAAGTATTGGAAGTCCATATGCTAAAATCGGAGATGTTATTATTTTTTCTTGTGGAAAACATAAAATTATTAATAATTTTTATGGAGGATTTATTTGCTATAATAATAAATTAAAAAATATAATTGAAACTCAATCTAATGAAAATAAAATTAATAAGGTAAAAATAATTAATTTAAAAGAATTTATGTCCAATATTAAAAAAAGAATTGAATTTTTATTAAATAAAAAAAAAGAATTATTTGAAAAAATTCAAAATGATAATATATTAAATAAATATAATATAATATTTTCAGATAATGTCGACTTTAAAAAATATGGAGTTAATTTATTTTTACAATTAGATGATAATTGTTTTATGGAAAAAGAAATAATTATTAAAAATAAAAAAATAAAAAAATTAGAATTATGTGACAAAATAAAAAATCACATAAATGAAAAATATTCGGAGTTTGAATATACACTTTGCCCAAGATATATAAGATTAAATAAATTAGGTATAAGTTTCGAAATTAAAAGATTAAAAAATTAATAATTTTATTTAAAACAAATATCATAAAAATCACATTGTCCTGAATGCCATTTACATAAGGGGGTTATTTTTTTAGGATAATCACCTATATTAATTGACTGAGTATTTATTTTAATTAATTCACATTCTAATTTTGCTTTTTTTAATAAATCCTGGTCCACATCAATAAAATGCATTTTACCGTGTTTTAAAAAATCAACCCCTACTTTATTTGGAAGTTTTTTATAATTTTGATAATATAATAATGCATATATGGATAATTGTGTTATATAATCTTCTGTCATTATATCTTTTTTTGAAGTTTTATAGTCAACTAATATATCACCTTTTTTTCTTTTAAATATAGCATCAACAAAACCTTGAACTTTATGTTCCTGAGATATTAATTTAATTTCAGTATTGGGTTTAATAAATAAAAATGATTGTGCAAAAGTTTTTGATTTACTTAATTGTATTTGAATTCTAGTACAAAAGTTTTTAATCCATAGATTTATCATAAAATTAAATTCATCATATAATTCTGAAGATTCGTTTAATAAATTAATTTTTGATAATTGATGTTTTGTATTTTCAAATTCTTTATTCATTAATTCTAAAATAAAAACAGTTAATTCCTTTTCATAATTAGTTTCATTAATATGACTGATATTAATTTTAAAAAAATTTTCTAATACACTATGTACTGAATTACCAATTATTGTATATCTATTTGGCATTGAAGGTTTTTTTTCTATGTATCTATAATAATATCTCCTTGGACATTGTTTATATAAATTAATTGAAGATGGACTTTGTAAACGAGACATAATACAAAAAAAAATAATGAATTTATAAATTATTTGAAACAATAGACAAACATTTATATATTCAATATTAAAAATAATTCTTAGGGGTATAAACATGTCATTATTAAAAGATATTGAATCAAAAAACATATCAAAATTAACACATAAATTTTTTACCAGATTTGGAAAAGGAACATTTGAAAAAGAAATTTGTAAAATAACTAATTCTAAAAAAGAAATTAAATTTAATACTGGTTATGAATATAGTGCATTTTTAATTGAATTTATATCTAATAATTTAAATGAAGATTGTGAAATTGATGGAAAGTTTATAAGTCTAGATAATAATGAAGATGTTTTTTTAAAATTTAATGAATTAGAAATTATAAAATCTAATAAACAATTTACTAAAGTTGAATTTAAAGGAAAATTTAGTAGTGAAAGATTTAAAGACTTTGTACAAGCAATAATTTTAAATGGAATTATATTAATTAATTTAAAATCCCAAAATATTAATTTAAAAATGAAAAGAGCAATTCCAAAACCAGGAAAATTAATGGAAAATTTTTGTTCATTAAAATTAAACTTAACATTTAGCAATAAATTAAAGGAAGAATTTTTTCCTGAAGCTCCTGATGTTTTTAAAAAAGGTACATGTCAGCATTTTTATATTATTGAAAGTATTGATATACCTGACGAATATAAAAATGATTTTGCTTTAGCAAAAATTCATGCTAAAAGAATTGGTCAAATAAAAAGAATCACCAATTTTGATGGTATTGAAAAAGAATCTAAAATCAAATTTAATGCGTAATTTTTTTAAATAACAGTTTTTTCTTTAAATTGTAGTGAGTGTAGTCTGCTATCGGTTTTTAACTGAGGAAAGTCCACCCACCACTATATTTGAAAACATGAGAAATCATTAAAAAATCAGAGAAGAAAAAACATGATTTAATTGCTTAAGGGATGAGAATGAAAAATTCGACTGCAATTAAAAGACATTGAAAACTGATTTTACAAATGTGGTGCAAGCCTTTCGGCGCTTAGTAAAATGCAGATAATCTGTTTGCTTTGCACAGATACAAAAGGTGGCTTATTCACTTCTACATTTTTTTATTTGGCAATTTGCCATAGAAATTAAAACTGTTTTCTATATGAATTAAAAAGCCTGTTCTCAATAAAAAATTAAAAAAAATTAAAATTCAGTAACTCCTTCTTTAGTTAATGCAGTAAAAGTATAATCTTTTTTTACTAAATTTAAAGAATGAAGTATTGCCATATGTTCCTTTCCAGTTCCACTGATAAGATTTAATTTAATATCCCCATCTAAAGATTTGAAAATTGGAACTAATAAATCACAAATTTCATTAACAGAACCATTTTGTTCTATCAAGATAAATTCAGATTTATCATCTTTTTTAAATGTATCTTGACCAAATTGATTTGTTACCAATAAAACTTTATCAAAATTTCCATCTTGTATTAATCTTGATACATGACCCCATGTACCCTTTCCTGAACTCAAATTTGCAATTAATATTTTCATTTTACACCTTATTCTAGTATTTTATACCAAGTATAAATCAATTTTTCAGTTGAATCAAAAATAGTTTCTTCATCACCATGCACTAATAAACAATTATTATTTACTAATTCTATTTTAGGTTTATCTGAATAAATAAATTCAATTAATGGTACTTTTGCAGAATTACATTCTTCTGCCATTTGTTTACATGATGAATCATATGTCCTACATGCAGAACTTATATTTACTGAAAAAACTCTACTTAATGTTAATGTCGTTTCAATCATACTTAAACCAAAACTACTTTTTTGAGTAGATGAAAGTTCTGGATTAAAAACTAAATTAATATTATTTTTATGTTTATAAAAAGTTGAAACATCCCCAACTGTTTCGATGTATTCCACATCAGTTGGTAATTTTCTTAATGTTACAGTATACAATTCATTACTATTCATATTTTTTACATCAAAATCCCATAATCCTGCACTATTTTTAAAAAATACAAAATCATTAAATTCAACAATATCTTTATCTGAATTTGAAATTATACTTTCAGGAACAAAAAACCTTAATAAAATAATTGCTAATAAAACAAATAATACAAAAATAATTAAAGTTAATACATTAGTTTTATTCATTTTAAAACGCCTATTCTATATAATAAAATATTTTCTAACACCATATTTAATTCAAAACTATCTTTATAATAAATATTTAAACATTTACCATCTAAATTTAAATAAGTATTATTATTTTGCTGAATATTAAATATCATATTATAATTTTCATTCTCATTACAATTAATATAATTTACATTATTAATATCATTTGAACCATAGTTGAACTGAGTTCCATCAAAAATATCTAAAGACCATTTTGTTAATCCAAAATTAAATTCTTCAATAAATGGTAAATCAATACTAGTTAAATTATAAGTAGATGCTATAGTTTTTGATGATTTTATACTATTAACTAAAATGAATGTATCATCTTCACTCATATTTAAATTATCAAATCCTAATGAAGAGGGATGATTTACTAATTCTAAATTATAATCTAATAAAATATAACCATATGAATTTGGATTTTGTACAATATTATAACCCTTATAATTAGCAGATACAGTATCAGTTGCATAATAAACGGCAATAAATGCAATTGCGGATGTCACCATTAATATAATTAAAATTAAACTGTAAACCTTTTTTTTTGTATTTTCACTAACTCGGAATTTTTTAAACTTTGAAGCCACTAAATTTGTTGAGATATCAACTGTTTAAAAAGTTTATGCACAAGTTGATTTTACTATATTAAATATAAATGCATATACAAAAATTGAAATATTTACAAAATAAGTTAATAAACATAATGTACAAAATTGATTAAGTATCATTGCAGAAATATAAGAAAATATAAAAGTTACAAATAAAAATATAAAACCAAAAAAATATATTATATTGAAATATGTCTCAACATAATTGTCTTTTAAATTAAATAATGCAAGTAATGATAATAAAAATACAAATAAATATGTTATAAAACCAATACTTGAAACTGAAACTCCAAGTATTTGACTATATGGTGAAGTTAAAACACTACTACAACTAGCAAATTCACCCTCAACACATAAAGCACTTTTATAATCTTTATTTTCTAAAAAATTGTTTCTTTCAGTTGTAGCAAGACCAGAAAAGACCATACCAAGAAAACTTAATATTAATATAAATGTAAAAAACTTTTTATAATTTAATTTTTTATTTTTTTTAATCATAAAAATTCAATTTAATTATAATATATAAATATTTTTAATTTTTATATTCAATTAATTGTTTTAATTTTTCAATATCTACGTCAATACCATTTTTAGAAAAAAATCTACTTATATTTTTTATATCCCTTTCCCAAAGTTCATTATAAAAACTATCTTTTAGAGAAGTTGATTGAGAACAATCAATTACAACAGGGTCTCCATTATTATTTAATATATTAAACTCACTCAAATCACCATGAACTAAATTATTATTATTTAATAATTTTAAATAATCAACTAATTTATTAAAAAATTCATGCATATTAGTTAAGTCATTTCTCACTTGTCTACTTGCAAATCCATTATCACCAATAAATTCTAATAACAAAACATTATTAGTAATATAAATTGGCGTTGGAACTCTTATACCAATTGCTCTAAATTTTAATAAATTTTTATATTCCCTTTGAGCCCATGTAAAAATAATTTCTCTCTTTCTTCTTTTAATATTTAAATATCTTGGATCTGAACTTAAATAATAATACATTTTGTTAAAATCACAAACTTCAAGCCTATATATTTTAACTGCAACATATGTACCATCTTTTTTAATAGCACAAAAAACATTTGCTTCCTTACCAATGGCAATTGTTGAAACTATTCTTTCAAAATATCCAGCTGCTTCTAATTTAAATAATAATCTATTTGTAAAATTATCAAATACATTATTATATGTCTTAAATTTTTCTCTTGGTATTGCCATCTTATATGTACATTATATTAATTAATAAAACTAGCAGTTATATTTGTTTTATATATTATATTTTGACTATTAATTAAATTTTGTTTATAATCAATAATCAAATCAAATTTTAATTGATCCACTATACTTTCATTCAAATATAATTTAAATTGATCAAATGAAATATCTTTTGATTTTAGAAATATAATCCAACCCAGATCTGTTTTAAAAGGTTCATGAATTTTATTAAAATTAATATTTTGTATTTCTTTTAAATAATTTTTATCTAAACTATTTAAATTTATTTTCCCTAAAAATCCAAAATTAGAAAAAATATTATTAATTTTATAATTATTATATATTTGTTTAAAATTTTTATTTTTTAATAAATCACTATATATATCATTAGCAATTTTTTCATTTGATACTAATATTTGAAATAAAAAGATTTCATTATTATTTAATTCATTATAATTAGTATAGTATTTAATTAATTTATTTGAAATTAATTTATTTTGTTTATTATTAATATCTAACTTATCAAAATTATAATATTTATTAAAAAAATAATACTCTTTTGCCTTTAATTTATCTGAATTATTATATATTAATTTAAAATCATTATATTCTTCATTAGCAATATTAAATGAATTTAATTTATTTTGCATTAAAATATCACTAAATATAAGAAATAAGGCTTGATTATCAGATATTTTATTTTCAAATTCTTTCTTTTTTAATAAAATTTGGGCATAAATTATACTTTTTTTATTATTATTTTCATAAAAATCTGCAATTACTTCATCTAAATAATAATCTAAATTATTATTTGTTTTTTTTAATTCATTTATATTATTATATTTTATAACACTTAAATCGTTCATTTTTGCTTTATTATTAAAAAAAAGACTAAAATTGCTAATTAAAATTATAATAAAAATTAATAAAATAAAAATAAAAAGTTTATTTTTAAGCTTCATAATACATTTTTACTTAATTCATTTATAAATAAACCTCTAGAAATATTCATTATAATATACACTTCTTTTTAAATATACAATTTAGAATCAAATTATATTAAAAACTATGATTAAAACCTCAAATTTGGGCTTTAATCTGGCAATAAGATAAAATTAGTGAAAATAATATAATTTAATGAAAATATAAAAATTAATAATTACCAAATGGTAGTGAATAAATTTATAAAACATTATTGTTTCACGAAAACATAAATATGAGGAATATTCAAAATGGATAAAGGACTATTAGCAGTTGTAACGATTTTGATGGTAATATTTGCAGCAGCTTTGGGATATGCACTATATGTTGTATCACAACCAGCTGAAGTATTAGTTGAAAATGTTGGAACTACAAATGAAAATACTAATGTAGATCAAACTAATCAATTAATTCAAAATTTACAAAGACAAATCGATGCAGAAATAAAAGCAAACGAAGAAGCAGTTAAGCTTTACGAAAATCAAATTAAAGATTTGGAATCAAGATATAAAGAAGAATTAGAAAAAACTAAAACTGATCTTGAAAATCAAAAAAATAATTTAGATTCAACATCAAGTAACACTAATAATGTAAAAAATAGTGCAAAATTCTTTTCAGATGAATACTTAGTTAATTACAATTTAAGAAGTTGTTCAGCTGATTTATCAAGAGTAGAAGATTTCATTGATAGTGATTATGATGATTACGAAAAAGATTTCAAAAAAGAATCAAGATCAACTGAAACTAATATTAAAGCAGTAAAAGATAAAATTACAGCAGTTAGAGCTTTATTAAATAAAACTACTACAACGTATACATTGAATGAAGGTACTACTTTAGCTCAATTTACAATTGAATTTAATAATATCGATACAATGCTTGAAAATTTAGAAGATGATATTGACGATATTGCAAATGAAATGGATGTTGATGAATTAAAAGTTTTAGGATCTTGGGAAAAATTATATAAAAAAATTAATGAAGATACTCAAAACGAAATTAGTGATGCACAAGACGACTACAGAGATGCTGAAGACGACTTAAGTGAAACAAGTGTAAACTATAGAGGTTTAGACGATTCATTAAACGATGTAATTGAAGATTTAAAAGATTCAGAAGAAGATATTAATGATGTTGAAAAGGATTTTGATGATTTAGAAAGAGAAGCAAAAAACTTTAGAACACAATTAAAATCAGTTTGCGGAAATTAATTTTTTTTTTATTTTTTATATTTTTTTAATATCTTTTTTTTTATAAAATATTTTACAAACAATAAATATTAATATTAATATAATTAAAATTTCAATAAAATTATTATTATTATTAATTTCAGTTTTTTCAAAATTTATATCATCAGTATTTCTAGCATTTAAATTTTCAATAATTTTATTTTCAGATTTAATTAATATCTTTGGTTTAAATTTATTTTCACTATTATCTATAGTTGTTAATTGATTATCATTATATTTGTCTATATTTTGACCAATAGCAAAATAACTAAAACCTAATGTAACAGAACAATAAATGTTTGAATCAGTAAAAATTTTATCTATAAAAGTATCTAACTGCTCCCACTCATCATCAACATATCTAAATAAATTAATATCATTTTGATCAATATTATATTTATTCAAATCCGATTTTTCAACTTTAAAACAAATAACTGCATCATTAATATAATTTTTTGGTATTGAAACATCTAATTCTAAATAATCAATTATATTTGATTTTACAGATAATATATCTTCAGGTTTTTCTTTTAATAAAGCAGCACTTACTTTTGAAGTTAATTTATCTGCATTAGTAGTTATTTTTATTTTTGTAATTGGCAAATCTATTTTAGTAAATATTATTGATTTGGTTTCCCCCTCATAAAAATTAATTAATTTTACAGAAGTTGAAATTATATTTTCATCTCTTTTTAATTTTTTAATTGAATTCAAAGAATCATCATATTGCTTTATTGAATCATTTAGATTAGATTTTGTTATATTAAACGTAATCGATGATTTCCCAATTAAACTTTTATTTGATAAAATTGAATATACATCAATTGTTTTTATTTTATTATTAGTTATTGGCATATTAATAAAATCAAAATTTAATATACTATATGGAGAACTATTTTTAAAATACGGATTTGAACCATATCCATAACCACTACCATAACCATATGCAAATCCATAACTTTCAGAAAAATTATTTATATCTAATAAATTTATATTAACATTTTTTATTAATGCAGAACATAAATTAGAACTAATATTGAAATTAAAATTCCCATTCATTAAATAACTACAATTCAAAGACTCATTAATAAAAATTAAAAAACCAGAAATGGGTTCATAACCAGGATCAGTATTATTAAATTGATAAATTATATTTATTGGACTACCATCCTCAATAACATTTTTATTTGAAATAATATTACTTTCAATTGACAATACATTAACTGAAAATAAAATAATAAACATAATACTAAATACAAATGATAAACAAAAACCTCTTTTTATTTTTTTCAATTTAAATGCTTATATATTATATTACTTATAAAATTTTTTTATTTAATACATCGTAATGTTTTTAAAGGGAGATAATGAAAAATAAATATTATGGAAAAAACTAAATCTATTTATGTTAAAGAAAAAAAATCCAAAATTCACGGAACTGGAATTTATGCAACTCGAGACATTCCAAAAAATACTTATGTTTTAGAATATGTTGGGGAAAAAGTTACTAAAAAACAAAGCGATCAAATCGCCCAAGATTTATTAGACAAATATGAAAAAAATAAAAAAAAATATGCAGGAGTTTTTTTATTTACATTAAATAGTAGATTTGATATTAATGGAAATGTTAAATGGAATACTGCACGATTCATTAATCACTCATGTGATCCTAATTCTGAAGCAGTTATTGACAAAGGTCACATATGGATTGAAACTATTAAAAATGTAAAAAAAGGCGATGAAATTACATATAATTATGGATATGACGTAGAAAATTATGAAGACCATCCCTGTTGGTGTGGCACAAAAAAATGTGTTAGTTATATTGTAGCAGAAAAACAATGGACTAAACTTAAAAAATTGTTAAAAAAAAAATTATCTAAATAATAATTCCATAAATTTAACTAAGAAACCAATAAGTCCAATTATTAAAACACCAATTGCAGTAACTTTTAATATACTTTTAAATTCTCTATCAGTTGGCTTTTTAGTTAAAGTTAATACTCTTCTATATTCAACCCATCTCTTATGTAAAAAGTAGCTTAACCCACCAATTAATAATACTAATGCAATTAATTTAATAATTAAGTCAATCATAATCTTAAAATTTTGTATGTATTTATAAAAGTTTATTATTATTAACATGGAGAAATTTATATAAATGAATTCCATTTTTTTCAATTATGACAGTAAATCAATTAAATCCACAAATCGTATGGAATTATTTTAATCAGTTATCAAAAATTCCTAGAAAAAGTAAATATGAACAAAAAGTTAGAGAATGGTTAATTGAATGGGCTACAAAAAATTCATTTGAATATAAAGTAGATAAAATTGGAAATTTAATAGTTTATACAAAGGGTAGTCTAGGATATGAAAATTATTCTAATGTTTTATTACAATCACATATGGACATGGTTTGTATAAGTGATGGAGAATTTGATTTTATTAATAATTCTATAACAACATATATTGATGAAGACTGGGTTAAAGCAAAAAATACAACTTTGGGCGCAGATAATGGAATTGGATTATGTATTAGTATGGCAATCGCAACAGATTCTAGTATTAAACACCCACCCTTAGAATTATTATTCACAGTTGATGAAGAAACAGGACTAACAGGTGCTGCAGAATTGGATATTGATTTAATTAAAAGTAATTATATGTTAAATATTGATAGTGAAGAAAATGACACCATTACAATTGCTAGTGCAGGTGGAAATGAAATCCATTGTGAATTAAATTTAAATGTCATTGAAAATCATTATGATTCATCAATTAAAATTACATTACTACAGATGCAAGGTGGCCATAGTGGAATGGAAATTAATAAAAATCAAGGTAATGCAATAAAAGTCATATTTTCAATCTTAAATAAATTAGAAGAATTTTCATTAAGTTATGTAAATGGAGGGGTTGCTACAAATGCAATACCAAAAGAATGTGAAATGAGTTTATCATATTATGATAAAGATTTTGAATTAATTAAAAAAATAATAAATGATGAATTTGAAAAAATTAAAAATCAATTAGATATGCCAAGTGCAGAAATTAATATAGAAAAAACTTCAAAAAAAGAAAAAATATTTAATAAAGAAACTACTCAAAAACTAATATCTACAATTAATAAAATACCAACCGGTGTAATAAAAATGAGTGAGAATATTGATGGCTTAGTTAAAACTTCAAATAACTTAGGAACTATTGAGACAAATGAAAATAAAATAATAATGAACTGTATGTTTAGAAGTTCATCAATATTAGATTTGGAAGAATTAGAAATTAAATTAAAAGAAATATTAAAAAAATTTAATAAAGTAGAAGCAAAAGGAAAATATCCTGGTTGGGAAAGCGACCCTAAAAAATCAAAATTGTTAGAATTGGCAAAACAAAAATTCGAATCACATTATAATAAAAAACCAGAAATTGTAGCACTTCATGCTGGACTTGAATGCGGAATAATTATTGGAAAAGCAAAAAGAAACATCGATTGTATCAGTATAGGCCCAGACATTTTAGAAGCACATACACCAAGAGAAAGAGTAAGCATTAAAGGGGTTGCTGATTTTTATGAATATTTAAAAACATTAATAGAAGAATTAAAATTTAAAATTTAATTTGGATATTTCCGTTCAAATTTTTTTTTAGAACCATAATCCACAAATTTTTTATGGTGACTAGGCTCCTTAAAATCATTTGATTTTTTATGTCTAATTGCACACCAATAAATTTCACTCTCAGCCGCAATCATTGTCCAATATTGAAATAATCCATTAATATATCCACAATAAGTACATTCAATTTTTTCAAGAAAATCCAAATATGACAATTTATACCTATCAATTTTAATATATCTAGATCTTGGCACATAATCAATTCCACACAAAGGAAAACAAATTCTATGATATATCTCAATCCAAATATCTAATATGACTGAAGGAATAAGAATACTCCAAATCAATGGACCTGAAAATAAATGTCTTAAAAATCTATTTGGATATTTTTTATATTTCACAATAATAAATAGAATTTTGGATTTTTAAGTTTTACTAATAAATTAATTTAATAAAAATGGTTCACCCATACATGGAATAATATAATCTTCATATCTCCAAAAATCCGTTTCTTTACAATTCCATTCTTCAATTAATTCAATACCATCTCTAATTTCATTATCATTAATATCATTTGCATAATTTTGTGCTCTATTATTTTCAAAAGTTGGATTTCCACCTAATATAAAAAATGAAAAATGTGAATCTTTAACTTCATTATTAATTAATTTAGAATTTCCTTTAATATCAAAACCCTCATGCCCACAATCTTTTGCAATATTATTTCTATATACACCATTAGAATTAGCAATTGAAAAACAACCCCAAAAACCATGTCTTACTATTGAATTTTCAACAATTATATTTTCACTAGGATCAACAACCACTAAACAAGCTTGACAATATTCAATTATTACATTATTAAAATATGCATCATCAGTATTTACTACTAATGATGACCAATCATTATAATATTTATCTTCTACATTTGATGTAAACAAAATCGGATTATCTTTAGTCCCATTTGCATTAATTTTCCCATTAAAAAAAACAGATATATGTTTGTCAGTATATGGTTTTAATCTAGATGAATCTAAATCATTAAATCCATCTGGACCTAATTCAATATGATGAATTGATGGAGTTTTATCTTTTGATTTAGTAAATTCAATACGTGTACCAGGAAGAATATTAATCTCCACCCATGGCATCATCATTAAATCTCCTTCAATTAAAATATTACCACTCCAAATTTGAGAAGAAAAAATTTCCCCACTCAATATCCTATCATAATCTTCTCTTTGTAAATTAATATAAGTATTTTCATCTATATTTTTTTTTATATCATAATCAATTTCAACTAAGTTATTTAATTCTTCATTATCTTCGATATCATCTTGATCTTCATCATTACTTTCTTCTTCATCTTCTTCAATATTATTTTCTTCTTCTTCTATGTCATCTTGATCTTCAGTATTAGTTTCTTCTTCAGCTTCTTCAGTATCGTTTTCTTCTTCGTTTATATCATCTTCTTCATCTATATCTTCTTGATCATCAGTATTAGTTTCTTCTTCAGCTTCTTCAGTATCATTTCCTTTTTCTATATCATCTTGATCTTCATCATTACTTTCTTCTTCATCTTCTTCAGTATCATTTTCTGTTTTCTTTTCTATTTCATTTAACTTAGAACTTCCGTTTAATAATTTATCATTTAAATTAGCTTTATCATTATTTAAAATTTCATCACTTGAAACATTATTAATATTAAATTTATTTTCTTTATTATTATCAACATCTTTAAATAAAAATATTAAAAATATAGCTATAAATAAAAAAACAAATATAAATAATATTAATTCAAATTTATTCTTCATATAAAAAATATAATTTTTAAATTAATAAAATATTCTAAAAAAATTAATTAGCATCAACTCTTGGTGCTAAAATAAAAGACAATAATAATCTATCTACAACTTTAAAATCAGCTTGCATTGGATAATCAGCTTTTAATTTTAAATTAACAGTTCCACTAAGTTTTGATCCTTTTACAATTTTTTTTAAGTATTCTATAGAAAATTTACTTTTCAATGTAATACCTTCATCAACTGCAATCTCAACTAAATCTCCACTTTCAAAATCACTATTAGAATCACTTAAATCACCTGTTGCACTAGCAACAAATTTTTCATTATTAACTATAAAACATAAACTTTCTGCAACAATTTCGGCATCTTCTACAATTTCAGTAAAAGTTTCACTACTCATTTTTATCGATGCATCAAAACTTAAATCAGGAACTTTCTGTTCTTTTTCATCTAAATCAATTATTGGAAGTGTAAATGTTCTCTTTGATTTTGATTTAAATTCAATAATTAATTTATTTGTATTTTCTTCTAATGTTAGACTAACAATATCAGTAGGTTTTGCTCTTTTCAAAATTTGTCTTAAATTCCCTAAATTAATTGCCATTTCAATTGGCTCATTTATTTCAAATACAGAAAAAGCTGATGATAGTAATTTAAAATTTACTAAAGCTACACTTGCTGGATCCATTGCAATTAATTCCATTGCATTTTCATTGATTCTAAATTTACCTTCATTTACTAATTCAGAAATTATACTTATACCTTCTTTTAAATATTTTGACTCAGCTAATGTTAACTTCATAATTTAACCTCTTTGGTATTGATTAAGTCGATTTATTTATTAAGATTATGGTTTAAACATAGACACACAAATAAGTATTACAATATATAGAATAAACAATGATTAAAAATTAAAATTATTCAAATATGTGTTCTTTACCAATTTCTAGAATAATTGAATTATTATAATTAATAGATTTTGCAATTTTTGCCACCTCTTGCTCAAATGGTTTATCTGCTGCTGAAGGAAAAATAAATTCTGGTTTTGTAACTTCAATTAATTTTTTAATTTCATCATGGCTCGCATGACCAGAAGCATGTATATCTTTTAATATATTTACTTTTTTTTGTGCCAATTTACTTTCCAATATTTTTCTATTTTGTACACTCACAGGATTAGGAATAACTGTACATGAAAATATAATCCAATCATCATTTTTTAATGGATAATCTAATATACCATCAACTATTTTACATAAATTTGCAGTTGGTTCACCTTGATGACCAGTTGTTACAATTATATATTTTTTAGGATTTTCTGAAACCATTTTTAAAATTCTTCTAATTTTATTTGGAAATTGTGCAATATTTTGCTTTGGTGCAATTTTTGTTAATTTTATATCATGTGCTGCATAAATATATTTGGCTAAACTCCTACCAAGAAAAACTGCTTCCCTTCCAACTCGTTTTGCAACATCTTTAATGGTTTTTAATCTTTGTAATTGTGATGAAAATGTTAAAATAAAAATAGATCTAGCATCATTATTTATTTTTTCAACTTCATTAAAAAGCATTTCACGAACTTCTACTTCTGTTTTTGTTGTTCCAGGAAAAACAGCCCTCGTACTATCAACTATAATTGCTTTAAATGGACTCAACTCCTCTAATCTTTTAATATTACTTTTTGGACCAATAACAGGAGCATCATCAAATTTGTAATCATTTGTATATAAAAATCTCCCTTCTTTAGTTTCAACACAAATCATAACTGTATGTGGAATAGAATGAGTTACATAAATAAATTCAATTGTTATATCTTTATTAATTTTAAATCTACTATTACAATCTTGTGTAATAATAGTTGGAATTTCTTTATTTTCTTGTCTAAACATATTTAAAATAAATTGTGTTGTATATGGACTTGCATATACTTTTGCATTAGGAAAAAATTTAATTAAATATGGAGCTGCAAAAACATGATCAAAATGTGCATGAGATGGAATAATTGCAATTACATCATTAAATCTTTCTTTAAATAAAAAAACATCAGGAACTGCACCAACTTCAATTAATTCTTCTACTGTTGGAGCCAAACCTTCATGATCTTCCATAAAAGTAATATAATTATCTAAATGAATCCCAATATCTAAAAGAATAATTTTTCCATTAACTTCAATATAGGTCATATTTTTTCCAAACTCACCATAACCACCAATAGCTTTAATTTTAAGAACCATAATTAAAATTATTATATTAAATTTATAAAAGGAGGTGGTGGGATTTGAACCCACGCATGCAAGGGTTGCAGCCTTGTGCCTTACCGGACTTGGCGACACCTCCGATTAATAAAAAAAAACGACCTAGGGGAGATTCGAACTCCCGACCTCAAGCTTAGAAGGCTCGCGCAATATCCAGGCTATGCTACTAGGCCAGTAAATTGACTAGTTAATATTTAGTTTATAAATATTGTCTTTAAATAGAGAATTAATTATGATTTAAATTTGATATTACATTATATATTAATTCAATATCATTAAAATTGTAAAAAACAAACTCTAAAATTCTAGTTCTTGTAAATGTATTCTTCATTTTATTAATATAATAATAAAATATCATTATTTTAAATGCAGTTTCAACTTTTGGATATATTATAACTTTTAATTTATTAATTTCCATTTCAGGTATGAATTTTTTAGCAAGTTTACCATTAAACCTAGAATTATTTGCCAAATTATACAATTGAATTAAAAAATGTTTATTTAATTTAGATTTTTTAATATGAGAAACCAATGCCTCTTCTTTAAGATGTTTATATTTTTCAAAGAATAATTTTAATTCCAAATAATATTTTTGTAATTCACTAACTTTAAGACCCGATTCAACATGATCACCTTTAGTAATTTTTAATATATGTTTTGGATCGATTTTATCTTTTTCTAATTCTTTTATTTCAACTGAATTAACTTTAATATTTGAAACTAAACTATTTATTAATTTATTAAATTTCTTAGTCAATAATTCAAAAAATGGTAATTTTCTTTTTTCTACATTAATTCTTGAAATATTTTTTTTATTTGAATTTTGTATTTCTATATAATCCTCACCAGAAAATTTAATTTCTTTAATTTGTATTTTATTATTAATATTTTTTTGCACATTTTGTTTAAATTTACCAACATTTTTTTCAAACTCATCTCTTTTATTACTAAAAAATGTTTCTAATAATAAATATGCAAAAATTACAAAAATTAATATTATTAATAATCTAGAAAATGATTTAGTTGATATATCAAACTCCGCATTTTTTTCAATAATAATAGCTTCAGTTTTTTTCTCTAAATCATTATTCGCAAAAAATCCAATTTGATATTTTTTCTCTTCAGTATTTAATTTAGTTATTTGAAAAATCGAATCATTAGATACAATACATTCATTAATTTTTATTACAGAATTGCATTCATTTTTACACTGATAAAAAGAACCTTTTTTTGGACAAAAATGCCCATCATTATTTATCTCTAAACCAAAATTAAATTCATGATCTAATTCATAAGAATTAATAAATTTTAAAACAATTTCTTTAGTTTCATTTGAAGTAAAATTAAGTTTATCATAATATATATTAAAATCATCAGACAATAAAAACAATGAATATGAACCAGGTTTTAAAGTATATAACCAGAATTTAGAAATATTATCAAAATGATTTTCTTCTTGATTTTCATTATTAACAAGTTTTAATGAAAATGGAATTTGACTTGGTTTTGATTGCAATTTCAATATAATATTTGAATCTAATATTTCAATATTTGGATCTGTTTCATCAAGATCTAAATTCTCACTTTGATTTTTAATATTACTTTTCGTTTCATAATAATATTCTAATTTAAATGAATCTAAATAATCATTTAATACATCACTTAAAACCAAACTAATATTTAATTTTAAATTTTCAAATTCTTTTAAATTATTTTTATCAATTTTATTATCGATTAAATTAAAAACACTTGATTTTCTATTAGATTCAATTAATATTTTTTGATCTAAATTATAACCATCATCATTAATTATTGAAAAATTTATTATAAGACCATTATCATTAATAATATTAAAATCATCTAAACTAGGTCTTTGTTTAAGAGAACACATATTATTAATACAAATTTCATTACAATCAGAATTTGAAGAACAATATTTACCAATATTACATTCTTGACAATTACCTCCACAATCTATATCAGATTCATCATTATTTTTTATTTCATCATAACAGCTTTCTTCAATATAAAGATCATAATTAATATTATTTAATCCAGGTTGTGCAATATCAATAGAAGGTTTACTTACTTTTAATCCATTCACATACCAATAAAATTGTTCTCCTGGTATAAAATAATTGTTTGGAGTATTATCATCAAAATTTTTAAAATTAATTTTAGCAAAATAATTTGAATTATTATTTGAAAAATTATAAATAACTATATCATTTAAATCACGAATTTCAATATCAGAATAATTCAATAAGGCTGAACCAATAAATATATTTCCTGAAAAAGTTTCAGGATTTGGTGGAAGAGCATTAACACTAAATAAACTTAAAACAATTACTAATAACAAAATATTATATTTCACCAAAATACCCTTTTAATAGTTTAATTTATCGAGGATGAATTTATAAATATATCTTTTTAATACTAATTATGAAAATAGGTTTTTTAATTTCAAAAAGAAATGTTAGTATGTCAGAATTTGAATTGTTTAATTTGCTCAATTATTTTAAATTAAATTATAAATTAATTAAAAAAATAAGAAATTTTTATATTTTTGAAATTGAAAATATTGAGAATAAAAATAATTTAATTAAAAAAAAATTAAAAAAAATTATTGAATTATCTGGTTTTATTAAAAAAATTGACTTAATATATGAATATTTTTCTAGTATTAAAAAAATTAAAACATTTGATTGGAATAATATAATAAAAAAAGAATATAAAATTAAAGCAATTAATATTAATAGAAAAAAAAAATCAACCAATACTGAAAATAATCCTAAAATAATTAAATCTGCCATTGATTCAATATGGTATACATTAAATAATCCGAAAGTTAATATGAAATCAGATTTTACAATAAATCTATATTATGATTACAAATATTATATATTTACAAATAATTTATATGAAAACTCAATTATAGAAAGTAAAATCAATAGCCCTCATTCAATTAAAGATTATTTAACAAAATTTATGATTACTAGTAGTTTAAATGACATAAATAATAATCCTATTGATGTAAAAATAATGGATCCTTTTTGCGGTACAGGAAAAATAGTTTATTTTTCAAAAAAATTAGGATTTAATGCAAAAGGATATGATATTGATAAAAAAATAATAAATACATCTAAAGAATTATATGGCAATCTTAATATTGAAAATAAAAATTCATTTGAATTAAAAAAATTAAATAAATGTATTATTACAGATCCACCTTATTTTAAAAATACTAAAGGTGATATAAAAAATTATAAACAATTTTATTTTGATTTTTTAAAATTATTAAATAAAGATGAAGTGGAATCAATAGTATTTATTTTAATAAAAAACTTTAAATTAGATTTTAAATTATTAAATAAATTTAAATTAGTAAAAAAAATTGAAATATTTATACATAAAAGCATGATAAGAGTTTTATATATTTTTAAAAAGAAATAATAAATTAAAATTTATTTTTTTGTAATCCAATTAAATAACTAAAATAATTAAATAAATAATGGAATATAGGTATTATTATTAAAATTAAAATAATATGATTTATTGTCAAATTTGTAAATGAATAAGTCAATACTAATAATCCAATCACCCAATCTGTTTGATCAAAAAAATGTAATGGTTTTCCTGGTTTTATATTTAATCTTCTTTTAAAAAATGATTCAATTGCATCACCTAAAATAACTCCTAAACCACCTACAATACCATAAAATAATGGGCTGTATAAATTAAAATCAAATAATAAATAATCACTTAATTTAGTTTTAAAGTTAAATAATATATACATACAAATTATACCAAATACAATCCCAAAAAAAGCACCACGAAAGGTTTTATTATTTCCAAAAATTCTTTTATTATTTAATTTAATATTAAAATCCAAAGGATATTCCAAAAATTTAAATTTAAATAATCTAGATAAACTTGCAAAAATATTTACAAAAGCAAAAGGAAGAATAAAAATAAATATTTCAATTAAAATTTTATTCATTTTGTATTTTATGGTTTTTTAATTTTTATTGGTGAAATCATCAATATTCCAAAAATTACTAAAATAGGTGTCCACAATAATGCATTTAATTTAAAATAAAATATAATTACAATTAAAAATGCTGAAAGTGTCGTTGGTAAACCTATATAATATCCTTCAAATTCATTAACATTAAATTTAGCAAGTCTCATCACACCACACGCTATATATAATAAACCAGCCCCAATTAATAATGAATTATGAATACCTAACATCAAATAAGAATACATTAAAATAAGTGTTACTGGAGCAATTACAAATGAAATTAAATCTGATAAACTATCTAATTCTTTTCCAAGCAAAGACTCCTTTGAAAAATATCTTGCAGTTCTCCCATCAACAATATCTAAAGCAATTGAAAATAAAATAAAAACTATTGCATATTCTAAATATAATAATTTACTAGTTATTGCAGTTTGAAATGCCATAAAAATTGCACCAAATCCTGAAAGTCCACTTATTATTGTAATTAAATCTATTAATTTAAATTTATTTGAACAAATTAATTTATCAGTTTTATTTATTATTTTAAAATTTTCTGATTTTTTTTGAATTTTGTTCTTTACATTACCTTTAACTTTAAATTTTTTCTTTTTTGAACTACCTAAATGAACAGTTGCCATAATTAAAAATAAATTTTATGATATATAAATTATTATGATTATATTTTTAATTATATGATCTATAAAATAGATTATTATGTAATAATTAAAAATAAAAAATATTAATTCATTGAGCATATGTTTATAAATGAGACAAAAATCTTTCAAATATTAAGTTTGGGGCTATAGTGTAGCTTGGTCCATCATGTGTGGTTTGGGACCATACGACCCCGGTTCAAATCCGGGTAGCCCCATATTAATCTAAAACTTTTTAAAGAGTAGGATAATTGGTAAAATATGGCAAAAAAAAAAACTGGAATTTCAAAAACCTATGGAGGAAGATATGGTAAAACTAATCTTGCTAAAATTGATTTATTAGCTAAAAAAAGAAAAGAAAGTTCAAAATGTCCAAGTTGTTTATCAGACACTGTAAAAAGAGAAGCTCTAGGTATTTGGGTTTGTAAAAAATGCAATACAAAATTTGCGTCTAGAGCATTTGAAACATCAATAAATTAAAATGGCTATATATATTTGTATGAATTGTAAAAAGGAGACGGATTCTTCTTTAATGAAAAGAAAAATGAGTTGTAAATATTGTGCTCACAAAATCTTAGGTAAAAAAAGAACTATTGTTTCAAAATTGAAAGCGAGATGAAGTATAAAGTTAATTTAATAATACCTTTTGCAATAAAAAATATTATTGAGCCCGAGATATTAGATTATAAAAAAAACTTCAAAAGGGTTGAAGTTAATTTTTTGAAAGAAGATCCATTAGAAATTGAAATTAAAGCTTCAGATTCAGTAAGTTTAAGAGCAGTTTTGAATACAATATCAAAATTATGCACAATATATGAAAAAAGTTTAGATTTGGTAAATAAAAATGAATGAACAATTACAAAAAGAAATTTCAAAATTACAGTTTTTAGAACAAAATTATAATCAATTAATGTTGAGAAAACAAAATTTAAATATAAAATTAAATGAAATTAGTAATGCAAAGAATCAATTAGGAACTTCTGATGAATCATATACAGTAATTGGAAATATTATGATAAAAAAATCTAAAGAAGAATTAATTAGTGAATTAGAAAATAAAGAAAAAACATTTTCAAGTCAAGTTGAAACTATTTCAAAACAAGAAAAAGATCTGTTTGAAAAAAAAGGTCAAATGCAAAAAGAATTATTCGAGAGAATAAAAGAAGAAAATAAATAAAATGAGTTCAGAATTTCAACCACTTATAGATCATATTAATTCAATCATAGTAGAAAAAACTACATCAAAAGGAGTTCGTGAAAAATTAAAAGTTGTTTTAGAAATTCTAAAAGACGAAACTGAATCAGATGTAGCAATAAATAAATCACTTGCAATATTAGAAGAATTTGAATCTGATCCAAATATAGATTCATATACGAGAACTCAAATATATAGTATAGTATCTGTTCTTGGTCAATTCGAATAAAATTCAAAATTCTCACAATTATTTAATGCCATTAAAGTAATATTTTTATTTAAATAAAATCCATTTATTTTTTCATTAAGTTTTAATTTAATATTAGTATTTAATGTAATATAATAATTATCAACTTTAATTAACGTTCCAAATAAAATTAATTTGCCTTTTTCAACTTTATTTATTTCAATTTCATTAAAAAACAAAAAAACTATTAAAAATATTATTCCAATTATAAAAACAAATTTTGATATTAAAATTAAATGATTTTCATTCATAATATCATTAAACAATTTATTTTTATTAAAAAGAATAAAATAATATTGAATATATTTTAATTAAATCGAAATATTTTCATTATTATTAAATAATTTTTTAAAGCACAAACTAATAAAAATAATATGGGTTTATTTAGTCATTTATTTGGATTTGATAATAATAAAAGTGCATATAGATTAGCATTAAACCATCTTAATTCTGAAATTCAATATATAAAACATAGTTTAGAAAATTATATAGAAAAATATCCCGAAAAACTAAAATTAATTAATAATAAACAATGGAATTTATTAATTAAATTTATTGATGACGAAATTAATAATTTTGGAAGAAATCAAAAAAATATATTAAGTGCCATTAATAAATCTAGAAAAGATTTGTTTTCTCAAAGTCATCTAGATTATATTGAAGAAGAATATGGTCAAAAAGAAAAAGAAGAATTAGAAAAATTATTATTATCATTAAAAAAATTACACATTAATTTAATTTCTCAATTAGATTGGTTAAATACAAATAATCAAAAAAAATTATCAGATAAGGAAATATTAAAAATAAAACTTTTAGTTAAAGAAGAAGGAAATTTAATTTATAATTTGTCACATACACAATGTGAAACCTTATTAAAAAACACAAATGAAATTTTATTATTAGAAGAATTGAAACAAAAATTAGAACACATATCGTCTTTACTTCCAGAAGAGCGAGCTAATGCATACAAAGAATTTTTAAAATCTAAAAATAAAGAATCCATTCAATTTATCATTTCCAATAGAAAAGAAATATCACAAAAAAGAAAAATAATATTAAACAAAATTGAAGAAGCCTTAATTAGTTTTCAAAAAAAATATTCCTTTGTAAAAGGATTAATTTTATTTGGAAGTTTTACAAGGGGAAAGGCTAGTCCAAATGATATTGATTTTTTTCTTGTAATAGACTATAAACAAGGAAATTTCCATTATAAAATAGAAGAAAATAAAAAAACTTTGAATAATTTATCAATAGAAATGGCAGAATGTATTACTAAATATACAAATATTCCATCTGAAACTAATAAATATACAAATCCACCTTTAAACCCAGTTGATTGTAGTAATGAAAAAGTATTATTTAAAACAATTCAAAATCATATTAAAAATATTTATTGGCATTTTATTGGTGATGAATCTATAAAATATAAAATAAAGGGCATTCTTAAACAATTAAAAGAAAAAATTGAATAAAAAACACTTATTTTTGAAAAAAATTATAAAACAAATTAAATTTTTAATCTTATGGCAATAGTTGTAAAAGGTAAAAAAAAGAAAGAAGAAGGAGAAAAATCAGTAAAAGAAAAACTTTCTTCAGAGGATGAAATTAAAGAATTAGAGACTAAAATATCTAAAACTAAATATAATAAAAAAACTCAATTTGCAATTGGCCAAATGAAAGCTAAACTTGCAAAACTTAAAGAAAAACAAGCGTCTAGAAGTAGTGGGAAAGGAGGACATGGCTTTTCTGTTAAAAAAAGTGGAGATGGAACTGTTGCACTATTAGGTTTTCCTTCAGTGGGTAAATCTACATTAATGAATAAATTAACTGGATCAAAAAGTTCTACAGGATCATATGCATTTACTACATTAGATGTAATTCCATCATTATTAAAACATAGGGGTGCACAAATTCAAATTTTAGACATTCCTGGAATTGTAAAAGGTGCAGCTAGCGGTTCAGGAAGAGGTCGAGAAGTTTTAGCGGCACTTAGAAGCGCAGATTTAATATTAATTTTATTAGATGTATTACATCTAAATCATTTAAAAGTTCTTAAAAAAGAAATATTTGAAGCAGGTATTCGTGAAAATAAAATAAAACCTGATGTAAAATTAATGAAAAAAGATAAAGGTGGAGTTAATATTGCTACCACAGTAAAATTAACAAAAATTAATAATGATACAATAAAAATAATATTAAAAGAATTTGGTTATGTTAATGCAGATATAGTCATTCGAGATAATATTGATTCGGATGATTTAATTGATGTTATTAATGGAAATAGAGTATATACAAAATCAATGATTGTAATAAATAAAGCAGATTTAATTGATGTGAAAAAATTAAATAATTTAAAAAAAGAAATTAATGCATCAATCGCAGTTAGTGCTGAAACAGGATATCATATAGATAAATTAAAAGATCATTTATTTGATAAATTAGAATTCATAAAAATTTATTGTAAAGAAAAAGGCAAAGAAGCAGACATGAGTGAGCCATTAATTTTACTTAAAGGCTCTACAGTAAAAGAAATGTGTATCAAATTACACAAAGATTTTCTAAAAAAATTTAGATTTGCAAAAATATGGGGACCAAGCTCTAAATTTCCAGGCCAAACAAAAATGTTAGAACATAAATTAATGGATAATGATATTGTAGAAATTTCAACTAATTAGAACTCCGAAATACATATTAAACAATATGTAAAAAAGATCCAAAAATTAAAAAAATAATATTTATTATTTTCTTATTTTTCTCGTTATATTTATAAAAGAACATAAATTCTCAATAATATAATGGTAGAATTAAAAATAGTAATAGCTGACCAGAAGGAAGGTCGGTCATATCAAAAAGTAATTACTGAAGACGATTCTAAGAATCTATATGGTAAAAAAATAAAAGATACTTTTAATGGAGAAATGATTGACTTACCTGGCTATGAATTAAAAATTACTGGTGGAAGTGACATTAGTGGATTTCCTATGAGATGGGATATCGATATGAGCGGAAAACGAAAAATTTTAGCAGTTTCAGGAGTTGGTTTAAAACTAACAAGAAAAGGTATGAAAAAAAGAAAAACTGTTTCAGGAAATACAATTTATGATAAAATTTCACAAATTAATGTAATTCCAGTTAAATTTGGAGATAAAAGTTTAAAAGATATTTTTGGTGCTAAAGAAGAAGCAACAGAAGCTAAATCTGAAACTCCAGAGAAAACAGAATAGAGGTTTTTTAATTTGTCAGAAGAATATGAATTTTTAAAACCTAAAGAAGATGGACAACCATCAATCAATATTGGTTTTGTTGGTCATGTAGATCATGGTAAAACAACATTAACTAAAGCACTTTCTGGAAAATGGACTGATGAACATAGTGAAGAAATTAAAAGAGGAATTACAATCAGATTAGGATATGCAGATTGTATTTTTTATAAAAATAAACAAGACAAATATACTATACAAAAAAAAGACGAAAAAGGAAATAAAAATACATTCGTCAGAAAAATATCATTAGTAGATTCACCAGGACACGAAACTTTAATGGCTACAATGCTTAGTGGATCAACTATAATAGATGGTGCATTATTATTAGTTTCAGCAAATGAAGTATGTCCACAACCACAAACAAAAGAACATATTCAAGCATTAGAAATATTAGGAATTAAAAATATAATTATTGTACAAAATAAAATAGATACAGTTCCAGAAAAAATAGTTAAAAAAAATTATGAACAAATAAAAGAATTTTTATCAAATACTAGTTTTAAAAACTCACCAATAATTCCAATTTCAGCCTTACATGATGTAAATATTGATGTACTTATTCAAGTAATAGAAGAAGTAATTACAACACCAAAAAGAAAAATAAATTCACAACCAAAAATGTTTGTTGCAAGATCATTTGATGTAAATAAACCAGGTTCTAGTCCAGACAAAATGATTGGTGGTGTTTTAGGTGGTGCATTAATTGAAGGTATATTAAAAGTAGGAGATAATATTGAAATTGCACCAGGACGAAAAATTGAAAGTCATGGAAAAGTTACATATGAACCAATTGAAACTACAATAACTGGAATAAAAACGGGTGGGAAATCAGTAGAAACTGTTTATCCAGGAGGATCAATTGCATTACTTACAAATTTAGATCCATCTATAATTAAATCAGATCAAATTGGAGGAGCAACAATTGGACATAAAGATAAATTACCTCCAACACTTTATGAATTAAATATTGATGCAAATTTATTAAAACAAACTATAGATAATTTAAATATAGGACCACTTGCAATGCGAGAACCATTATTATTAAATGTTAATAGTTCAAAAACAGTTTGTACAGTAAATAAAGTTAAAAAAAATAAAGCAAACTTAATATTAAAAATTCCTGTATGTGCAAATGAAGGAGATTTAGTTACTATTTCTAGAAGATTTGGAACTCGTTGGAGATTAATAGGTTCTGCAACAATAGAAAAATAAATTTAATATAATAAAAAAAAAATTAGAAAAATTGTGTAAAAGTCCCTTGATTGATTTCTTGTTTTTTAAACTTTTTAATTCTTTTTTTCTTACCACTTTTTTCTTTTATAGTATTTGGACCTGAAATTCTAATAAAAGTTGCATTTTTTGAATTAAAATCATATGAAAATCCTGTGTCAAAAATTCTTTCTTCAATATTAACCATATTTTTTTCCCCCTTTGAAAGATCAAGTTCAATATTATTTAGCTTCTTTTTATCATAAGATAATGAAATATTTTTATCTTCTGAATTAATATTTGGAATTGGAACAATTAAATTTTTATCCAATTCTATACTTTTATCAACATCAGAAACTTCACTCTCATATTGAACTTTTATCCCCTTTATATTATTGGAAATCTCTTGTATTTTTAAACCTTTTTTATTTTCATTATGTTTTTTATCATCAATAACTGTTTTCACTACTTTTGGTTGATTAGTACTACTTACTTGTGTTTTGGTTATTTTACTTAATGTTTTTTTATTAATTTCTGAAACTTTAATTGGTTTTTTAATATTTATTTTTTTAATAACTGATTCCTTAATAACTTGTTTTTTAACAATTGGTTTTTTAATATTTATTTTTTTAATAACTGATTCCTTAATAACTTGTTTTTTAACAATTGGTTTTTTAATTATTTTTTTTTCTTTAATAGTACTTTTACCCTTAGCAGTATTAATTTTATTATTTGAAATATTTGGCTTAATAAAATTTACATTATTAGTTAAAACTGATTTAGTTTTAACAATATTATCAACACCAATTACTACATTTTTTTTTCTTTTAGTAGGAATTTCATCTTTATATTTAATATTATGAAAACTATTAAGTTCATTTACCATATTTTCTTTTTTTATAAAATCATTTGAATATAATTTTTTTAATCTTTTTTTTCTTAATTTTATTATAATATCCTTTGAAAATAATATTAAAATTAATGAAATAAAACTAATTATTAATAATTTATAATTTTCAACTAAAAAAAAACTAATAATAAAATAATATAAACTAAAAATTAATGCTAATGATTGAATAAAAATAAATAATTTAAGACCTGCAATTTTCTGTTTTAGCGTTAGTGGACCATTAATAATTATCAAAAATCCCATAATAGTAAATATAAGTAATTTAGAATATCCAGAATAATTTAGAAATATAAATAATAAAACAAAAACAATCAGATTTGATATAGTTACAAACATAAAATTAGATAATTTCTTCATTGTATAACAAAAATTAGAAAATTTGATTTATAAGAATTTATATTATTTATTAGTTCTAACACATTTTAATATAAAAAAAAAGCTAATTATATTATTAATAATCAATAGATTTAAAAATCACAATAAATTGAAACCAATATGAGACCAAAAACAACTAGTCGAAATAAAACATATAGAAAAAAAAATACAGAAACTACTGAAATAGTAAGAGTTAGGCTTCCAAAAGAAGCAGAAAGAGAATTATTAGCTGTAGTAGATCAAAGATTAGGTGGTTCACGTCTTAGAGTTAGATGTTTTGACGGTTTAACAAGAATAGCTAGGATTCCAGGAAAATATAAAAGAAGATTATGGATAAGAGAAGGAGATACAGTAATTATTATACCATGGGAATTTGGTGGCGATGAAAAAGCCGATTTAATATTTAAATATACACCAAATCAAGTAGGATTTTTAAAAAGAAAAGGAATGTTATCAATTCTCGAAGATGGTGAAGAATTTTAATTAAATCATAAAGTTTTTTAAATATAAAAAAAAATTCAATAATATGACAGGTAATATAAAAAAAATATTTTTTGTAATAATATTTATTATAATTACACTTTTAATTTCATTAATTATTAATTTTGTAACTTCAGACTTTAATATAGAATTAAGTGATAATGTAAATGTGGCATTAATTAAAATTAATGGTCCCATAATGTATGGAGAAAATGGTGGAATATTTTCTGGTGACCAAAGAGATGCAGCAGCTATTTCTAAAGAGATTAATAGTGCAAGTGAAGATGAAAGTATTGATGTAATATTATTAGATATTAACTCACCAGGTGGTACTGTAGTTGCAAGTAAAGAAATTTCTAATGCAGTAAAAAGAAGTGATAAATTAGTAATTTCATTAATTAAAGAAGTAGGAGCAAGTGGTGCATATTGGATTGCTTCACAATCAGATTATATAATTGCTGATTCTATGAGTATTACAGGAAGTATTGGTGTCATTGCAAGCTATTTAGAATTTGGTGGACTATTGGACGAATATGGCATCTCATATGAAAAAATGATTGGTGGGAAATACAAAGATATGGGAAGTCCTTTTAGAAACTTAACTTTAGAAGAAAGAAATTTATTTCAATCAAAAATTGATCAAATCCATGAAGAATTTAAATTTGCAGTAATGAAAAATAGAAATTTAACTCAAGAAGAAATAGATGAATTAGGCCAAGGTCAATTTTTCTTAGGAATAGAAGCAAAAGAAAATAAATTAATTGATGAATTAGGAGATAAATATTTATTTGAAGAATTATTAAAGAAAAAATATAATGTAACTGAAATTAAATATACCCAATTTGAAAAAGAAATGACATTAATTGATGCATTTTTTGGAAAAGTTGAATCTAGTTTTTATAATGTTGGACAAGGAATTGCAGATTCTTTTAAAACTGAACAAAGATTAAAAATAAAATAATTATTTTCTAATTGGTTTTTCATAAAAACTAAATGCCATAAAAAATCGTGGAACTCTGGCAATAGGTCTTAAAAATCTCATAAAATATCTGGAGCGAGATCCACGAGCAACAACTTTTTCAGCCTCTTCAATAATTAATCTACTTTCTTTTTGAACTTCAACTACACTATGCAAATATTTTTGTGTATTTTGTCCAAATTCTGCAATTAAATAAAATTCTTCTAATAATCTTAATATTAAAAAAAATGGAAATACTGCAATAATTTCAAGCCAATAATGTTTTAAAAAAGATTTAAAATTTCTAAGTCTATAATATTTAAAACATAAATCAATAATAAAAAATGAAATAATAATATTATCCAATATATGAAATAAAGTTATATAATTTTGTGCAAAATCATGAAAAAAAATTTCTGCAATAATAATAAATAATAAAATAATTAATAAATATGGAATTGACTTATCTATAAAACACTCGCATTTAGACAACCACTTTTTCATATATAATTAGTAATATACACAAATATAAATATAACTAACTTACATAAAAATTAAGCAACTCTTAAAAATCTAGTTCTGGCAATGATTTCTTCATATTTTTTAGATTTTAATTTCAATTCTTTTTCTAAATTAGTAAAATAATCAAAAACTCTCTTTACCACTCTATCTTCTTTTCTTCTACCCATAGTATGATTAGGATGTCTTCTATATATCATAAGTTGAATTTCAGATAATTGATCTACTGCGGCACCCAAATCAGATTCAACTATTACACCAGCTAAATATTGAGAAATATCGCCATTTATAATAATTTTATTTAAATTTGCCACTTCAGAACAAACATTTCCCTCTAAAACTGATTCTTTTTCTGTTAATCTATAAAATGGTTTATTTAAAAAATTTAAAGAAGGAATCGAATCTGTTAAGGAATAATCAGGACTTTTTTTTTCTGACTTTTTCGCTGATTGCGAACTAGTACCAAAAGCAAAACCTGTTTTTTCAACAGGAAGTTGTCTTACAGTTGAGCCGTTATTTGAATTATTTCCATTATAATTTTGATCCTTATTTTCGTATACCATTTTAGTTAAAATACTTTAAACAAATAACACATTAAAATATAATGTGACTACATAACGTTATTTTTAGAATTTTATTTTTAAATAAAAAAATTAAAACTATTTCAATAAATTTATAAAATTAATATTAAAAAAAATAGTATGGAAGAAAAACTAAAAGAAGTATATAAATGTCAAGAGTGGGATTTGAGTGAATTAAATAAACAAAATATTAAAGATTATTTTAAATCCATAGAACAATTAGCTAATAAGATTGAATCATATAAAGATAATTTAAATGAAGATACAACAATAGGACAAATAAATGAAATATTACAAAAAAAAGAAGAATTAAAAATACAAATATCAACTCTTTTAAGTTATCATAATTTAAAAACATATGAAAATTCAACAGATCAAGATTCTAATACTAAATTATCACAAATATGTGATTATTTGAGCGATATTTCAAATAGACTGTTATTTTTTAATTTCTGGTTTAAAGGTATAAAAGAAGAAAAAGCTAATGAATTAATTTCACAATCTACAAAATATAAATATTTATTGCAAAGTATTAGAAAAAATATACCATATACATTATCTGAAGAAGAAGAAAAATTAATTAATATTAAAGATAATAATGGAACTGAAGCAGTTTTTCAAATATATGAAATATTAACAAGTCAATTTACATATGATTGGAATGGAGAAGAAATAAATCAATCCCAATTATTAAAATATGTAAAAAGTTCTAAAAGAGAAGAAAGAAAAAAAGCATATACATTGCTTATGGAAAAATATAAAAATTATAAAGATGTAATTGCAGAAGTATATAAAAATCGTGTATTAGATTGGCATAATGAAAATATAAAATTAAGGGGACATAAAAATCCAATATCAGTTAGAAATAATATAAATGATGTTCCTGATCAAGTAGTTGAAGTACTATTAAAAGTAATTAAAAAAAATTCAATTTTATTTCAAAAATATTTTAAAATTAAACAAAAATTATTAGGTCTTAAAAATTTTGATAGATTTGATATTTATACACCATTAAAAACAGATGAAGATAAATATGAATATGATTCAGCAATTCAAATGATTTTAAGTGCCTTTGAAAAATTTGATATTAAATTTAAACAAAATGCGCTAAAAATAATTGAATCTAATCATATTCATGCACCAATTATAAAAAATAAAAGAGGAGGTGCATTTTGTTATTCTCCCTCCACCAAAATAATACCATATGTTCTTACTAATTTCTCAGGTAATATAAGAGATGTATCAACAATAGCACATGAATTAGGTCATGGAATTCATAGCTTACTTGCAAATGATAAAGGTGAATTTGGTTTTCATGCAACATTACCATTAGCAGAAACAGCAAGTATATTTTCTGAAATGTTATTATTAGACTATTTAGTAGAAAAATATCCAGAAAAAAGAACTGAATTAATAGTTAATTTAATGGATGACTCTTTTGGAAGTATATTAAGACAATATGATTTTGTTAATTTTGAAATTAAAGCACATGATATGATAAAAGATGGAAAAACATATGATGAAATTAGTGAAGAGTATTTAAATGATTTAAAAAGTCAATATAAAATTAAAATTGATGATAATTTTAAATATGAATGGATGTATGTAAATCACATTTTTGACAGGCCATTTTATGTTTATGCTTATGCATTTGGAAAATTATTAACACTTGCGTTATATGAATTATATTTAGAAAACAAAGATAAATTTAAACCAAAAATAATAAAATTATTATCTGAAGGTGGAAGTAAAAGTCCAATTGAAATTACAAAAGAGATTGGAATTGATATAACAGATGAAAAATTTTGGCAAAAAGGTTTTGATTTTTTAAATGAATATTTAAAAGAATTAGAAAATAATTAAAATCTATTAAAAAGATTTTTCCAATTAAACTTTTTTGTTTTTACTGTTCTTTTATATCTTAAAAAATCATTTAGCTCTCTATCAATATTAATAAAATTTGGAAATAATTTTTCTTCAGCTCTAAAGTCTTTACTATGATGAACTGTATTCGTTTTTGCTTTGTAAAATTTATGTTTTTTATGTAACATTTCATGATAAACTACAAATCTAATTAAATGTAATGGGGCATTTTTTAATATTGAACTTATTGTTATTGTATCATTTTGATAATTATATGTACCCAAAGTTCTTTTTGAAACTTCACCCCAAACTAAATTAGTTTGTTCAATTGCTTCTTCAAATAATTCTTTATTATTTTTTTCAAACAATTCTTGTAAAAATGGATCAATTTTATTTTTTTCTACTGCAATATGTACATTAGAAATAAATTTATCATATAAATCTTGAGTAAATGTTTTTTTTTTTATTTTATTAATTTTAAAAATTAAATATTCTAATAATCCTTTAATAATTAATTCATTACTATCCAACCAATTTTTATTTAATTTAATTTCATATTTACAAAACATTGGAATATGTTTAATATTTGCATTATAATCAGATAAATGATTAGAGAATACTACTTTTACTTGAGGTAAACGTCTATTTGGAAAATGTTCCTGATAAATTTGATTAATTAATTCTTGAATTATATTAATTTTATTTTCAAGTAATAATTTTTCCTCTTTTCTCATAAATTAAAGAATTTTAATTCCTTTATAATTTTTTATTAAACAAATAATAAAACAAAAGACTTATATATTAACTTTGATTAATACATATTAACTATGGTAAATACTATTAAACTAAAGTTAACAGGTTTGCAACAAAACATTTTGAGACTTTTATTTATAAAATCTGGAAAATCATTAAATCAAAGAGGAATAGCTAAAATTCTATCCGTTTCTCCACCTGCTATAATGAAAGCCATTCCTAATCTAGAAAAAAACAATTATATCAGAATAAAACAAGATAAAGAATCAAAAAGATGGTCTATTGAATTAAATAGAGATAATTATAAAATAATGTATTTGAAAAGAGTTGATAATTTAAAACAAATATACGAATCAAAATTACTAGAATGTTTAGAACAAGAGTTTGCTGGATCTACAATCATATTATTTGGAAGTTATTCAAGAGGCGAAGATACTGAAAATTCAGATACAGACATTGCAATAATTGGAAGAAAAGAAAAAAATATTAATTTAAATAAATATGAAAAACTATTAGATAGAAGAATAAATTTAAATTTTTATGAATCATTTTCAAAAATACATAAAAACTTAAAAGAAAATCTTTTTAATGGAATTGTCCTATCAGGTGGGATAGAACTTTGAAAGCTATTAAAAATTTTAAAGAATTTTTAAAAGAAGGCATAGTAAAAAAACAATCTCCTGATAAATCAAGAGCAAAATTTTTAATTAAAGAATCTGAAAATTCAAATAAATCATTATTGGAATTAATAGAAAAAATTAAATTAAGTGATGTAAATGCCAATATGTTTATTAGATTATGTTATGACATTCTAATGGAATTAATAAGATCAAAAATGTTATTAGATGGATATAATGCCTCAGGTCAAGGTGCACATGAAGCTGAAGTTTCTTATTTAAGATTATTAAATTTTAAAGAAAATCAGATACAATTTTTTAATTCATTGAGATATTTTCGAAATGGAATAATTTATTATGGTAAAATAATGGACAAAGAATACGCTCAAAAAGTAATTGATTTTACAATAGATAATTATAAACATATTAAAAAAACATTAGATAATGATATTCAATAAAGATTATAAATAAATTATAAAAACCATCAATATGGAATTAATAATAAAAGTTAGAAATAGTATAATTGAATTTTTATATTTAAATATACTTAAACCAATATTTTTTTTAATTGATCCACAAATAATGCATCATAAAGCAAATTTTGTTGGTAGTATAATTGGTTCTAATTTTATATTTAGATTTATTAATAAATTATTTTTTTCTTATTCCAATTCAAAATTAATTCAAAAAATTAATGGAATTAAATATAATAATCCCGTTGGAATCCCAGGAGGATTTGATAAAAACGGAATTATGATTAAAGGATTTGAAAGTACTGGTTTTGGTTTTTGTGAAATTGGAAGTATTACAGCATTATCATATAGAGGAAATAAAGGAAGACATTTATGGAGATTAGTTAAATTAAAATCCCTAGTTGTTAATTATGGACTAAAAAATGAAGGTGCAAAAAAAATATATAGAAGAATTAAAAAGAAAAAAATAAATATTCCATTAGGAATAAATGTTGCAAGATCAAATAGAAAAGAAGTAAGTGGATTAGAAGATAGTATTAAAGATTATATAAAAACTGTAAAAGTCTTTTCAAAAAAAGCAAAATATTTTTGTATAAATATAAGTTGTCCAAATGCCGAGACTGGTTATATGTTTTTAATTAAAAAAAATTTAAAATTATTATTAAATGAAATTGATAAATTAAAATTAAAACAACCAATTTACCTTAAACTCTCTGCAGACTTAACTAAAAAAGAAATTGATTCAATAATAGAAGTTTCAAAAAAACATAATGTTCATGGTTTTATTTGTACAAACTTAACTAAAAATAGAACTAATTTAAATATAAAAAAACATAATATTCCAAAAGTTGGAAGTTTAAGTGGAGTTTTAGTTAAAGAAAAATCTGATGAAGTAATTAAATACATATACAAAAAAACAAAAGGTAAGTATACTATAATTGGAACAGGTGGAATATTTTCTGCAAAAGACGCATATCAAAAAATAAAATATGGTGCAAGTTTAGTTCAAGTATTTACTGGAATGATTTACAATGGTCCTCAATTAATAAGCCAGATTAATCAAGGTATAGTAGAATATTTAGAAGAAGATGGTTATACACATGTTAATCAAGCCATAGGTTCCTACCATAATTAAGAAAAATAATATAAATAGAAAATTATAAAATATTAATATGAGTTTAAGTCACAATTCACATTTTATTCATTTTTTAAAAAATAAAGAAATGAATCTTTTATACTTAGCAATTTTTTTTATAACACTAGGAGATGCACTTATTAGTGTTTTTGTTCCAATTTATTTATATCAATTAGGTTATCAAGTAACTCAAATATTATATTTTTATTTATTAGTTTCAATATTTTTTGTAACATTTTCAATATTAGGTGCAAAAATAACTTCTAGGTTTGGAGAAAAACATTCTATGATTATTTCCACTCCATTTGCAATATTATTTTATATTGGATTAATATTTATGAATTCAAAGAGTTTTTTATTATTTTATTTTTTACCATTATTCATGGCATTTCGAGCCTTATTATTCAATTATGGTTTTCATTTAAATTTTATCAATCATTCAAATAAAAATAAAACTGGAAATCAATTTGCTTTTATTCAAACTATTGCATTATTATCCACAGTCGTTTCTCCTTATATTGGAAGTTTAATTGCAGAATTAAATTTTGCATTTTTATTTATTATTAGTGCAATTATCATGACAATCGGAATCATTCCACTACTATTAACTCAAGATAAATGTGAAAAAATTGATTTTGATTCCAATTCAATATTTAAAACAATAAAATCAAAAAAAAACAGAGGAAATATTATTAGCTTTTGTGCTTATTCCATGGAAGCTAGCATTGGAAGAATCATATGGCCAATTTTCTTGATAATAATAATTGGAGAATTAAGTAAAACCGGTTTTATTGTATCTGCATCTATGTTCATATCTCTAATGGCTTTTTATGTAATTGGAAAAATAACTGACAAAATAAATAAAATTAAATTAATTAGATTTGGAACATTATTATACTTTTTTGGTTGGATTGGAAGAATTTTTGCAAATACTGGTTTTAAAATATTTTTCATCGATTCATATAAAAACTTAAGTGAAAAATTAGTATCCATACCTTTTTTTTCACATTCATATGACATGGCAAAAAAAAGAAAAAAATATTTTGAATTTGTAGTATACAGAGAAATTGTATTTAATTTAATTAGAATTATAATGATTCCAATATTAATTGTAATATTTTATATTAATTTCCAACCATTTATATTAAGTTTTTTAATAGCAAGTATTTTTACAGCAGGATATATATTTATGGATTAATAGTAATCAGAAATTATATTTTTTACTCCAATTAAAAGGATCTTTTCTCCATTCTTCTAATAATTGAATTTCTTGTTTATTAAAATAATCACTATTTTTTGCAACTTCAAATAATTGATCATATGTTAATAGTGATCGAACTTGACATGGTGGATTTAAACTTTCAAAATCATTTTTTGAAACAGGAAACTCATAATCAAATATTGAAAAACAATAATTACAATTTCCATTTTTATTTCGAATTGCATTTATTGCATTCATTGAAGTCTCACCAGTTGAGATTAAATCTTTAATTAAAATCACATTTTTATCTCTTAATAAATCTGATTCAGAATCAATACCTTCTATTTGATTTTCCATTCCATGTCCCTTAGAATTTTTTCTAACATAAATTAATGGTTTTTCTAAAAGATCTGCTAAAGTAGTAGAAAAAGGAATACCTGAATTTGCAGTTCCTGCAATAACATCACATGCTATATTTTCATCAGAAATAATTTTTGCAAAACATTCAGCAAATAAACGTCTATAACTTGGATGTTCCAAAAATAATCTATTATCATTATATACAGGCATTATATCTCCTGCAACCCAGTTAAATGGTTTAGTTGGTCTTACTTTTACAGCACCAATATCCAAACCAAATTTTGCAATTTTTTTATGATAATCCATAATTATACCTCTAATAATTTAATTATTATATTTTTGCGGAAAATGTTTTTTTCCCCATCCAAAAGGATCACTTTCCCACTCTTCTAATAATTCAAATTCTTTTTTATTAAAATAATTTTCTTCTTTTGCAGCATCTAATAATATTTTATATGTTAATAATGATCTTGTTTGACAAAGTGGTTCTAAATTCTGAAATGCAGATTCTGCTTTTTCCAATCCATAATTGAAAATTGAAAAACAATAATTACAATCTGCACCCTCAGCTCTTACAGCATTCACAGCAGCAATAGAACTCCCTCCAGTTGAAATTAAATCTTCAATTAATAAAACTTTTTTTCCTGATGGTTTAACATTCATACCTTCCATTTGTTTTTCCATACCATGAGTATTTGGTTTATTTCTTACATATACTAATGGTTTCATTAATAAATCTGATAAAGTAACACAAGGTGAAACTCCTGCAGTTGAAGTTCCTGCAATAATATCACAATCAATATTTTCATCTTTAACAATTTTAGCAAAACCTTCTGCAAATAATCGTCTATATTCTGAATACCAAAGAAACATTCTATTATCATTATAAATTGGCATAAAATATCCTGAAGCCCATTTAAAGGGATCACTCGGCCTCAACTTAATTGCACCAATTTCTAAACCAAATTTTGCTATTTTTTTTTGATAATCCATACAAAAGAAATATATTTAATTATTTTATAAAGTAATTGTTACTAGTTGCAAATAATAAAAAGCTCTATAAATAAATAAAAAAGTATTTAATTATGAAAGTAATAAAACAAAAGAATCATAAGGATTTCAAAACAATTCAATGCAAAAAAGTAGATCCAATAAAAGATTTTAAAATGGATAATAGTTGTTATCTTTTAATTAAAATTGAAGACAAAAAAATACATATTGGAATATGTAATTATGATCATGAAATATTATTAGAATTTATTGGAGATAAATCTCAAGATATTTATTATTCAATAATCAATTATGAAAAAGAAAATAATATTGAGTTTTTTACAAAAAAAGAACATTTATGTTATTTAGGTAAAGAATTAAAAAAAGCTGAATATGCAATAGAAAATAATGCAGAGTATGTTCAAGAATAAAAATTATATTTTTAATAAATCCCTATCAATCTTTGAAAAAGCAAATATTTTTTTACCTAAATCTTTTAGTGATGCTCCAATAAAATATAATTCTATATCATCAATAATTATAAATCTATCATGTGATTTATCAAATTTTGTTATTTTAAGTTTACCATATTGTTCATTGAATTTATTTTTAGCAAATTCTAATTGCTTTGAAATAGTTAAAGTTTTTATTTCAATACTAACTTTTTTATTTTTTTCAGATAATATTGCTAAAGTATTTGTATCAACATAATTATCAATTAGAACAATTGACTTTTTTGCTTTTTTTATAATATTTATAATAAATTTATAAGCATCATAAATTTGACCATTATAAAAAATTCCTTGTTCCAAACTGATTGTTTTATCTTCAATTGCATTGAATATTTTATCAAATTTAATATCATGTTTTATTTGTTTTTTCTCTAACAAATCCATTCTGTAAAATAAATGTTCATTTTTAAAAATAAATTTTCGCATTTTCACAAAAGCACGCATTATTTCAATATTTACTATGACTGCAATATTTGATTTTAAAATACCAGAAATCATCGCAACACCTTGTTCTGTAAAAACTAAAGGTAAAAAACCACCCGTATATTTTTTTGAAGGTATCGCATTTTGCGATACCAAAAAATCTAATTCTTCTTTTGTTACTTGAAACATAAAGTCAGAAGGAAATCTACTTTTATTTCTCTTAACTTGTTCACGTAAACGAAAAGGTTTAATTTCATATAATTTTGCTAAATTTCTATCTAAAATAACATTAATACCTCTTAATTTAAAAATATTGGGTTTAATATCTTCTTCTGTTTTTAGCTCATATTTTTTCATTAATATATAATAAAAGACAATTAATCCATATAAACTAAATTCTAAGTTTATTAATTACTTTTCAAAAAAAATGAAATTAATTCACAATTTTTAGAATTTATTCAAAATTAATTTTCTTCTTTTAATAAATTATTTATTATTTTAAAATCACTAAAAAAATCATCTTTTAAATGTCGTCTATAAATAATTGCAGCCGGATGATAAATAGGAACTACTTTTACATCCACACCTTGAAAATTAATTTCAATTAACTTACCATGAATTTGTGTTATGCCTTCAATTTTTTTCATTTCTTTTATATTGCCATTTGCAAGAACGAATTTTGATGAAAAATTTCCAAGTGTACATATTATTTTTGGTTTTAATAATTTAATTTGTTCAATTAAATAAGGAGTACATAATTCCATTTCTTCATTTTTAGGATCTCTATTTTCAGGAGGACGACATTTTAAAATATTTGCAATAAAAATTTTATTTATATCAACATTGTTCTCTTCTAATAATTTATTTAAATTATCTCCAGCTCTGCCACAAAATGGAATACCTTGTTCATCTTCATTTTTACCAGGAGCTTCACCAATGAAAAGTAAGTCAGGATTTGATGACCCTCTACCAAAAACTACATTAGTACGAGTTTTAGATAATTCACATTTAGTACAAGAAGAACAAACATTTTTTAAATTTTCAAAGTCAGTCATAAGTTAAGGTTTTTTAAATGTTTTATAAAATTTATTATCCACAGTTCCAATTCCATAAGTCATATTATTAAGTTTAAACAAAACCTTACAACCGTCTTTGTCTTCTAAACCCATTACATTATTATATAAGTCATCAATACTTTGAAAAAATGAATTTAATATATAACTATAAACTCCATAATTATATTCAGTTGGTTGACAGTTCAATTCATGAGAAAATTTAATTGAAGTTCCTTTTCCTTTCCTTGACAAAGTCATACTATAATCATGATTAAATTTTAAAACATTAACTAAATCATTATCATTAAAATTATTTCCATCCATATTAAAATAAAACTTAATTTTATTTTTTTTAATATTATCCTCTAATAAATCCCTACGGTCTAAAATTAAATCATATCCAAGAAAAGGTTTTCCACCAATTTTTTCATAACCCAAATCACAAAAATTATCCAAAATAAAATCAGATAATTTATTAAAATTACAATCAATCAATATTTCTAATTCAGAATTTTCAGTTTTAAAATGTTCTAAAAAATTAAAATAAAAAGAAAAATATTTTTTTTGAAAAAATTCTAATGTATTTATAACTTCAGCTTTTTGATAATTATCCAATTCATCACTTAACTCACTTACTATAGTATCATAATTATAATTAACTTCTGTATTTTTTTCTTTATATAAAAACGCCCTTCCATTTAATCTAAATAAACTATTAGCATATCCTAAAACATCTTTTCTTAAATTATATATTATTGAATGCGCTTTTTCATCACATTTTTCTGGACTTTTAAAAATATGATCATGCTCATAGGCAAAAGCTAATGCAATATAACCACTCTTTTCAATACTCAAACCAAGTTCCATTAATTCTCTTATAACACCATCAACAACTAAAGTAGTATATGTATTAAAATCAGAAATTAATTTTTTATTTAGATCTGATTTTTTATCCGATAAATGAAAACCATCTCTTATTATTGGTTCTAAATTTATTTGTTTAGAAACACCTAATGAATAATTCTCACTCCATTTCTCATTCAAGTTATGTGATTTTGAAAAAGTATATCTAAACTTCGAACCATGTCTTTTATTATGTTCAAAAACTCTACTACTCAATTCAAACCCTGAAATAGATTTTTTAAGATCAGTTTTATTACTAGACGTAAAGGATTCAGCCTCAATTAATAATTCAATACTTTTATTATGAACTAAACCTAATAAAAATGGCATAGTTTCATCTAGAGGCTGGACATCTAATCGAGACATATAATAGGTTTAGTTTAACTAATTTATAAATTATTAATTTACTCTATTAGTTATATTAATAAAACATATTAAAATTAAATATTTATGATAAAAAATTTAATTGATTGTCACGCTCATGTAGATTTTAAATTTGATTTAAATAAATTAAAAGATGATGATCCATTTAAAAAACTTGCAAAAACATTTAATACTAAAAAAATAATTGATAATGCAATTAAAAATAATGTAGTTGCAATAATAAATAATGGAACTAATCCTGAAACTAATAAAAATTGTTTAAAACTATCAAAAGAATTCCCAATAATAAAATCAGCATTAGGAATGTATCCAACTGATGGTTTGGAATTTAGTGAAACGGAAATAGATAAAGAAATTGAATTTATTAAAAAAAATAAAAAGAATATTATTGCAATAGGAGAAATTGGTTTAGATAATTATTTAATTGACATGAATAAAAAACAAAAGAAAAAAATGAATGATAATTTTTTAAAAATGTTAGAACTTGCTTCATCAATAAAAAAACCAGTGATTATTCATTCAAGAAAAGCAGAAAAAGAAGTAATTGACATTTTATCATCTTTTGATATTAAAGCACAAATGCATTGCTATGGAGGAAAATTAAAGTTAGCTAAACAAGCTATTGAACAAGGAATAATATTTTCCATTCCACCAAATATAGTCAAAAATCAAGCATTTGAAAAATTAGTTGAAATAACTCCGATAAATCAATTACTTACTGAAACCGATACACCTTTTTTGAGTCCACATAAAGATAAATTAAATGAACCAAGTAATGTAATTTATTCAATTAAAAAAATTGCAGAAATAAAAGATTTAGACGAACAAGAAACAGCAAATTTAATATTTTCAAATTATCAAAATATATTTCTTTAAATATTTATTCGCATTTTATCTAAATCAAAATAATCAAATTGAGTCCATTCATCATTCGTTCTAATTACTTTCCCATTAGATCCAACTATACTAATTAATTTTCTATCAGGATTAATTACACCTGAAAATGATTCTCCATATTTATTAGCAGCCATTCTTACAGCAGTTCCATCTTTTAAATCAATAAAATTAAGACCTGGCTTAATACCATCTTTTTGGCTTGCTTTAACTAAATGAGGTAAATCACTTGTCTGTTGCGAAAGCTCTTGAGAAATCAAACCAAAATCATCAAAATATCCATGAGGAAAAATTGCCACATTACTTTCAGGATTATAATTTGAACCCAAAATCACATAAGGTACTCCATTTAATTCTCTAATATTAAATGAATCAGGATCCTCATAATTTTCTTCGATATGATACATAAACTGATTAATTCTTGAAAATAAATCTCTATCTAATAAATCATCACTCATTTGAATTAATTTATTACTACTCAAATATTCATGAATTAAATGTTTTTTAATTTCATATTCAATTTCTTCTTTAGTTGACATATTTTTAATAGTAGAAAATACATTGATTTTAAAATTATTTTTTTCATTATAATTTGTTCGATTTAAATATTTTAAAAAGTCATTAGCATCCATTTTTTTTGAAATTTCTATAGACTCCGAAATTACAGAAATATATTCTTTAATTTCATGCTCCACCATTCTCCAATCATTTGTTAATAATCCCACTTCTTTATTATTAGAATTATAAACTTTAAATATTTCATTAAATGGAATAACAAAATTAGTAAAGGCATAAATAGATGCACTCTCTGCAAATAAATGACTATGTCCAAATTGATAATAATTCATTAAAGTTTCTAAATTTAAATTATTATTAAAAAATTCATTTGATTTTAATACATCTCCACCACCAAAAAAAATAAGCTTTCTAGTTTCTTCTTCATCTAAATGTTCTAAATTAACTAATGGCCTAAATTCTAAAGGTGTTCTTCCATAATCAGAGTCTTTTTTAAATATACTTTCAGTTGGACTTAAAATTGGTTTTTTATCAAAAATTACTCTTAATAAACAATCAACATTACCTGTATACTGACCAAAATTAGATTCTAAAAGTCTTTTACTCTCATAAGCTAATCTTTTATCTTGAATATATACTCTCTCTGTTTTACCAATAGTAGTTTTAGGATCAAAAGGGTCTGAACTTTCTAATTGAATTTCAGCCTGTGGTTCAATAACATTAACACTACCACCATTCTCTTTATTCAGCCATAAAGCTCCCTCAAAAAGATTTGAAGAATAAGTTCCAACTTTACCATAAAGTGAATGTTTATACGCTACTGATGCTAAATGTAAGTAATTAAACTGTTGCTGTACCATGTTTCCAGATAACTAGAGACAAATAAACTATTTTTAAAACTTACTATTTTGTTTATAAACAAAATGAAAAATCAAATATATAACGTTGGAATATTTTAAGTGGAAATAATGGTTCTATAGTGTCATGGAAAGACTAAATCGAATACTGACTCAAGAAGAGAGAGATCATTTATATACGGCTAATTTAGAATTTAAAGCTAGCCCAAAAGAAAGACAAGCATTATTTAACGAATTATTAAACTCAATTGAAAAATTAAAAAGAAATTTAATTTTAACTTCCGACGATATTAAATCTGAAGCAAATTTTGGATTAAAAGATCATAAAATATTAGAAAATGCCATGAAACACATTAATCAAACATGGCAAAACATTTCACAAATCAATAAAAAGACACACATGGATAGTATACCTGCAGAAGGGCCATTAAGAGAATTTTCACATGAATTACATAGTTTTGATAGAAATTTACATGCACATTGGACTAATTTAAATCGCAATGACAATCTCATAAGAAAAATTATTTATAGAACTCAAGCAATTGAAAAACACTTTTCAAATATTTACAAAAGTTTACTTGCATTAGAACAATTAATGGTTAAAATGAAAAATAATGCATTTGATGATGTTAAAGATTTTTCATACCAAATTAGTAGTGTATATTGTAATTTACGCTCATCAATAAACGATATTGAAGAATTATTTAAATTAAAAATTGATAATTCTGACATAGAAGGCATAATTGATAGTTTAATTATTCTAATAACTAAACTTCCCAAAAAAGAATTGATTAAAAAAACTGGAATAATATTTAAAACAAATTATATAGAATTTAAAGAGGAAGATGCACAAAAATTAAGAGAAGAACTTGCAGATTTAAGAGAATATTTTTCTAAACTTTCAAATTTGGAAGCATTTAAAAAATTACACGACATGGATTCGAAATTAAAAAAAGATTCAATACAAACTTTTGAGTCTTATAAAAATATATTAATATTATTAGATAATTTACTATATATGCATTTTAAAGGTGGAAGAGGTTTAAGACAAATGATTGATGATTTCAAGTCTAAAACAAATGAACTTTTAAACACAAAAATATTTTCACCCATATGAAATATAATGAATTAGTATATCAACCCCAAGAAGATACTCATTTACTATTAGATTCAATTATAAAAAATATTAAAAATCAAAAATTAAATATTCTTGAAATTGGTTGTGGATCTGGTTATGTTTCTATTAATCTATTAAAAGAATATAATAATTTAAAAATAACTTGTACTGACATAAATAAAAATGCAATTAAACTTTCAAAAGAAAATGCTAAAGAAAATAATATAAAAATTAAATTTATTGAAAGTAATTTGTTTGAAAATATAAAACAAGAATATGATATAATTATATTCAACCCACCTTATTTACCACAAGATAAATTAAGTTCTAAACACAGTATTGATACTGCTCTATATGGAGGGAAAAAAGGTTATGAAATCACTCATCAATTTATTGAACAAGTATATAATAATTTAAAACCAAATGGAAAAATATTTTTATTATTGTGTTCTTTATCAAAACCTAAAACATCACTTGAATTATTAAATAAATTCAATTATGAATATAAATTAATAAAACAAATAAAAATATTTCCAGAAGAATTATTTGTATATGAAATAGAATTTAATGAATTTTTAAAAGAAATGAAAAATAAAAAAATAAAAACTATTGAATTTATTTCTAAGGGAAAAAAAGGTAATATATATTCCGGAAATTTAAAAAATAAAAAAATAAAAATAAAACAATTAATTGAAAACAAAAATAATCAGAGCTTTGTTACAATACAAAATGAAGTTAATTTATTAAATAAATTAAAAAAACAGAGTTTTGTTCAAAAAATAATTGAAAATACAGATAATTATTTCATTTCCAGTTTTATAGAAGGAATAACATTTGAATCCTGGCTTGAAAAAAATAAATCCAAAAATAATTTTAAAAAAATAATTTTAAAAATATTAGAAATATGTCAAATATTAGACATACAAAAAATAGATAAAAAAGAAATGGTAAATCCATATAAACACATTTTAATCGATAAAAAAGAAAATGTATATTTTATTGATTTTGAAAGAAGTAGTATTTGTAAAAATCCCAAAAACATAACTCAAGTAATAAATTATTTTTGTTCTAAAAAAATAAATGATTATTTTAAAAAATTTAATATTAATTTAAATATAAAAATATTAAATCAATTATGTAAAAAATATAAAAAAGATTATGATGAAAAAAAATTCAAAGATATAATTAATAATTTATTTTGAATTATTTTTAAAAGAATGTAATTTTAAATATAAATTTAATAAATTATTATTTAATTCACCATATTTTTCAAATAATTCAGGATATTTTCTTGAAGAATCTACATAATCATCAATTTGTTTAAATGTAAACCCAGATTTATAATAATCTTCATTAATTTGAGAATCGCATGAATTAATAATTTTATATAACTCAGGTTCTATTTTTTTTATAAAAAAATAAGTCCTTGTTAATTTTGATAAATCATCTTCAAAACTAATTTTACTATTTGAAATCGTTTCTAAATTTTTTTTTTGAAAAATTAAACCATAAAAAAAATTAAGTACTGAATTTTTTGAAAATTTATCTATTGTCACACTTAATCATAATTAATTTAATTTATAATAATTAAGAAACAATTTTACATGTAAAAAAACCAAAATAAATTATATAGTAGAATATAACTTAATTTATAAATTAAAAATAAATCTCAGTCATAGTGGTGGCTTGATTTATAATAATTTGATGCCTTGGGCATTGAAACGTTATAATTGAGCTTTTTGAAGTAATTGGGTATTTATATCCAATAAAAAATGATAATTGCCACCTTAACGGGTGGCATTTTTTATATATATTTTAACAATTATTTTCTAAACTTCAAAACAAATTTATAAAGAATATTTAATTAAAATTTATATGGAAAAATTTCGAAAAGAAGATGTGAAAATAATAGTTGTCACAGGAGGAGTTCTAAGTGGCCTTGGAAAAGGGGTTGTATGTTCTTCAATTATAAATTTAATAAAATATCAAGGTTATAATGCAACTGGAATAAAAATTGATCCATATTTAAATGTAGATGCAGGTACAATGAGACCAACTGAACACGGTGAAGTTTTTGTAACTGATGATGGTGGTGAAACTGATCAAGATTTAGGTAATTATGAAAGGTTTGGAGATATTAAATTATCAAAAAAAAATAGTATTACAACTGGACAAGTATTTTTATCTGTATTAAATAGAGAAAGAAATTTAGAATATGATGGGAAATGTGTAGAAGTAATACCACACATACCACAAGAAATTGAAGAAAGAATTTTTAAATCCATATTTGATAATAATTGTGAATTTGGAATTATTGAAGTTGGTGGAACTGTTGGTGATTATCAAAATATATTATTTTTAGAAGCATTAAAAGAAATTAAAAGAAAATATAATAATGTCGTTTTTACTCATGTAGGTTATTTGCCAATTTTAACTGGTGGAGAAATGAAAAGTAAACCATTACAACATAGTATTAGAATGTTAAATAGTGTAGGAATTCAACCCGATATTATAATTGGACGAAGTGAAAATGAAATTGATGATGTTCGACGTGAAAAAATTGCAACACTTTGTTGTGTTAAAGAAGAAAATATAATTTCCGCACCAAATGTAGATAATATTTACAAAGTTCCATTAATTTTTGACAAACAATTATTTATGCATCAAATATTTCAAAAATTTAATTTAATATATGATTCAACAAAAAATTTAGAATGGAAAAAATTTATAGAACGAATTGGAAAAATAGAAAAAAAAATAAAAATTGGTATGATTGGAAAATATTTTGACATTGGAAGTTATTTTTTATCAGATTCATATATATCAGTAATTGAAGCAATTAAACATGCAGGATATAATAATAATGTACATATTGAATTAACTTGGTTAAATTCAAAAGAATATGAACTAAATAAAGAAAAAATAAATGAATTATCTAAATATGATGCTATAATAATTCCCGGTGGATATGGGAGTAGTGGAGTTGAAGGTATAATTTCATCAATAAAATTCATTCGTGAAAATAATATACCACTATTAGGATTATGTTATGGATTTCAATTAATGTGTATTGAATTTGCAAGAAATAAATGTAATTTACAAAATGCACATTCAACTGAAATTGATAATGAAACTGAAGATCCAATTATAGATTTACAAAAAGATCAAAAAGAAAATTTATTAAATAAAAATATGGGTGGAACAAATAGACTAGGTGCATATTTTGCAAAATTAAAAAAAGATTCACAAGTTTATTCACTATATCATGAAGAAGTTATTAGTGAAAGACATAGACATAGATATGAAGTTAATTCACAATATATTAAAATATTAGAATCAAATGGTTTATGTTTTAGTGGAAAAAGTCCCGATGGTAATTTAATGGAATTTTTAGAATATGCAGATAATAATTATTTTATAGGAACACAAGCACATCCAGAATTTAAAAGTAGACCATTAAAACCCAGCCCATTATTTGATGGATTAATTAAAGCTGCATTAAAAAGAAAATCTACTTTAAATTAATATAAACATTATATTTTCTATTATCCTCAATAATTTTATTCCGATATAATGCAAATTCTAAAATAAAAAATTTATTATCTTGACCACCAGTCAAACTATCAATATGTTTCTTAAAATCTTTCACATTATTAATAGCAAAAACAATATATCTTTTTTCCCTAAATTTTAAATCATTAATTTCAATAATCTGTTTTTGTGTCCCAGTGGATGAAAACAAGGTTTGAAATTCCTCATTAAAAGTAGGAAAAGTTTCAGTAGGATTAGTACTATCTGCAGTTAATAAAGAGTAAATATTATTTAATTTTAATTCTAAATTAATATTTTCATTTTTTATTTGATTAACTATACCAAAATTAACTATAACTGGATCTGCTAAAGTAACTTCAAATCTATTTTGTTTAACTCCTAGAATTCCATCAAAATCAAAAGTCGTTTTTTCTCTAGAAATATCTATTGTTTTTTCCAATTGAAATATTTTTCCAATAATAAAAAAACCAAAAACCATTATTGTAATCGATAAAATAATTACAACAATGGCATTCATTGATAATTCTATTGAACCTTTTCTTTTCATTTATTTACTATAAATTCATATTCTTTGACTATTAAAACCATAAATAACAATAATATAATAGCACCAGATACAATAAATTTCATTCCAAGATTAAACCCTTGATAAGGATCTTGTAATGTTAAAAACAATCCATACGCCATTATAGCAAAACCAAACCATAAGAATTTATCTAATACTAATTTCATAATATCAAATTCTTCTTGTCTTGATAATTGCTTTTTACTTGATTTAGGTCTTACTTTTCTTTTAACTTTTGCCATATTTCACCTCTAATATAATATTAAAATAATAATAAAAAATTATAATTACCTTTTAATTGTAATTTCTAACGGTACACTATTCTGTTTATCAGAAGATTTACAATTTCCTTCATCATCAGTTAAATCAGTAGGTTTAGTTGCACCAGCGACAATACTTGCACAACAAACCTTAACAAACATAGATGGTTGTGGGCCCGTTTTATCATAATTTTCATTAACAGTCATAATAACTTTTGCTGCAATACCTTTTCCAAATGATAGTTTTTGTGGATCATTAACTAAAGTAAATATTAATTTATCACCAATTGTTTTATGTCCATCAACAGTAACCTGACAATATTCTTCATCACGGGGATGAAAATAATTTATATCAAAAAACTCTTGACCTGATTTTTCAATTATAACACTTTTTGGTCTAACCTTTAAAGGGCTATCTTTTGTTGGTGGATCAATATCAGGAAAATCACTAACTATTGTAAGTAATTTAGTTTCTTGCTCTTGAAAAATAGTTTGCATAAAAACTAAAACTAATGATACAAAAACAACTGCAAGTATAATAATTACAATTGAATTCATGGACAATTCTAAACTTCCTTTTTTATTCATATAATTCACCTCTTAACAACAAATGCCTTTTGAACACTTCTAATAACATTATCCGAATCACAAACTAAACGATCAACTGACTCGCCTTTAATATTTGGAATTGATTTCGTTATTAAAGGAGTAGCACCAGTCTTACAACAAACTTCAATTTGATATACAGTTGTACCAACCGTTTGACCCATTGCAGTTATAGAAAATGCAACTTTTCCACCATCATCTAATTGAACTGTACTTGAAGGTAATATAAATTTAACTTTAGTATCTGTAATAGTTGCTTCACTAATTGAAGCACCACATTCTTGTTTATCACCTAAATGTAAATATTCAACAGGAATTGTTCTAGCAGAACTTTCACCAATATTAATACTAACAGGATCTTCTGCTTGTACTTTTAAAGGATTCACACTTGTTGGCGGATTAACACTAGGAAATTGATCAATAACATTTAAAACATTTTTTTGTTGTTCTCCAAAAACATTTTGAAAAAAAACTAATACTAATGATACGAAAACCACTGCTAATATAATAATTACAATGGAGTTCATTGACATCTCCAATCCACCTTTTTTATTTTTCATTGTATTTCACCTATAACTATTTTAAAAATGTATTTTTCTTATATTTTTAACAGATACATCTAAAGAATGAACTTTACTTCTAATAACAAGTTTATAATTACTTATTTCTTTTATTAAATGATCAATAACTTCTTTTTCACTAGCATCACTATTACCTTTAGCAGTTTCTAACATTTTTATCAATCGATCTGATAATTTAATAAAACTTTCTTTTAAATTTGCAATATCATGATATTCTTTATTTAAATAATTTACATCCTTAACAATTAAATCAAAAAATTCAATTAAAGTTTTATCTTCATTAATAATTTCTTTTACAAGTAAATGTTTATCATTTTTACTTGCTATTACTTTTTCTTCACTATTTTTTAATGTACTTTCAATTTTTGTTAAATTAGATTCTATTAAATTTAATGAATTTTGATTAAAAGCTAAACGATTTGAATTAAAAACATCTATTTCTTTTTTAACATTTCCATATGAAGATTCAAAATTAGTTTTCAAAACATCATTTAAATGAGGATCATGTTCAACTAAAGCATCAAAAGAAAATTTAAGATCTTTAGCAGACTGATTAATAACATCTTTTAAATCATTATAATTTTCATAAATAAATTTAACTTCTTTTTTTAAACTTTCAACATAAGTAATAACTTTGTGCTCAAATACTTTCTCAGTTTGAACCAATTCATTAATTTCTTCTTCACCTTTACTATTAATATTTTGTTCAATAGCAGTTTCAACATTAGAAGGTAAATTTCTCGGAAGTGGAATATTTAAACTACTCAAATCAAACGCCTTAGACGAATCGTGAATCATAACATTATTTTCTTCACTAGCAACTTTAGAACCACCAGTTTCTCCAAAACGCGTTTTCAATGTAGTTTCTGCATCTGTAATAAAATCTTTAAAATAAGAAGTACTCTGATTTTTCTTATTAGAAAAGAAAGTAAAAACTAAACCAAGGACTATAAAAGAAACAAATATATTAAATAATGTACCACTTGCCATATATTCAACTAAGGGATTTAATGTAAAATCTTTAATTTCTATTAAACTTTTTAAAAATTCAAACATAGTTGTAAAAATTAAATTACCTATAGCTAATGGACCAAATATATATAAAAAAAAATTTGAAATGTGATTTTCAGGATGTTTTTCTACTAAACTTGAACGTAAAGATTTTACCATACTAATAATCATAACTAAAACAACACCAAATAAAACAAAACTTAATGAACCTAATGAAAATTTAGTTAATGTACTTTCAATATCAATAATATTCGTTTTTCCAAGAATAAAAATTCCACCCACTAATAAAAAACTAAATGCTCCAATAAGAGCTTTTATTGATTTTATTTTTTCAGGATGATCAAAATGATGTAAAAATGTAATTTGTGCAATTAAGTATAAAACAAAATAAAAAAAAATTGATAATATAACAATAGTTAAACCAATCATAAGACCAGGAATTGCTATTAAGGTTTCAATTACATCTCCAGAACCAGAAATAAAACTCATTAAAAAATCTGAAAAACCTTCTTCAGCTGCACTTACAAATGGCATTAATGTAAATAAAAATAATGAACTTAAAAATAATGATAAACTAAACCTACCTCTTTTCATATTATATTTTTAGATTATTTCCTTTATAAAATTACCCCTTAGAATCAGTTAAAAAATTATAATTTACGAGGTAATTCCATGTGTCCTAATTGTACAATTTTTCTTTTAAGCATTTTTATTTTTGGTGCAATAAGTTTAGCTAAACTACTTTTATTTTTATCACATAAAGTAATAGAATCCTCAGAGATTGAAGGATCAATACAATAAATTTCTAAATTTTCTAAATGATGAACTAAAGAATTTAAATCTGAAATAAATTTATGTTCATGATTTGCAATTTCTCTATAATCATGTATTTCATTATTTAAAAATTTATTAAAAATTTTATTACAAACGTCTTTTAAATTTTCATCAACACCAGAATCTAATAAATGATCTTCACTAATAATTGTTTTTTTTAAATTAGATGCTAATTTTTTTTCAATTGAATTTAAAAAATCAAAATATTTTTTAGAACTTGATCGTAAGTTATGAATTACTGAAGTCAAACCATCAATTGTATTATTAAAACTCACTTCACTAGAATGACTACCTGTTAAAGTTATATTATGAAGCTTTGATAAACCCATCATATGTTCTTGAAATTCATCCGCAATACTTTTTTTATCACGAATTAATTCATTAATTTTACTAGAAATTTCATTTTCATGTTTTTTTAAATTACCAACAGCTTGTTTTGGAGGAATATTTGAAAAACCATCCATGTAATTATAATTCAAATTACTTGAAGTCTTACCAAACCAAACAACAATTAATGTAATTACTATAATAATTAAAGGTAAATAAAAAAAGAAACTTTGATTTAATACATAACTAATAATAAGTCCCCCAAATTCATCACCACCAGATGTAATCACACCATCTTCAATACTGACATTTGCAATTAAACTAATTACTCCCATTAAAAGTGATTTAAATACAACATATAATGTAATTACTGCCATTGAAATTGAAAGCACATAATATTCACCAGCTGAATGAGTTAAATTATCTCTAAAAAAATCTCTTAATTTTGTATAAACATCATATGAAAATAATACACATAAAAATAATAAAACATATGAAATAGTAAAAAATGAAAAATTAGTAAAAGCTTTTTCAACATCTGCAACATTATCTCTACCAATTACCATAAAAGTTAAAACCAAAATTACACTCAATGCAGTTAATAATTTATTAACTGTATTTTCATGAGAACTATAAAAATTAGAATTAACTGAACTGACTATTAAAAGTAATGCTTTGTATAAAAATATAGTAAATACAATAATTAAAATAAATATAATAAAACCATCAGTTGATAAAAATTGAGTAAAACTTGTATTAAAACCAGTCAAAAACTCAGAAATAAATGTTGTAAAATCACCTTCCGTAGCACTAACAAATGGAATAAATGTAAATAGCATTAATAATAATTTTTTAAACATAAATAAAATTGAGTTTTATCATTTATAAAAACTTCTTTTTTTAAAAGATAGTCAAAAAGAACAAAATAACTCAATATTCGCAAACAAAGACTAAAAACAACTCAAAAACAGATATTTATTTAAAAGAAATGTTTATAAAAAAAGAATGTTACCACTTTTTAATTACGATGAAATTAAAAGATAAAATATTAGAATATAGCACAAGAGCTTCAAAATTTTTAAATAGTTCAAAAAAAGCATTAGTTTTAACACTAGGACTTTTAGCTAATAATTCAAATACATTTTCAATTTATCACCCAGAAGGACCTAGAGAATCATATGTAAAAAATTTTAGCATTGAAAATATCAAAGATATGCGAGAACAATATGAAAAAATTAGACAAAAAATAAAAAATTCTGAAAATAAATATGACTTTGAAAATGTTATCACAAATACATATGATAAAATAAAAAATCAAAATATTGATCCAAGACAAGCTTTAGAACAAACATTAGAAGAATTTGAAAGTGATGAATTAATTGGAAATAGTTTAACAGGATTTCGAAAAAAACAAAGTTTATTTTTTAAAGATGGTTTCAAAGTAAATGATTATTTAAAAGTTGTTGAAACAGCATATAAATTAATTCCAGTTTTTGCAGAATCATTAGAATTATATTTAGATGATTTAAATAAACAAGATCAAGATAATTCAAATGTAAAAGTTTCAGAAAATCACATAAATGAATTTTACAATGGAATTATGAATTCATTATATTCTTCATTTGGAACAAAAGAAGATAATATGTTTGGAAGCAATACATATAATTTTGTAACAGGTCATGTAAAAGATTTTTACAAAGAACCAGTATTTAAATTTTCAAATTTAAAATTTGAAGACATTGAAGAAAAGTCAGATAAATCTGGTGAAAGTTTTCTTATGGCTCATATAATTCAAGAATTAACTGACATAGTTTATGGAGAATCAATTAAACTTGTTTATGAAAATGAAAAAGATAAATTAAAAGAATTAGCAAATCGACAAAAAGATTATGGTTTTAAAGAATTAAGTTCAATATTACCAAAAGAAGAAGTTATTCAATTCGTAAAAATAACTCCAGTTCAAAGTAGTCAATCAGTTAAAGTTAGTCCAGTAAATACACAAGTTCAAGAAGATGTAAGTTATTTATTAGGAAATCCACAAAACCCAGTTAATCAATTTATTCCACAATCAAATTCAAATGCTTTAATATTAACAGAATTAAAAGAAATCAAAGACACTGTTAAAACTTTAGAATATACAACAATTCAAAATCAAGATATGATTCAAAATAATTTAAAACTAATTAATCAAAATCAAGGTGCAATGATATTAAGTGGAGAACTTACTGCAGAAAATACAAGGGGAATTCAAACAGTTCAAGCAGCAGCAGTAGTGAGTGGAGAAGTTATTGCAGAAAATACAAGAGGGCTTGAAACAGTTCAAGGAGTAGTTATTCAAAGCGGTCAAAGGCCTAAAAAAACCAAACCTAAAACACATATACCAATTGAAGTTCCACCAAAAAGAAAATCAAGAAGAAATTCAAGAAGAAATACATGTATATATCCAGAAAAATTTATTAATCATCCAAAAAAAAAACAAATTTTAGAAATTATGAAAGATGACTATAATTTGGGTAATAAAAGAGGAGATATTTTAAGAAAAGATTTTCAATTTCCAGATGGTTATTTAGATGCATATAAAATGATTTGTGACAAACCAAAACCTAGTTTAGTTCAAGCCAAATCATTTCTTTATAATTTATCAAAAAAATAAAAATGAAAAATGTTAAAATATATTATTCCACTAATAGCGACGGCAAATATACATTTTTCTTATGCTAATTTTTTTAAACCAATTCAAAATTATAAAGAACAAAGAGTAAATTATTCTGACCCTAGTTTTAAACATACAAGTTTTAATTATCAAAATATTCTAAATTATTTGAAAAACTCAAAATCAAAATTATCAAGAACATTTAAACAAAATAAACAACAATTAAAACAAATATATTTAGATAAATTATTTGATCAAGATGGAAATTTAGAAAATCGATTTAATAATAATAATCCAGAATTTGAATTTAATCAATTTAGAAAAGAAATTCCAACATTAATTTTTTTAAATGAATTTAATGACTTTAATCAATTAACTAGAACTATTAATAATAGACAATTATTAAGAAATAAATTAATTCAAGCCTATGAGCAATTTGAAGATAAATTAAAACAAGCAGAACAAACATATACATCACCTAGAGCAATGAATGTATATGAAACAAGATTACAAAATGCTTTAGAAGTATTAGCAGCTACAAAAACATATTCTGAAGCAAATCAAAATCAAATAAGAAGTTTAATTAAAATTAATTCAGGAGATCAAAATGATTTTGATAAATTAAGTTTTATTATACAGTATGGAATTAAACCATTAGGTCATAGATTAGCAAAGTTTAATGATTTACAATTAACAAGATTAATGTTATATATACCAGGATTACAAATTGCTGAAAGTGGTTTAGAAACTGATAACAATAATAGAGTTATTAATAGAGTTGACAATGATGGAGGTATTGGTGGATTAAGCGTTTATCAAACACCTAATATCGCGAGATTTGGTTATGATAGAACAACTCAAGAATTTGCAACAGAAGTATTATCAGATAAAAAAATAAATGGAAAAACCTACAGAAAAATAATTGAATCATTTAAACAAGGTAAAACAGCATTTGTACCTATTTCTCAAGTAGTTAACGGTGGAAGAGATTTAGCAACCTTAGAACAAAAATTATTAATGGGTGAAATTCAAACGGAAAATAAATCACATTTTTTTTCTGCAAAATCATTTTATCAAAATATAAAAGACAAATCAATTTTTAAAAAAGCAAAAAAGAAATTTGAAGAATTAGTTAAAGATAAATACAGATTCAAAGGTCTTGAACAATTATTAAATAGAGATTTAAAATCATTAGCAGATAGTCGAAGATTAGAACATGAACAAGAAAATCCAACGGCCTCAGCAAATATAAGTACTTTTATTACAACAGATTCAATTATAAGAGAAAGTAAAATTAATGATAATCCATTAAATATTTATTTATCATGGAATTTAGGAGTATCAAGCGCAGAAAGATTAAATGCTTATGTAAATGCATTTAAACATTATGTTAAAGGAAAAATATCTAAACAGCAATTAAAAAAAAAATATGATCGAGTTAATGGAGTAAAACAAATAAAAATAATTGGAAATCCTAAGTCTAGAGTTAATAGCGTAATCCGAAATTATGGCTTAAGATTATTTCATTTAATGGATACTTATATTTATAATTTAAAAATAAGAAAAAATAAAAATTAATTAAAAACTACTTTCTTAGATACTGCTTGACCAGGCATTCCTTTTTCAAAATGAACTAAAACTTTTCCACTATTACCATGAGGTCTTTTTACAATACCTGTGATTTCCTTACCACTTTCAGTTTTATATACTACTTTTTTATCAATTAATTCACTAGCTTTTTCTCTATTTTCATAACCAGAAACTAAAACTACCATTTGATTTCCAGTATAAGAATGTTTTGCTCGTCTATATGATACAATTATTCCTTCCATTTTAACACCTAATTATTTGCTTTTCGGCCTTTAGCACGATTTGAAGGTCTTGCTTTTTCAGCTCCACTTCCTTTATTTCTCAAACCACGAGATTTTTTACCAGCACTAGTAAGTCCACGAAATGCCCTACCTTGATGATTTAAAATCCAATTAATTTTTTTATCATTTTTAATTGCAGGATGAGCTACGTCTACCATAATAATTTCATACCATGCAGTCTTACCATCATCATCAACTAAATATGAATTTAAAACTTCTAAATTTTTAAATTTTTTATTTGCTCTTTCTTCAGCAACTTGTCTATAACTTTTTGCAACAATTTGAAATTTTCTTCCTTTTTTAGTAGAACGTCCACCTTTAATATCAGGTCTTGAATGTCCACCTTTTTTAACCGCCTGTCTTACAAGAATATAACCTTCTTTAGCTTTATAACCTAAAGATCTAGCTCTATGTAATTTAGTAGGTTTAGAAATTTTTACTGTAACATTTTCACGTCTAAAAGCAATCAATCTATCTTTTGCAATTTTAATTGCATCGCCTTCAGGTTTATTAAATATTTTTCTTAAGTATTTGTACATACCCATTTTAAGCCTCCATTATGTTTAATTTCTATTAACGATTCAGATAAGCTAAAATCCACATCTCATTAATATAGTGAAGATTTTTAGGGTATTTATAAACTTGTTGTCATTTATAATTAAATTAGTAAATAATATTGCTTTATACTTCTACTAACCCAAAAACAAAATATTGCTAAAATAACACCAGTAAACCAATCAAGAGCAGAAAAAGGTATAGCAATCAATAATAAAACTCCTAATAAATTAAATGCACTAGACTTAATTTTAGCCATTTTCTTTTTTAATTCATATTTTTTTTCAACTTCTTCTTTAACTTTATTATATAATTCTTTAGAAATTTTTAATTCATCTTTTTTTTTAATTGTTGATTTTTTAATAATTTTTTTTACCATACAATTAATTAAATAAAATCAGTTTAAAATATTTTTGTATTTACTTATAGTATTTAGAATTAAAAAGCAATTGTTCATTTGCAGGACCAGTACCGATTCCAGCAACTGGAATTCCAACATATTCTTCAACAAAATCTACAAACTCACGGGCTTGTTTCGGTAAATTATCCCAAAATTTACAATCAGTAATATCAGAACTAAATGTATCTAAATATTCAAAAACAGGTTCAACAGCCCTAATTTTTTTATTTGTTATTGGTAATTGATCAGTTACATCATCCCCAATTCTATAATGTGTAATAACAGGAATTTTATTTTTTTTAGTATGAGAAAATAATTGTAAACAATCAATTTTATTAATAAATAATTGAGTTGTTCCAGATATTTTAGCCATTGTTTTTAATCTTACTAAATCTAAATAACCAATAGCTCTTGGACGACCAGTTGTAACACCATATTCACCAGTTAAGATTCTAATACCTCTACCAATTAAAGCTTCATCATTTGATTCTAATAATTGATAAGGATTAACACCATTTTTATCTAAATCACCAGTATAACCTTTAGTTTTACGATACATTTCTTCAGCAATAATACCACCCATTTCACCTACAAAAGGACCATTACCAACTCTCGAATCAATTGCTTTTACTATACCAATAATTCCTTTACAATTATGAAAATTTAAATTTGCACCAGCTGGAGCAGTTGAAGAAATTGTTCTACTACTAGTAACATTTGGCATTAAACCATAATGATTATCTAAACATGCACCATTTGAATTAATTATTAATACATTTTTACCTGAATCAACTTGATTTTGAAAATATAACATATCATCAAAAACATATTGCGAAATAAATTTTACTGCCTCATCAAATTCTTCAATTTTATCGTCAACTTCATGTTTTTTTAAATGAGTATTATTCATAATTAAAAATTCACTTAATGTTCCTTTTATTTGTTTCATACAAAAATCTTTATCACCCATATATTCACTTATTGAAATTGATAATTGATATGTACCATCAGTTCTTAATGCACGTTTAGAATAAGCAGGACCAATACCTTTACCAGTTGTTCCGATTTTCCCACCACTTTTTGCATCTAAAAATAATTCTAAAGGAGTTATTAAAGGACAACCACCATAAATATTTAATCTTCCCTCTAAAGAAACACCAATTTGTTTTAAATTTAAAATTTCCTCTGTTAATCCAATAGGTTCAACAACACAACCAGAACCAATTCCAAATTGTAAATGTTTATATTCAAGACCAGGAGGAAGTTGATGTATTTCACATTTTTTTCCATCAATATAATATGTTCCACCTGCATTTGCACCACCATTACATTTAAATGTAATATCAAACTGTGGATAAGGATTATTTTTTAATAATTGCATTTCAAATAAACTTTTAGAATTCATTATACCATAAGATTCTTTTATTTTTCCTTCATCTCCAAAACTCATTCCAGAAATAATTACAAAACCACCTGCTTCCATAGATTAAAAAAATTCAGAACCTAATTTAAAAATTAATATGCAACTAAAAAATATAAATAACTCTTTACAAAAAACATTTTTATATTATTTATTCATTAATTCATCTAATGGTATGTAAATATCATATATTTCAGGATAAACATTTTTTTTTTGAAATTTAATACCCCGTATTATATCTTCAACTCGTTTAATACCATTTTCTCCTCTTAAATTATTAAATAATAAATGATCTAAATCCGAATCCGGGTTTTGTGATGATCTCCATATATCACTTTTTACTAAAAAATGAATACCTGGAACATCTTTTTCATTTCCATCAAAATCTAGAGTTTTAAAAATACTATCCTTATATATAACTAAATGTCCTTTAAATAAATTTTCTTCAACAGGTTTTTGACCAACATAACACATTGGTTCATTGAGATTAATTTTTAATATATTTGCCCTATATCGACTTGCATTTGCAATAATATTATATGGGCCTATAGTTTTTGAAACTTTATATAATCCATTGTTCTCTAAAATTTCAGTTTCACCATAATGCACTCTAAATAAAGACGAACCTTTAGAAAGTGGTTTTCTTAATTGTGCAATTCGTGGATCCAATAAAAGTACGGAATTTTTATATTCACTCTCTTCCATAAGGTAAAATAAATAATTTCGATTATAAATATTTATATATTAAATTATACATTAATCATAATAATCTTATTTAAAAAATAAAAAGTATTTTAAAAAACAATGGAAACGTATGGTTTATTTGAAGTTGTTAAAAGAAGTGGAAAACCTAATTTAAAAACCAGTTTGGAAGAAAATGAAGAAGCAATATCGAGAATTGGTCGTTCCAAATGTATTTACACAATGTATTCTAGTATTCCAATTATTACTGCACTTGAAAATATTAAAATTATTTTAAATAGAGAAAAACCAAATATATCATCCATAGACGATGAATATAAAATTTTATTTCAAAGTAGAGAACTTTTAGGAATGAGAGATAATACAATATCTTTTACATTATTTAATCGAGAAAGAGATTATCAAAATATTCCTAAAAAAAATAAACCAAAAAATAATACTGTAATAGAATTAAAATCAGATTATCCTCATATTTTAACTACATATTTAGGTTTATTTTTATATCTTCATGATTTTGAAAAATATAAATTAGTTCACCATAAACTAATAGAAAAGAATTAACTTATTTTATATACTAGTACTTTGATTATTATAATATGATTAAATTAAAATTATTTAAACAATCAAATGGATATTGTGGACCTGCTTGTCTAAAAATGATTTTATCTTTTTATGAAATAAATAAATCAGAAAAATATTTAGCAAAAATAACAAAAACAAGTAGAATTAAAGGATGTAAAGAAAAAAATATTATTAAAGCTGCAAAAGAATTTGGATTAAAAGGTTATATTAAACAAAATTCTTCTATTCATGAATTAAAACAATTAATTAAAAAAAAAAATCCTGTGATTATTAATTGGTTTTCACCTGAAGAAGCTGGACATTATTCTGTAGTGATTGGTTTTAAAAATGATAAAATATTTTTAGCAGATCCACATTTTGGAAAAATAAAAAAACATAAAATCGAATGGTTTGAACAAAGGTGGTTTGATTTACCATTTCATCCAAAAGGTCCTGTTTTAAAAGAAATTATTGTATTAAAATGATTCTTTAAAATCTACTAAAATTTTTACTGATGTATGAGCTTTTAAAAATTCAGTTAATTTGGATTCATTTTTATATAATAAAGTAGAATTTTTTAATCTTTTGTAACCTCTTTGAGAAACATCATCACATTGATTTGTAACTTTATCCACTTCAAATTTTTTATAAATTTTATTCATAGCAGATTCAAAAGTAATAATGTGTATACCATATTCTTTTTTAAGAAAATCAGCTTTGCATATTATATGTGGACTAATTTGAGCAAAGCTCCCAGTATGTAAATAAGTTTCAATACAACTTCCTAATTCAACTATAACATCCTTTGTAAATCTTGGTTCAAATTCATCTAACATCAAATCAATTGTACTAAATACTTCAGGAAACATAGAATTAACTTTAGCATGAGTTAAATCTTGCTTAGCTAATAGTCCTTTCAAATGTATAACATAATCAGTCTTATTCATTACAATACGTGAAATTTGAAATTTATAAAGCTTTACATGGTGGGAAAAATTAAAATCTATCCCAATAATTAATATAAAGATTTTCTAATTCCCACGAATCAGGAAAACTATCAAAAGTTTTTACATCTATTAAACTTTTGTAAAGTGATAATATATTATATTTCATATTAAATCAAAAAATAATTTAAAAGAATTAATTACAAAGATTGTCTATAATTTTCTTTTTGTTCTTCTGGAAACGTATATGCTGGATGATGTAAATATACAATGGTAATTTAAAAACAGAGCTTCCTGGAAATCTTCAAAATAAAAAATAATTTTTAAAAATATTTTGAAAGATAATTAAATTTAATATTGATAAAATATTAAAAATAGAAAATGCAATTATTATTAGAATAATAAAAATTATTAGTTTTTAGCCTAGGTAATAGAAACATTTATATAGTAAGTAAGATTTATCTTACTTATATTTAAAATGGATATAAGCATAACTAAAATGAGTTCAAAAGGTCAAATTGTAATTCCTGTTGAAATGAGAAGAAATATTAAAGAAGGAGAGAAACTAATTATAATTCAAAATAAAGATCAAATAATTATGAAAAAAGCGAGTTCATTAGATCAAACTTTTAATGAAGAATTAGAATTTGCTAAAAGAACAGAAGAAGCAGTCAAAAGAATTGAAAGTAATAAAGGAATTAAAATGGAATTTGATGATTTTATTAATGAAATGAAAAAGTGGTAAAGGTAATATTTGATCAAAATTTTAAAAAATATTTTAAAAAAATAAAAAATAGTTCCATCAAAGAAAAAATTATTAAACAGATTTCAAAAATTAAAGATAATCCTGAAATTGGTAAACCTATGAAATATTCAAGAAAAGGAACTAGAGAATTGTATATTAAACCTTACAGAATTTCATATAAAGTTGAAAAAAACACAATTTTTATTTTTGATTTATATCACAAAGATGATCAATAAATTGTATATTTTAATTCACCATAAACTAATAGAAAAAAATTAATTACAAAGATTGTCTATAATTTTCTTTTTGTTCCTCTGGAAACGTATATGCTGGATGATGTAAGTATGCAATAGGTAATTCACTAAAATTTTTTCTCATAAAACTCTCACTCCCCCTTCCAATACAAATAACACCCTTTGGATTAAACATATCAATTGATTTTTTAATAAATTCTTTTGAAAACTCATAAGCCCCTTCATGTTTCATTATATCTCTAAATTTAACATTTCGTCTTCCATCTTCAACAACACCAAATGGAAAAACATTTGTCAAAAAATACTTAGAAAAAAAATCATCAAACTCATATAATTCTTGAATCATTGAAAATATTTTTGTTGCAGTTCCTTCAGTTTCAAGAACACCACTTAAACTTTTATATCCTAATTTATTTACTAAAGTATTTTCATCAGTAAAAGCAATACCAGTTTTATTACAACCCATCCTTCCTGGATTTAATCCAATAATTAAATTTCTACTCTCCTCTTGTTTAAAATCACTATAAAATTTATCTATAAAAAATTCAAATCTATCCCAATAATTAATATAAGGATTTTCTAATTCCCACGAATCAGGAAAACTATCAAAAGTTTTTACATCTATTAAACTTTTGTAAAGGGATAATATATCATATTTCATGTTAAATCAAAAAATAATTTAAATATAAAGATTATTGTGATTAAAAGAAAATGCGCCTGCTGGGATTCGAACCCAGGCCAGAAGCTTGGAAGGCTCCGATTCTACCACTAAACTACAGGCGCTTAACACATATCATTTTTATATACTTTTTATAAAATTAACTAAAGCATTTTTAAAGAGTATACATTTTTTTATATTCATGATTCCTGAAAATATAATTGAAGATTTTAGAAATAAAATTAATGAATCTAAAAAACCATTAGTCTTTTTTCATGATGATGCAGATGGACTATGTGCGTTTTTACAATTTATAAAATTCTCTACTGCAAAAACTAAAGGAGTTATGTTAAAAACAAGACCACAACTTGCAAAATCATATGCAGATATAATTAATGATTATAATCCTGATCATGTTTTTGTATTCGATATTGCACTTTTTGAAGAAGAATTATTAGAAAAAATAAATATTCCTATTACATGGTTAGATCATCATGACATATTACATACTAAAAAAATAAATTATATTAATCCCAAAATGTATGAACCAAAAGATAATTGGCCTGTAAGCTATTGGATGTATCAAATTACAAAAATTGATCCATGGTTAGCAATGGTAGGTTCACTTGCAGATGGAATGCTTCCACCAATCGAAAAAGAACTCTTATTAAAATATCCTGAATTAAAAATAGAAAAAAATGAACATAAAGAAAAAAGATTAAATTATTTATATCATTCAAAAATTGGATGGATTTACAAATTAATTAATAATTTATTAAAAGGAAGTGGAAAAGAATTAATGCAACATATTAAATTATTAAAACAAATTAATTCACCATATGAATTAACTGAACAAAGTACAGTTATTGCAAAATATTTAATTGAACAAAATCAAAAAATTGAAAATGAATATGAAAAATTAAAAGATGAATTAAATAAATTAAATTATAATAAATCATTAATACCATTCATATATGAAACTAAAGGACTTTCTTTTACAAAAGAAATTGCAAATGAATTATGTCATAAATATCCAAATAAATTAATTATTGTAGGAAAGAAAAAAAATGGCTTAATTAAAATGTCTTTAAGATGGAATAAAGACATTAGACCAGTTCTAAAAAAAGCTTTATTAGGTTTTGATAATGCATGGGGAGGCGGACATAGTTTTGCATGTGGTTGTTGTGTTAAAGAAAAAGATTATCAAAAATTTGAAGAAAACTTATTTGATCAAATAATAAGTTATTAATTATTTATTTGGACAAGTCATACAACGTCTTATTCCACCACTTCTTGCCATATTACAACAAGCACCATAATTACCTGAAGAACTTGGTCCATTCCCACTAGAATAATTTGAACTTGGTGTAAATGTTCCTGACACTTTATAATCTGAAGGTTGATGACTAGTTGGACTAGCTTGAGGTGCTAAAGGAGTCGAATGATTAGAAATATTTCTAGAATTTATATTAGAAAAATCACTATTAGAATTATGTGAAACTTTTTGAGGTCCACTCAATTCCAAATTAACTTTTTTATTAGTAGTAGGAATAATTTTTTCTTTAATTATTTTACCATCTGGTTTATATTCCTCTTTTTCAACAATTACTTCAGTTTCATTTTTTTTAGAACTATCACTATTTAAATAAAATCCATCGAATTTCTTTTTAAATAGATTATTTGAAACTGTCATTTTTTATGCGCGTATATACTATAATGCATTCATTATTTATAAAAGAAAATTAAAAAAAAGGTCATAATATGTGACAAATGTGACATAAATCCCATTATTATAAAAAAATTATTTATTTTTAAGAATTAAACTTCCAGATTCAATAGGATAATCATGAGGAGTTATAATCCCATCAACACGTGATAAAGAATTAATATTAAGTAAACGAGTATAATTCATAATAAGCATATCAAAATGAGTGGTTTTTTCTTTAGTTTCACCTAAAAAACTATAATGTTTATTCCCATTTGGACTCATACCATGATTTGACCATAATCTTCCTGGAAAAAGTGATCGCGTTAAATATTGCATAAAATTCTTTACTATATCATCATGAATACCATAATATTTAGGAAAATTTTCAGCTATAATAACTTTTTCTTCCCGAGTTACCTCCTGAAAGAATAAACTATCTAAGCCATTAAAATCACGAGATTCTTCACATAAACAAATTTGATAAAAACCAAAATTACTAAAATCTATTTTTGTTTCTTTTAAAAGATTTGACATAAAACCACCTAAAAATAAATATAATAATATCTTAATAAATATTATTATTAAACAATAGATATAAACAAAAAACTTATTCTAAAGGAAGACCATCCCAACTCTTATACTCTTCAGTTTCATTTATACTTTTTGGAGTATTAAATGTAGTTGAACGTGAAGTAAATCTTTCCATTCCATAAGTAACCCAAGTATTTTTAGAATCAATATATTTTAAACCTGCATCAGCATTATCAATACTTCTCATTGGAGCATCAAAAGCTCTCCACATATTCATTTGTTGAGCGCTTAAATTACCAACTTTATCTTCATAAGCCTCTGTGTTTAAACTCAATGGACCCTTAGTTAAACCCTTTACAGCTTTAACAGCATTTACAACTTGTAAAGTACCCTCTCCAATTGCAACATGAGTATGTCCATTAAAACCATCAACAATATGCATATTACCTATTACATCAGCCTCGGCTAATCTTTTAACTTGATCCATATACCAACGATCAAATCTTTTTTTATATGCCTCATCAGATTCATTTTTTTTAGGCTTAAAATGTGCACGCCACATACCTAAATGTTGAGTGTCCAAAGTAGATCTAATTGAATGAGAAGCAATTTTTGCAGCTTTAGATTCATTCATACCACCACCTTTTAATTTTTCAATTAATTTTTTTCTTGACGTCAAAACAAGATCTTTCATTTCTTCTAAATGAGAACCATATCCACCTTGTGGAAAAATATTTTCTGGCGCCATATAAATTGGACGTTCTAAAGCTTGACCCGAATCCATTTTTTCTTTAGTTTTTTTATATGCATAATAACCCAATTCACTAAGTGTTTCAGTAGCAGTATTAAAACCATGTTCTTGTACAGTTTCTAAATTATTAAATTGTTCAAATCTATTATGAGCCTCACGAATAGCCTGCTCCACTTGATCACCATGTAAAGAAATTGTACCATTTAATTTACTAAGTTCTCTTTTTAATTCCTCCGATTGCCAAATTTTAACTTCAGGATTTAACTGATCTTCAACTTTTAATGATTCAGATAATTGAGGATTATTTTTAGCACTTTCTTCAGCTTCTTCATACAAAGGAATTTGTTTTTTTAAAATGTCACGTCGCACTATCATCTGACGTAATTCATGATCATAACGCTCAACATTAGCTTTTGATGCCCTAAATTGAGGCTCAAATGCATCAATTAGCATTGCACGCTCAGGATTTATTCTATCCTCAGTAATTTCATATTCAGGCATATTAAAAATCTTTGAATAATTATTTAAAACATCTTTATACTTTTTTTTAAATTTATCCTTATCTTTATCAGATTCATTCTCATACCAAAAAATATCTCTCTTTTCAATTTTTGGAACAACATCATATTTCATTTCATCAGTTTTTCCATCTTTTAATGCTTCAGAATATTTATCTACCCATGATTTCCCATCATTTTTTATAACTTCAATTTTTTGATTTTTATCAAAATTTAGGGCAACTTTTCCATTTTTTTTATCAACAAAAATAATTCCCTCTCTATAATCTTCTTCGCCAGTTTTACCAGTTTCCAATAATGGAAAAAATTCCCCACCACCATGTTGTTTTTTTTCATGCCCAAAAGTTTTCCATGTTTTTCTTGGAAATTCATTAGTGTGAAAAACAATAGCACCACCTTGTAAATCTGCAGCCAAATCAACATGTTTTTTAATTTCTTGTTTTGTAAAATCTAATTGAGCTTCATTAAACCCTTTCTCACCACTCCATCCAGTAACATTCCCAACTTTTTCAGGTGGAACATGAATTGAATGAATTTTTGCATCATTTAATCTTAATAAATCACGAACTTGTTTTCTAGATTCAGTACCAATAGATTCAGTACCAATACCAGGTTCACCAGAAGCTTGAGGAGTAAATTCAATAGAAGTCGTACCATTCCTCAATGCAGCACCTACAGAATTAATAATAGTTCCCTGACCTTTACCATCAACAATCGTTGAACCTAAATCTCTTGTGGTAAACATTGGAACTTCAATTAATTCTCTTTCTGGTTCCTCATAATCATACTTATCAGTACTTTGAGAAAAATAATTAATTCCTTTCATAAAACAATTAATGAATAGAAGTATAACTATACCATGCAAATAGATAACGTTTTTTTTTTAATATTGTTTATAAGTAATCTTCTGGTTTAATCATAGTGAAACCTGTAGCTATCAATTATTTATATATTTCAAATATAATAACAATGATTATAAAAACAAAATAAATTTTCTATTTATGATTTTAGGAATTGATGAAGCAGGAAGAGGTCCAGTAATTGGTCCAATGGTTATGGCAGGAATTTTAATTAATGAAAGTGATGAAATAAAACTAAAAGAATTAGAAATAACTGATTCAAAATTAGTAAATAAAAAAAAAAGAAAAATTATTTATGACATTATAACAAAACAGTTTAAACATCAAATTGAATTAATAACGCCAGAACAAATTGATGATAAAAGTAAATATAATTTAAATGATTTAGAGGCAATCACAATTGCAAAACTAATTTATTCTTTAAAACCAACAATAGTTTATGCAGATTGTCCTTCAATTAATCCAAAATCATTTAATGAACAATTATTAAAAATTTTAAAAGAAATGTCAAAAGATGATAAAGATTTTTTAATTCCAAAAATAGTTTGTGAACATAAAGCAGATATAAATTATATTTCAAGTTCTGCAGCTAGTATTCTTGCAAAAGTAAAAAGAGATGAAATAATTGAAGGCTATAAAAAAGAATATAATATAGATTGTGGTTCAGGTTACCCAGCAGACAAATATACTGTTGAGTTTTTAAAAAATAATATTAATGATCCTAAACTCAGAAAAATCATAAGAATGTCTTGGGGAACTTCTAAAAAATTATTAAATCCAGATAAAGAAATTCAAAACAAGTTAATTTTATAAGATAAATTAACAAATAATAATTATGGAATTATTTTATTGGACTTTTCTTGCATTATTAATATACATTCTTATTGGACATATAACAAAACATATGAGAGTTTATTGTGATGATGGAAGTCATTGGGATATACATTTACATTCATTTGCAAGTGGAGTACTTTTTGCAGCATTATTTTTTAAATTCTTTTTTAAAATATATACAAATTCAAATGTAATATTAAACATTTTTATTGCAATAATAACATTTACAATATTTTATGGATTAAATCATTTTTTAATATACCATAAATATACAATTAAAAAATTTCATAAAATTGCAGTAGAATTTAAAATATTAAGATTTTTATTAGATTTTTTCCAACATTTTGTAATAGGTGGGATTTTTGGACACATAGTTATTACTAATAATATTGATGCAATTTTTTTAATAATACCATTATTATTTGTAAAATTAATTTCAAGTATTGAAAAAGCAGACATATTAATTAAAAATAAAAAAACAAAAGAAACATTTGAAGAATATTTTATGAGCTTTATTACATTAGCTGGATTTATTATAATCAGTCAAATTAATATTTTAGAAATTTATTTTTATTTTGCATTAGCTTTTGTAACGGGTGGAATATTTTATTCTATAATTTCACAAATATTTTCTAAAAGAAAAGTAAATATATTTTATATGATTGTAGGAGAAATTATATACGCTTCATTAATGTTTATTTAAAAAACTAATAATCATGTTTTTAAATAGAAAAAATGTCTGAAAAATATGAATATTTCACAAATTAATAAAACCATATATCAAGATAAAATTAATTCTGAAAGGTTAACAAAAACTAATAAAAATAGATTTGATTTAATTAATAAAATTACTATTGAAACAATAAATAAGTTAAATGAAAATAATTTAAATATAGTTGATATTGGTTGTCGTGATTGTTCTTATTTTGATAATATAAGTAATATTAATACAAATAAATTAATTGGAATAGATAATGTAAAAAAATTCATTGAGCTTGGAAAGAAAAAAGGATATGATATTATAGAACATGATCTTGAAAAACCATTACCATTAAAAAATAAATCAATTGATATTATTAATTGTCAACAAGTAATTGAACATTTATTAGATACTCAAGAATTTATTAGAGAAATTCATAGAAAATTAAAAATGAATGGATATTTATTAATTGGAATACCTAATTTTAATAGTTTTGCAAGTAGAATAAGATTTTTGTTTGGATATAGGCCATTACAATACAGTCCAGTATTACAATGGTCCTTTGGCAATCACAAAAGTATGTTTAATTTAAATGATATTAAAAAATTATTAATAGATAATAATTTTAAAATAGAAAAAATTTATGGACTTGATTTATTTTTATCTTTAAAAAAATATAATAAAGGAATTAATTTGAATTGGTTAGCAAAATTATTTCCAAGTTTAGCACAAAAAATAATTATTATTGCAAAAAAAGTTTAATCTAATTTTTTACCCATTAAATAATTTGAAAATTCTATTGCTTTATGGAAATCAGTTAAATTTAATCTACCTTTATTTGAAATCCATTGAATTTGTTCTCTTGGTAATAAGTTATTATAAAATAAATTTTCTAATTTATATTCATCTGGAATTTCAAAAGTTAATTCACTCAAACAAGACTTAGAAGCACTTCCATTCTTTTTATGTATACTCAAATAAATTTTATCATTAATTCTTGAAGCAACGTGAAAATACAATCCACTATCTTTTTTTATTGAAGTTCCAAAAGAAGCCCAAGTATCCCCTTTAAAAAATTCCGAATGTAATAATTGTGAATCGCCTTCACACTGATATATTTTGTAATGTTTTTCAACTTTGAAACTTTTAGCTTTACCAGCTAAAGTTGATTTTATTTTATAATGTAATTTATTTTTACTAAAACCACTACATTCAGTAGCAAAAAAACCATAAAATTCTCTTGGTCTAAATAAAGTAGAAACAGTTTCTAATACTTCATCTAAACTTGGACGAGAATATGATTGATAACCATTATTAGAATTGAAACTAAATTTACTTTTAAAATAATCTAATATTTCCATAAGAACAAAGAATATTATGATTTTATAATGATTATTATAATAAAATATAACAATTAAAAAAATCTAATATCTCCAACTAAAAATAAACCAATACTATAAGACATTGTATTTTTTAATTCTTTTAAATCTTTAACTCTTGATTCTTTAAATCCATTTGGAATAGTATCAAAAACATAATCTAAACTATATCTTTTAGGTAAATTTAATTCAACAGTCATATTTTGATCAGGATTTAAATTACCTTTACTAAATGGACTTTTAATTAAACTCATCTCAATTGTATCTTCTGTTCTTAATGCATAACTAATATTAATACAACCATCAGAAATAATTTGTTGTCCTATTAAAATCCAATCATTATTATTTACACAAAAATCAAGTCTATTAGGGGAAGTTTCTTCAGATTCTATACCAATAATTGTAGACTTTAAAAAGTTTAATTTTTCTAAATTATTTAAAAAACGACAATAATTCATATTTTGAGTAACCCTAAAATAATCATGAGATTCTGGAAAATAAACTTTTCTAAAATTATCATTAGCTTCAAAAACCTGTGTGCCCAAATTCTCTAAATAAATGTTTTCTAAACTTGGCCTATCTATAAATTTAGTTGAATTTAAAGCAAACTTTAATAATTGTTCAATCATAATTAAAAAAGAAATATTGACTTTAAAAATAATTATATTCTTAAAACTAAATTAATAGAATTATTTGATTTTTAAAATATAAAAAAAACTTATAAATTCCACACTAAATCAACAAATATGATTACAATAGAAGAAATTAAAAATAAATTAGAAAACAGTATGCCTAATGCAATAATTGAAATAAGTAACCCACAAGAAGATGGAAGACATTTTTTTGCAAAAATAATATGGGATGAATTTGAAAACAAAACATTAGTTGAGCAACATCAATTTGTTTATGAAATTTTAAAAGAAGAAATGAAAGAACAAATACACGCATTAGGATTGGACACTAAATCAAAATAAAAGGTTAAAAAAATGGATGAACAAGTTAAAACAAAAATTGAAGAATTAATTAAATCTAAAAAAGTATTTTTATTTATGAAAGGAACACCTGAAGAACCAGACTGTGGATTTTCAGCAAGAGTAATAGAAGTATTAAATCATTTTAATATAGAGTATTTAAGTTTTGATATATTAGAAAATGAAGAAATTAGACAAGGAATAAAAGAATATTCAAATTGGCCAACAATCCCACAATTATACATTGATGGAAAGTTTGTAGGCGGTTGTGATATTATTGAAGAAATGGCAAGAAGTGGAGAATTATCTAAACTATTAAATTAATATTTTAAAGTCAATAAATCTTTATAATTAAATTATGTCTTAATTTCATATGGATATTCTTTGGAAAAACTTATTTAAAAAAAGAAACAATAATTCAATTAGTACAATTATAAAAAATGTCGATTTATTTAATGAATTATCAAAAAAACAAATAAAAGAAATAATTAATTTAGGTCATGTTAGAAACTATAAAGAAAATGAAATCATATTTAATAAAAATGAACAAAGTTTTGGAATGTTTATCATATTAAAAGGTCAAGTTGAGATTTATATAAATAAAAATAATAAAAAACAAATAATTGACAATTATAAACAATCAGAATATTTTGGAGAAATCTCATTAATTGATAAAAATATAAGAAAAGTAAATGCAATAGCAAAAAAAGAAACAAAATTGTTTTATGTTTTTGGAGAAGATTTTAAAGAACTATTAAACAAAAATAAAGATATTTCAATATTATTCTATAAAAATCTTACAAAAAATTTAATTGAAAAATTAAATTATCTGGAAAAATTATTATGAATCCTATAAATTTAAATAAAAAAATATGGTTAAATTTATTTTTAATTTTAGTCTTTATAACAATATTAGGATATATTTTTTTTCAATTTATTTCAATATTTGGATATGTATTAATAGGGGTAATATTAAGTTATATATTAAATCCAATTGTAAAAAAAGTTGAAGCATTAGGATTTTCTAAAAAACATGCATTTAGTATAATAATTACAATAAGTTTAATATTCATAATTACTGCAATGACAATTGCAATTCCTTTAATAAATCAAGAAGTTAATTCTCTCTCTAATAAATGGCCAGAAATAAAATCCAAAATTAATAATCAAATTCTAACTGAAAAAATAAATAATAAAAATGAATCTACATATTATTTTCCACTATTAAATATTGAAATTGCTAAAAGTAATATAGATGGATTTTTATTAGATTATTCTTCACAAATAAATATATTTGCAAAAAATTTAATTTCAGTAATATTTAAATTAATTTTAATAGTACCAATTGTAACATATTTTTTAATCATAAAAAGAAGAAAAATCAAAAAGAAAATATTTCAATTAATTCCAAATAAATATTTTGAAATTATTTTTGCAATGGTAAAAGAAATAAATAAATCCATTGAAAATTATATTTCAGCAAAAATAATTCAAGCAGTTATAATTTCAGTTTCAGCTAGTATTGGTTTTATAATAATAAATTTAAATTTTCCAATATTTTTAGGAATATTTGTAGGTCTTGCAAATATCATACCTTATATTGGACCATTAATTGGAGCTATACCAGCAATACTTATTGCATATTTATTTTTTGATACAAAAATAATTATATTTGTCTTAATTTTATTATTAATCGTACAATTAATTGACAATTTTATAATTCAACCAATAATATTACCAAAATTAGTTAATGAACATCCAATTGTAGTTATAGTTATTACATTAATTGGAGCAGAATTATTTGGCCCATTAGGGATGATTATGGCATTGCCAATTTTTATAATAATTAAAATAATATTATTAAAAAGTTATATTGCTCTAGACTTCTTATATTCTAAATAATAAATTAAAAGTACTTGATTAAATAAAAACTTATAAATAATTTAACAATTAATTTTTATATGGGAGATAAATGGTATAATTCAGGCATTTCAAATTATATAAGTCAAGGCGTAGCATATTCTTTAATATTTGGAACTCTAATATTAGGAGGCGGTTCTTGTTACAGACAAAATGTAATTGCAGAAGCCGAGGCTGAAAGAATTAAAAGTGGAAGTTATATTATCCGTCAGGGTGACTTTAATAAAAACGGTAAAAGAGAAGAATTTATTGAAATAAGAAATAAAAAGTTTTTCTCAATGATTGATGGAATAGATTTAGAATCAAAATTAAAAGAATAAAACTTTTAATTTTACTGCCAATTTTTATAATAATTAAAATCATACTATTAAAAAGTTATATCGCCCTAGACTTCTTATATTCTAAATAAAAAAATATTATTTTTTAATTGCTTCAAAACTAATATCACATGGTTGTTCAAATCTATTAATTAAATAGGGATACTATTCATCTAATGATTCAACATCAGAAATACGTTCAGTTTCTAAAAAAATACTATGCTTATCTTTACCATATTTACCATAAAAACCTTTAGTATTTTTTATGAGTTCAAATGACATTGGGTCTGCATCATTTACTTTATTTTCCTTAAAAAACACATTTTTTTTATCTTTAGCAAAAAAACCACCCACAACTTGAAATGTTTCACTATCTGCTTCCGAAATTAAATTCGAATAACTATAAACATGATTTTTATCTTTTGCATACCCATATTCTAAAACTTCAAAAGTTTTTATATCTGCATTTGACAATATGTTATCATAATGATAAATTCCAAAATATTTTTTATTAAACCCTTCTGAAAGTTCAATACCAAAACTAAAATTTATATTTAAAAAATATATCACTATAAATAAAATAGTTAATCCAAAAATTATTTTTTTAATATTTTTTTCTTTAATTAAGATTTCACCTAGATTTTTGATAAAAAAAGATGATATTGCATTTGCAATTATAAATATAAGTAAAATAAAAATAGGTCCAAGAACAAGTATTATAGGTCCAAGAACAAACATTAAAGCACCAAGATTAATTAATGAAAGTTTAATTAATCTTTCAATTATCGTATTTTGAAAATAAATAGATAATATCATGGCCATAATCATTATAAATAAAAAAAATATCATTACCCTAGAAAAAAATAATTTCAAAGATGTTTTGATTTTTTTTTTTTCATCAAAAGGAACATCTTGTAATCTATATGCTTGGTATATACTAACAAAGATAATAATAAAAAATGCAATTCCAACAACTAAATTATGTAAACCCGCTTCATAAGGAGTTCCAAAAAAAGTCCCATATAATAAATCAAAAAAAACAATAATAACTACAATTATTAATCCAACAATTAATCCTTGTGAAAAAATATTTAAATTTTTAAAATATATCAAATTAGAATTTTTTTGTAATTTAGAATTATTAACTTGATCCATAATATTAAAAACTAAATTAGATTATATAAAGCTAATCAAAAAAAATAGAGTATCACCCACAATAATTAATAAATGGTTATTTTTTTTATGAATTCTTTTTAATTTTTTATTATTAAATAAATTACTATAAAAAGAAATATTGTTGATAAAATAAACCCACAATTAAATAATCTGTTTTACAAATATTAATTATAAATTATTAATTGGAACCTCTAATATGATGAGTTCTAATTTTTTATTCTCCGGTTGAGAATTTTTTCTATTAAAATGTACTAGAGTTTTCTTATTCGTAGTTTCTCGAAATCCCATTTTTTTAAAATAATTTAATGAAACTTCATTCCTAGAAGAAATTTGCTCATATATAGCCTTTAAATTTGAATATTTATTTTTTAAGTCATTAACAATTAAATCAATTACTTTTTTAGAAATACCTTTGTTTTGGTGTTCTGGTAATAAGCCATGAAATCTAATCCCTGCGTTTTCAGTATCATCGATTTTAAACAAATAGTAACCCGTTATACCTATTACCTCGTGATTGTCTCTAATAAAATAATTCATACCATTTTTTTCTTTTATCCAAGTATCAAAAGATGCCTCAATATCTACATAATATTCTGGCTCAAAAATTTGTTTTGCTACATCCATATATTTATGTCTATTGCCAGAATTAATCTCCTCGATATTAATTTTCATAATCTTATAATTCAATATATTCTTATAAACATTAGCATAAATAAATAGACCTTCATTTATTGCTTTTTCTCCTTTTTAGAATTTAAATTTATCTATTATCTAAAACGAAAAATAAATAATTCTTGAAAAGCCTTATAAATAATAAGTAAACTATAGTTAACATGGAGCTATTATTACCACAAGAAGTAGAAGTACATTATATTATTCCAACTATTAGAAAATATTTTGCACATTATTTAAATCAAAATGGAATGAACCAAACTGAAATTTCTAAAATTTTTGGAATTACAAAATCTGCAGTATCACAATATTTTAGTAAAAAACGTGGAAATAAAATTACATTTCAAAAAGATTTTGTAAAAGAAATAGAAATTGCAACAAAACAAATCACAGATAAATATACTTTTATGTATCAAATGCAAAAATTATTATTAAAATTGAAAAATGATTATTCAATTTGTACAATTCATGAACAAATTAATCCAAATTTAAATAATTGTAATCCAGAATTGGTTGGATGCCACTTTAGAAAAACAAAATGAGTAAATTAGATTTTGAACCGAATAGAGAAGTTTATGATAAAAAAGTAAATTTCAAAAAGAATATTGAAACTTCACCTGGACTAAGTGAAGATATTGTTAGATTAATCTCTAAACAAAAAGAAGAACCTGAATGGATGTTAAAAAAAAGATTAGAAGCATTAGAATTATTTGAAAAAACAGAATTACCAAAATGGGGACCGAGTTTAGATATTCTAGATTTTGATCAAATTAAATTTTATGTTGATCCTAATACAAAAGAAACAAATTCTTGGGATGAAGTACCAGATGAAATAAAAGAAACATTTGAAAGATTAGGAATACCAGAAGCAGAAAGAAAAGGTTTAGCTGGAGTTGGTGCACAATTTGATAGTTCAATGGTTTATCATAATTTAGAAAAAGCATTAAAAGATAAAGGTGTGATTTTTGAAAATATGGATGTTGCAGTAAAAAAATATCCTGAATTAGTAAAAAAATATTTTATGAAACAATGTATTCCAATAAATGATCATAAGTTTATTATGTTACATGCAGCAGTATGGTCTGGTGGAACTTTTATTTATGTTCCAGAAAATACAAAAGTGGAATTACCATTACAAGCATATTTTAGAATGAATGAAATTATGGGTGGACAATTTGAACATACTTTAATTATTTTAGAAAAAAATGCAGAATTACATTATATTGAAGGATGTAGTTCACCAAAATATTCAAAACAATCATTACATGCAGGTTGTGTTGAAATAATTGTAAATGAAGGAGCAAAGATGCGTTATTCATCAATAGAGAATTGGTCAAAAAATGTATACAACCTAAACACAAAAAGAGCAATTGTACATAAAAATGCAAAAATTAATTGGGTTAATGGAAATATGGGAAGTTGTAAAACAATGTTATACCCATGTAGTATATTAATTGGAGAAGGGGCAAGTTCAGATAATTTAGGAATTGCTTTCGCTGGTAAAAATCAAGATCAAGATACGGGAAGCAAAGTTATTCATGCTGCTAAAAATACAAGTTCTACAATAAAAGCAAAAAGTATTAGTAATTTTGGAGGAATTTCAAGTTATAGAGGACTAGTTGAAGTTAATAAAAATGCAATTAATACTAAAAGTAGTGTAGAGTGTGATGCGTTAATTATAGATGATAAATCAAGTTCAAACACATACCCGTTTATGAAAATTAATAATAATAAAATAAATATTTCTCACGAAGCAAGTGTTGGTAAAATAGGCGATGAACAAATTTATTATTTAATGTCAAGAGGATTATCTAAAGAACAAGCAATTCAATTAATTGTTGGTGGATTTATTGAACCGATTAGTAAACAATTACCATTAGAATATGCAATTGAATTAAATAAATTAATTGAATTAGAAATTGAAGGTATGTAAATGAAAGTAGATCAAATTAAATTAAATGCAGAAAATTATTATAATAGCACTAAATTTGAAACTATAAAATATGGAATAGGAATTAATGTAAATTTAAATAAATTAAATATTGATAAATTAAAATTCAATAATAGTAAAAATAAAATAGATATAATTGCAAATAAAAGTGTTAAAATAATAGATTTTTCTAAATTAAAAACAGAAATAAATTATATTAATAAATTAATAAAAGAAGATGAAAATAAAATAATCTCATTACATTTTTCTAGGTTTAATAGTGGAAAATTAATAATCATACCAAAAGACACAATCATAACTGAACCAATTATAATAAATTCTGATTCACAAGATGAAACTGATTTATATAATATAATAATTATAGCCGAAGAATCTTCAAAAGCAAATATAATTGAAATATCAAAATCTAATAATAAAACTAAATTAAAAAGTAATATAATACAAATATTTGCAAATAAAAATAGTAATATCAAATATAATTATATTAATTTAAATGATAAAAAAACTAATTGTTTTAATATAAAAAGATCAGAAATAAAAAAAGATGCAAATATTGATTTCTTAGACGTTAATTTAGGATCAAATTTTAATCAAAATAGTAATAAAACATATTTAAAAGAAAGTGGAGCAAATACAAATAATTATGCAATTTATTTTACAAATGAAAAACAAAATTATGATATTGATATAGAAAATATACATGATGGTTCAAATACTAATAGTAATATAATATCAAAAGCAATATTAGATGACGAATCCAAAATAATTTATAGAAGTAATATTAATGTAAATAAAAATTGTAAAAGATGTAATGGACATCAAAAAGAAAATACATTATTGATAAGTAAAGATTCAAAAATTGATGCAGTTCCTATGTTAGAAATAAATAATGAAGATGTTAATATTAGTCACGGTGTAACAATTTCTGATATTGAAGAAGAAAAATTATATTATTTAAAATCTAGAGGATTAGATGAAGAACAATCTAAAGAAATAATTATTAGAGGATTTATTAATGAATTAATTGACAAAATTGAAGATAAAAACATTTTACAATTAGTTGAAAAAGAAATAAATAAAAAATTAAAAAAATGAATGAAAAAGATTTTCCAATATTAAAAAGAAAAATAAATGGACATAATTTGGTTTATTTAGATAATGCTGCAACTACACAAAAACCAAATCAAGTAATCGATAGTCAAATTGATTATTATAAAAATTATAATTCAAATGTACATAGAGGAATACATCAGTTAAGTGAAGAATCAAGTAAAATGTATCATGATGCAAGACAGACAACGGCAGATTTTATTAATGCTAAATTTAATGAAGTAGTTTTTACTGCTGGAACAACTGATGGAATAAATATGATTGCTAATAGTTTAAAATCACAATTAAAAAAAGGTGATGAAATCATTTTGAGCGAAATGGAACATCATTCCAATATTGCTCCTTGGATTAAAATTGCAAAAAAAAAAAAATTAATATTAAAATATATTCCATTAAAAGATTTTGAACTAGATTATAAAAAAGCTAAAGATCTAATAAGCGAAAAAACAAAAATAATTGCAATTTCACATATATCAAATGTATTAGGTACTATAAACGATATATCAAAAATAAAAACAATGATAAAAAATAAAAATATTATTTTTATTTTAGATGCAGCACAAAGTGTTCCACATATAAAAATTGATGTGAAAAAATTAGATATAGATTTTTTGGTATTTTCTTCACATAAAATGTGCGGACCTACAGGTATTGGAGTTCTTTATGGAAAAGAAGAATTATTAGATAAATTAGAACCAAATCAATATGGTGGTGGTGCAGTTGAAATAGTAAATAAAGATAATTTTACTTTAACAGAATCACCATTTAAATTTGAAGCTGGAACTCCAAAAATTGCACAAGCCATTGGATTTGCAAGTGCTATTAAATATTTAAATCACATTGGAATGGATAAAATTGAAAAATATGAACATGAATTATATGAATATGCACATAAGAAAATAAAAGAAATTAAAAATATTACATTATATGCACCTAAAAAAAATAGAAGTTGTTTAATTTCATTCTCAATTAAAAACATTCACCCTCATGATATTAGTGAAATATTAAATCAAAAAGGTATTGCAGTTAGAAGTGGTAATCATTGTGCACAGCCATTAACACAAGCAATCAATGTTAATAATACAACAAGAGCATCATTTTATTTTTATAATAATAAAAATGATGTAGACAAATTAATTGAAGGAATTAATTATGCAATAAAAATATTGAGTTAAAATGGATTTAGAAATTAAAAATTTATGTGTAGAAGTAGAAGGAAAAGAAGTATTAAAAAATATTAATATGAAGTTTGAAAAAGGTAAAACTTATGCTATCATGGGACCTAATGGAAGTGGTAAAAGTAGTTTAGCAAATACTATTTGTGCAAACCCAAAATACAAAATTACTAAAGGGAAAATTATTTTAAATGGAAAAGACATTACAAAAACAACCCCGGATAAAAGAGCAAGATTAGGTTTATTTTTATCTTTTCAATATCCTGAAGAAATACCTGGAGCAAGCCTTACAAATTTTTTAAGAATGGCATATAATAATTTACATGAAGAAAAATTAAATCCAATGAAATTTTTAAAATTATTAAAAGAAAAAATGGCTGAATTAAAAATGGCAGATACATTTAGAAGAAGGTATTTAAATCAAGGTTTTAGTGGGGGAGAAAAAAAAAGATGTGAAATTTTACAATTAAGTATATTAGAACCAAAATTTGCAATTTTAGATGAAATTGATAGTGGATTAGATGTAGATGCTCTAAAAATAGTTTGTGATATGATAAATAAAATTAGAAATAACAAAAAAGAAATGACAACTACTCTTATTACACATTATAATAAAATATTACAATATATACATCCAGATAAAATTTATATTTTATATAATGGAAAAATAATAAAGGAAGGTCAAAAAGAATTAGCCATTGAAATTGAAAATAATGGTTTTGAAAATATAATAAAAGAAAATGATAAGTAAAAAAGAATTAATTGAAATTTTTGAAGATGTAATTGATCCAGAAATAAATATTGATATATGGACTATGGGATTAATTTATGATTATAAAATAGAAAAAGATAGAGTATGGATTAAAATGACCTTTACTACACCAACGTGTCCATTTGGTCCAGAATTAATTGAAGAAATTAAATCTAAAGTATTAAACAAAGGATTAGAATTTTGTGATATTGATATAACTTTTGAACCACCTTGGAAACCAAGTGAAGATTTAAAAGAAATGTTAGGTATTGTAGATTAGACAAATGTAGTGGTTAAATTTCAAATTTATGTTTAATTATTTAAACTGTCGTTGGTTAAATCAATAAATGTAGTGGTTAAAAATAAAATATATTTTTTATTAATGTAATTATCGTTAAATAAAGAAGTAAATATAGAAATTAAAAGAATATTTGAATCATCATAAATTTATATAATAAATAGCGGAGGAAGGATTTGAACCTTCGACCTTCGGGTTATGAGCCCGATGAGCACTCCAGACTGCTCCACCCCGCTATAATTCTCAGACTTATTAACTATTTATAAAGATTTCTTTGATATTATTTTTTTTCTATTAAATAATATTCATTCATATTAAAAGATTAAACTCCACACATAAAAAGATTTCAATAAAACAAAATAGAATTGAAAAGTTTTCAATTACATTGAAATGTTTTTTAACAAGTTTATTTTAAACTAAATGTGTATATGAATTTATGAAAACAAAAAAAACTTTAACTAATTTAGTTTTATCAAGTTTAATTTCACTAACGGCTTTTTCTTATAACCCAATGGATACTGGCTATATAGATAATTATAATTTTTATACAAAAAGTGATGCCAGAGAATATATTGTAAAAGAAGAAGCTGCACTATTAAAACATAGAGCTAAAACAACTAAGAATGAAAATTATAATTTAATTGCAGAAAAATTATTAGACAATATTGAATTAATGAGTAAACAAGCATTTCGAGATTTTGAAAAAATACAATTACCTGGGGTACAAATAATTTTAAGTAGTAAAAATTTTGAATCTAGAGTTCAAAATGCATATTTAAAACTAAATGAAAATTTCCAATTAGATCCGGAATTAAATCAAGCAATAAATAATTTTAATACTTATGAAATAAAAAAATATATTGAAAATCAAAATTTATCAAAAAGAAAAGATTTAAATTCAGCACAATTAGAATTATTAAATAAATATTCAAAAACAATTAATTCATTTTTATCAGAAAATTATGAAACATTTTCACAAAAATCTTTAAGTTTACTTTCAAATTATGATTTTAATACACTTGAATTTAAACAATTTAATGATATTCAATATAATACAGTTGATTTAATGTATAAAAAATCAATTGGTGCATATAATGATACAATAGATAAATTATCTCAAAGCCCATTTGAATCAAAAATATTTAATCAAGTAATTGGTTTAAGTAATAGCATGTTCGGTTTTTTTAATAAATTAGATAAAAAATATGGAGTAACAGATAATTTTAAATTTATAATAAATAAAATTGAAACTTATGTAAATGATCAAAATAAAAAAAGAAAAGAAAAAATCCAATTAGAATTTATAGATGAAAAAGCACAGTATAATGGAGGAGATTTAAAATATAAATTTCATATCGATAGAGACTCTATATTTCAAAAAATGTTTTAGCCATTAAATTTATAAAAGATTTGCCTACCTTAGTTGTATAAGTCTAAGCTGAGGTCGCATAGTCTGGTATTGCGCCGGATTGCTAATCCGGTTCCTTCGGGAAGCGTGGGTTCAAATCCCGCTCTCAGCGTTTTTTATTTATTTTATTATAGTCATCTATACTAAAAAAATCCAAATATATATTATGGATTTGAACTAAAAGTTCACTTTCAAATGCTCTGCATTTGAAAGGTCGAAAATAAATATTTTCAGACAATCCCGCTCTCAGCGTTCTTTTTTTAATAATAATATTTTATAAATTAACAAATCATAAAAATAATATGAGAACTTCTTTATATAAAAATGCAATTGAATGTTCAAATGCTCTTGATGAAAAATTAAAAGAATTTGAATTAAAATTAATAAATCCTAAAGATCATTTTGGAAGAGATTTAACTTCTTTTGAAAAAGGAAAATTAGCATATATAAGTCACCTTCCTAATCAAGAATTAAATATATTAAATATGGGTCCTCCAAAAAAATTTTATGAAAGATTCAAATATAATTTAGGACAATTATTTGCATCTTTTGTAGATTCATATAATATAGATTAAAATTCTACAATATTTTTTAAAGATTTTTTTTATTATTATATTCTTTAATTTTACGAGACTGTTCTAAAAGAGTTTCTTCTTTTTCTTTTAATTTAAAATCAACAAAAGCAGATTTAAAATCCCTAACTAAATATTTATCATCTTTTGAATCAATATTATATTTAGAAATAATCATTTGTGATTGAGGCAAACCAATTTTATATGCTCTAGATAATTGTTGTTGAGTTAAATATGTTTCTTGAGAATTTATTTCTTTTATTCTTTCAATAATTTTATCTCTTTGTTCCCAATATTTATCTATAAATTTTGCAGGATTAAAAAGAGGATCTGACATACCATTTAAAGGAATTAATGCACCCTCATAAGTAACTGCTTTTTTTGCTTTTTCTTCCTTTTTTTTACCATGAACATCAATTACGGAATAAAATTCCTTTTCAGTTAAAATTGTATTTAATTCATCTTGATTATCTAAAATAAATTGTCCATATTCAGTAAGTGCATTTTTAATAGATTCTTGAGTTCCACCAGTAAATTTTGTTAATACAAGACCCGTATATCTTTGACCTTGTCTATATTTTTTTTGTCCTTCTAAAACCGTAAAAAAACTAGACCAATTTAATGTTCCAAAATAAGTTTGAAGTACTAATAAATGTGTTTTCGAATGTGGCTCTTTTAAAAAATCCAAATAATCTTTATCAGTCAATACATATTCATTACTATTAATTTCTTTATTTTCAGATTCAATTTCTTTTTGAGTAGCACCATCAAGAACAATTGCAGCTAAATCTTTGATTCCATTTTCAATATTATTATCTACAACTTCATCTGAAATAATAGAAACTAAACCTTTCTTTTTATTTTCTGATTCTACTTTATCTTTTAAAAATTGTTTTTGTCCATCTAAAATTTTATCTCTATCATACCAAAAATAATCCATAAAATCTTTCAATACGTATTGTTCATTTTCATCAGGTTTAATATCAATACTTTCAAATATTCTATGAAATTCTTTTCTTGTAATAGTGCTTTTCATCAGTAATATTGTTTTTAAATCTTCTTTTAAATAAGAATTATTTAATTGATCGTTATTTGTTTCATAAAAATTATCTCTATTTTCTATGGAACTTAAAATTGCTTTTTCCTTTCCAACTAAATCAAAACATTCTCGTAAAGAAACACCAAAGTAATTTCCATCTTTTTTAAATAAATTATCTAAATCAAAAGATTTAGTAAATTGTAATCTATCTTTATCTAAAATTTGATTATAAATTGCAAATAAAGTATACTTATTATGAGTTTGCTTATAAAATTCATCTAATTTTTCAGATTCAAAAGTATTCTTTTCTAATGATTCAATAATAGCATGTCTTTTATCCCAATGATAATCAATAAAACCATGTAATGTAAAAACTCTTTGTTCGTATTCATCTTTAAAAATTTCTGACGAAATACTTTGAAAATGACTTTTAAAATTTCTTTCTGTAATATTAATTGCATCCATTACTATTTTTCGAACATATCTTCGAGTTAATTTTTTACTTAAAACAGTTTCATATTCTTTTAAAAAAGTGTCTCTTCTTTCAATTGCTGCTTCAACATCTTTTTTCTTACCAGTTAAATCTCTATGTTTAAACAATAAACTTCCTAAATAATCACCCTCTTTATTTTTTTTCCCAAATCTAATTAATGGAGTAAAACTTGAAATAGGTTTATCTGTAACTTCATTAAAAATTGCATATAATTCGTGTTTTGGATGATAAGTATTAAAAAATGTTTTTTCTTCTTCTTTTGGACTCTCTTTAACAACTTCAGATTTTACATCCTTACTTTCGACTAAAGTCTCTAAAGCAATAGGAGCTTCAACAATAGGAATTTGAACAACAGGCTTAGATTTAATTTTTCTTTTCTCTTTTTTAACTTTGTCTTCAGTTTCAATATCTTTTTTTACATCATCTATATTTCTACTACTTGCCCTTAATAAAAAAGTCTCTAATGAAATTTTTGATTGAGTTTCAACACTATCTTTTTCAACTGGTGTTTCTTTTCCCATTGTTTTATTTACAAAAAGAGTAAACGGACTGATTTCATTAGACTCGATCATTACTATTGAGTTAAAAATAACAATTATAAACATTATACCAAATAAAAGATACATATTAAAAAATACACATTAAAAAATTAATTAAATATTTTAGAAACTTCTTTTGAAACAATAGTTGGATTAACTTTACCTTTTAATTTGCCCATTAAAATACCCATTAATTTTCCACGATTAATATTAGAATCAGATTTCATTTCAAAATCAATAATTTCTTTTATTTTTTTAATTGCTTCACCATCATCTAATAATTTATATTTTTTAGAAATAATTTCAATAGTAGAATTAGTATTTAAAAATTCTAAAATAATATCATAAATACAAGCGTGATCAATTTTATTTTCATTCCACAACTCAAAAATAAATCTAGCCATATCTAAATCCCAATTAAACTCTAAATTATCTTTACGTCTTAATTCTTTTGGAATGGATAAAAACTTTTCTGCAATACTTGATGATTTTAAATTTTTATTATCTTTAATTAATTCTTCAAAAATATTATTAGAATAATCTTTAGAAATATCACGCGCAAGATCTTCACCTAAACCTAAAGATTTATATCGGTTAATTTTATCATCAATTAATTCAGGTAATTCTATATTACTAATATCAGGAATAATACTTTTAACATCAGTTTCAGGATACATTCGAGAAGATCCTGGAATCGGTCTCATATAAACACTTGTAAACGTTTTCACTACAGCTCTAACTTCATCAATTACCCCAATTTTAATTGCCATTCTTGCACGTCTATATGCAGCAAATAAAGCTAAAATAACTTTTTCTTTTTTATCTGCACAAATTATGAATGCATCTTTTTCTTTACAATTTAATTCATCAATAATATGATTAACTTGAAAATTTTCAATTCCGTATTTTGGCAATTCATCACTATGAAAAATACCACCAACACCAGATTCAACTTTTGCATAATCAGATAATTCAGAACCCAATCTACGATTATCTTGAATTTCACATCCTAAAAAACCTTTAAAACAATTTAATTTAATACCATAAACAACTCCATTATTATCTAAAGCAGAATTAATTACCTTGCTATCAGAGTTCTTAAAAATATCAGATAAATCAAAAATTTCTACATCTTCAAAATCATTTATATTATCATATTCAACTAATTCTTGATGACCATTAAACATTTTACTTAATTCATGTTTAATTTTATTAAGATTTATTTGTCTTAGAATTTCACTATCTATAATAATTTGTAAATTTTTTAAATCTTGAGCACCCTTTAACTCAACACGATTTCCACCATGAATTGAAATATTTAAATCTTGTCTAATTGTACCAAGACCTCTTTTAACTTTATTCGTACTTCTAAGTAGCATTCCAATTTGGCTTGCAATTTGTTTTGCATGTTCAGGTGTTTTAATAGAAGCATCAGTTGAAATTTCAATTAAAGGAATACCTTGTCTATCTAATCTATAATCAATAGAATTATTATTTTTTGCTATATCCTTACAAGCATCTTCTTCTAATAAAATTGAATCAATATTTACATTTCCTATTTCATTTTTTAAAATACCATCACTTGCAATTAAACTAGTTCTTTGAAAACCACTAGTAACTGAACCATTAGCAATTATTTTTCTCATTACTTCAATTCGTTTTACAATTTTTGCATTAACAAGTTTTGAAAAAACTAAAACAACATTTAATGCATCTTTATTTAAATCATGAGGAGGCTCCTCATCTAATTCCACAGAACAAGTTGTATCATAATAACCCTGATAATTATAAATTAAATTTTTTTGCATTTCAACTTTAGCTGCCACATCCATATCCCCTGACTCACCAGAACTAGCATGCATTTTTCTAGTTATTATAAAATCAGGCTCATCATCTCGCAATATAGAAGGACAATTACAAAACAATTTATTAGTATTTAATTGCTGATGAATTTCAATACCAATTTTTAAATTTAATTTATTATAATCCATTTTAATTATCTTAAAAAAGAATCCTTATTTATATGATTATCAATTTCACCCTTTAAATTTTTATTATATAATTCAAGAATTTGACTCAAATCTATATTTTTACTCAATAAATAAGCAATTTTACAAAAAGCAGTTTCTATAGTTGTATCCATTAAATGTCCAGCAATATTTAATTCGCTTAATTTTCTACCAGTAGAATAAACATTTTGATTAATTCTTCCATAAATAGTTTGTGCTGTAAAAATAATTGGAATTTTTTGACTCATATTTTTTATCCAATCATAAAATTTATTATGATTTATTGTAAAGTTATCAATTTCATTAATTGGCATATTCCCAATACCAACAGAACATATAATTAATGCATCAAAATTATTATACATTTCAAATTCATCTATATGCATATTGGGATGAATATATAAGATTCCAATTTTTAAATTAGAATTTAATTTAATTAATTTATTTTCAATTTTCTTATAATAATTATATTTTTCAAATTCATATGTTTTTGAAATTTTATCTTCAATCACATTTACACTTGCAAGTTCAATAGAATTAATTTGTCGAAACGCACCTCTAAAAGTTGTATGCATTTTTCTTACATTAACACCTTTTAAAATGTGACAAATATTATCTGATTCATTTTTATGCATACAAATAAAGATTCCTGATTTATCATATGTAGATAAAAATTTACTTGCTGCAGCCATATTAATATAAGCATCACTACTTCCCCTATCACTACTTCTTTGAGCACCAACAATTACAACTGGAATAGTTAAATCCTCAAACATAAAAGAAAGTGCCGCACTAGTATAATGTAAAGTATCCGTACCATGAGTAATTATAACACCATCATAATGATTTTCAACTGCTAACTTTATTTCTTCTGCAATTAAATTATAATGATCAAATCTCATATCTTCAGACCACATTGCAGCTAATAATTTAGTATCAAAATTACAATATTTATGCATTAAGCTAAACATATTTAATAATTCTTCAGGAGTTATTTTACTAATTACACCACCTGTTGCATAATCAACCTTTGAAGCAATCGTTCCACCAGTATGTAATATTAAAATATTTTTCTTATCAGACGAATGAGAAAATAAATTTTCAATTTCTTTTGAATTATTTTGACTATTTTTTTTTATAATTTCAAGTTTAGAACTTGCAGGTAAAGAAATATTATAACCTGAAGATAATTTTAAAACAATAAAATCTCCATCTTGTTTAATAAAAATACCTTCATATAATTTACCATCATTTTCAATTTGTATAAAATCTTTAAATTCTGCCATAGAAATAGTTTTATTTAATGATTTTTAAATATTGTGACTATTAATATTTAATTAAGCAATAAAGAAGTATCATATCCTGATAATTTATCCAAATCTAATAAATAATTATAAAAATCTTCAAAAGCAAGTCTTTGTGTAATATCATCAGATTCAGCATATTTCTTACACCTATCAATCATATTTTTTAATCTATGATCTAAAAAATCCGTATTGGCACCAAAATCATTTTTATATAATACAGAATGAATATCATACTTGGTATTCATCATACTGTAAAAACAACCAACAGCAAAATAAAATGTTCCATGTTCACTTAAATTATTATCTTCATAAAAATCCATTATTAAATCAAATGTATCAGCATTAATCAATTCCATATTTGAATGACCAATCATTAAAGATCTAAAAGTGTGTTCCATTTTTGAAACAAGACAAGTGCCATAATTTTCAGAATTATTATCTTGAATAAAATCATCAATATAATTTTTATCTGAAAATAAACCACCTTCAAATTTTTTTGTTAACTCAAATATAAATTTAGCATGTTCAAAATTAATCCTAGAATCCTCTTTGTAAATCTGAGAGGCTTTTTCATAAAAATCATTACTTTCTCTTAAATGATTTGGAAACATATTTCCATCCAATTCCAAATAAGCCTTTCCTAAAGATAATAAAATATTTTTTTCTAATTCAGAATTTTTTTGGCCATGAAATATATAAGAAAGATGTAAATGTTTAATTTCACTCAATGGATCTTCATCATTAGAACATGATTTTGACCGTCTGTATAAATATAAAGCTTGTTCACCTCTTTGAAAAATAGGATATGTATATATTAAATCATTAATTTCATTTTCTATATTAAATTTTAAATTCGTATGATAATCTTCACCATTAATTAATTCATGTTCAAGTACTTTGTAAAATGCACGAGAATAACATTTTAATGAATCCTCAAAGTAACATTCAATCATAAATTCTCTGGCATGATTTAAAGTTGTAATTATTTGCTGTTTAATTCCTACTTCCACAACTCATACCAAAATCATGTATTTATAAAGGTTTAGAAAATAATTTATTTTTAAATTCAGTCAATTTTTTATCATAATGTAATTTTAAAATATATTGTGATAAGTAATGAAATCTAAATTTAAAATCAGTAACATATTTTAAAAATTCATTCCAATTACACTCAATTACTTTTATTTTTTCTCCATTATCTAATGATTGATCATATTTTTTAATACAATTTTTTGCAATATAAAAATGACAATTCCATTTAATTTTCCCATCTTTATTAAACACTTTAAACAATTTCCAATCATTTGAAACAAAACCACTCTCTTCTTTTAATTCTCTTTTTGCTGCTTGTAATGGAGTTTCTCCATTATCAATTCTACCACCAAAACAACCATGAACCCAATTATTCATACTAGGTTGAGTTTCATAAGGAATACATATTTTATTATCTTTTATTGCCAAAATTTGAACACCATCTGCTGTAACTGCAGTTTCAAAATATCCAACTTTACCATCATACATTTTTTCTTTCCAAGAATAAATATCAATAAATTTACCAGAATATTTTTTTTTCAAATTATTTTTTTTATTAAAACTCATAAAATAAATTAGACTTTTGCAATTATAAAATTATTATTTTTTAAAATCTTTTAAAACCATTTCTAATAAATCAGAATTACAATTAAATTTTTTTATTAATTCATGCTCAATATGTCTATTCCATTTATAATTTTTCAAATAAACAGGTATTCCTTCATTTGCACATTCTAATGCATACCTTTCTGAATCTTCAACTATAAAAAGTCCATTATTTATTTTAATTAATTCTGGTTTAGTAGGTCCATATCCATGATAATATTTTGTTGCAAAAAGTACTTTTTCAACTGAAGGAAAATGTAAACGGATATAATTTTCAGTATCTCCATATGTATCCATTAATCGACTAGTTAAACATTGAATTCTAAAATATTCAGACAAATCATTAATACAATTTTGTGCATGTGCAATTGGTATTAAATTTGTATAAGCACCATTTTTGATATATTTCTGAAAAATACTTATTACATATTTAGAATCATGATTAGTGTGAGTAGTAATATCAGCAGATTTTAAATTTTCAAATAAAAGTCTATCATTACCAACTAAACCATGATATTCATTCCAAAAATTACAAAAATCAGGTAATAAATGCACTAAAACTTCATCAATATCAAAAAAAATTAATTTTTTAGAATTATCATTTAAATCAAATTTCATATTTCAAAATAAAATAAGTTTTTTATAAAATTATGTTATTACTAATTAAATAATTAATATAAATTGATTATCCAAAATAACTTTTAATATTATTTTTTATTTCTCTTGCATTAGAAAATTTAAATTTATCTTTAATTTCCTCATATGCTTTTTCAATTTCATCATTACTACTAGGTCCAACCCTTTTTAATGCATCATTAAAATCATCCATTGTTACAGATTCCGAATCCATATTTTTTCTCAATGCACTAATTCCAGACTCCCTACATAAACTTTGTAAATCTGCACCAACATAATATTCTGTTTCTGTTGCTATAAATTCTAAATCTACATCTTCAGATAATTTCATATTTTTTGTATGAACTTTTAAAATATTTAATCTTGCTTCATAATCAGGCGTCCCAACTAAAATAATTCTATCAAATCTTCCTGGACGTAATAAACCATTATCAATTATATCTGGTCTATTAGTTGCAGCAATAATCACAACATCATGTAATTCTTCTAAACCATCCATTTCAGTAAGTAAAGTATTTACAATTCTTTCTGTAACTTTTGAATCTGTTGTATTTGTTCTTTTTGGTGCAATTGCATCAATTTCATCAAAAAATAAAATACTCGGACTTGTTTCACGTGCCTTATTAAATAATTTTTTAATAGTTTTTTCAGACTCACCAACCCATTTACTAATTACATCACTACCTTTAACTAAAATAAAATTAGCTTTTGATTCATTAGCAACTGCTTTAGCAAGTAATGTTTTTCCAGTACCTGGAGATCCATAAAGTAAAATACCTCTTGGTGGATTAATTCCAATTCGTGAAAAACTTTTTGGATGTTTTAATGGCCATTCAACTGCTTCTTTCAAATCGTTTTTAACATCATTTAAACCACCAATATTTTCCCAACTAACTTTTGGAACTTCAATAAATATTTCTCTAAGTGCACTAGGTCTAACAACTTTTAATGCATCTTTTAAATCATCTTCACTAACAACTAATTTTTTTAATACACTTTCAGAAATTGGTTCATCTTCATTTAATTTAATTTCAGGAAGTAAACGCCTCAAAACAATCATTGCTGATTCTTTTACTAAACTACTCAAATCAGCACCAGTAAAACCATAAGTTTGATCTGCAATTGTTTTTAATATATCAGGATTTGTAAGTGGCATATTTCTTGTATGAATTTTTAAAATATGTAATCTACTATTTGCATTTGGTGCACCTATATGAATTTCACGATCAAATCTTCCAGGCCGTCTCAATGCAGGATCTAAAGAATTAACTAAATTACTTGCAGCAACTACAATAACTTTGCCTCTTTTATTTAATCCATCCATTAATGTTAATAATTGAGCTACTACTCTTCTTTCAACTTCACCTTTACTTTCTTCTCTTTTAGTTGCAATTGCATCAATTTCATCAATAAAAATAATACTTGGGGCATTTTTTTCTGCTTCTTCAAAAATCCCTCTTAGATTTTTTTCACTTTCCCCATAAAACTTTGACATTATTTCTGGACCATTAATTAAATAAAAACTAGCATTTGTTTCAGCTGCAACAGCTCTTGCAAGTAATGTTTTACCAGTTCCAGGAGGACCATGTAATAAAACTGCTTTTGGTGCTTCAATACCTAAATGATCAAATAATTCAGGATGTTTTAGAGGAACTTCAACCATTTCTCTAATTTTTTTAACTTCATCTTCTAAGCCACCAATATCTTCATAACTAATATCATGAATATGTGAACTATCTTCAACTTCATCAACACCTTGTGATTGAAATTCTATTATAGTATCATTTGTAATTATAACTGGCTTATTATTAGGTTTTGTAGATATAATAAAATATTTCATATCTGAATGAAATAAAAATTTATTTTGCATATCATCAATCAATCTATAAATTTCATTATAATGTGGACTACCTGATAATGTTTTTCTTCTTCTTTTACTCCCACCAATACTTACAACATCACCTTTGTAAATTGGTCTACCCAAAAGACCTTGTTTAAATAAATTTGCGGGAGCATCAATAATAATATTTTTTCTTGCAGGGGCAATTACAACTTTTTCAGCAGATTTAACATCAGCCTTTCTAACTTTTACACTTTCACCTAAACTAGTTCTTGCATTACGCCTTACAATACCATCAATTCTAATTACAGGCCTACCTATGTCCCCAGGATATGCCCTATCAACAATAGCAACTGTTTTTCTCGTACCCTCAATTTCAACAATATCGCCAACTTCAATATCAATTTGTTTCATTAAATTATAATCTATTCTAACTATACCCTTATTAACATCATCTTCAATTGATGCAATTACATCCAACTGTATTTCTTTTGACATTTTATTATTTTTTTAATTTATTTTGTTTCACTTCTTATTTATTTTAATAAATTATATATTAATATTAATTATTATACTATTAAAAAAAGAAATTAAATTATAATATATATTAAATTGAAATGTGTATATTTCAAAACACACATTTAATTACCTAATATTATTTTTTTGTTGATTTTGGACTCTCACTTGCCTTATCATCACTTTCTTCTGGTTTATTAAATTTTAACTTCGGCATATTGATAGGCGATGGTAATCCAACTTGTTCACTTAAAAAAATTGATTTAACTAAACTTTTACTATTAATTAAATTATAATATTGTTCTCTTAATTCAAGAGGCATTTCTTTATTTTTTTTATATTCATCCGCAACTTCTTTTGAATTATCTATAATATCAATAAAATTTCCTTCTAATCTTATTTTCCCAATGGAAGGCTTATAAGAAATTGTATAAGAAAATTCCACTAATAAACCATTATTAGTTTGACCATGACCTTGAACATTTGCATATTTTAAATCTTCAATTTTAATATCATGATTAATTGTAATTTTTCCTTTCGGACTACTAAGTCTTGTTGCATCAAATTTTGTAAAAGCGAATCCCATAAGTGCCATTTTTATTACCTATTTTTATTTTTTTGTTTTTTTAATATATATTTTTATAATTTTTTATTATAATTTTTTTCTATATATCATTTATTTTTAATTATATATCATTATAATTATTTAATTCAATTTGGAAAGATTTAACCGACTTTAAAAATATTATGTATAATAAAAAATATAGATAATTTTCCTTAAAACTTATAAAAGATTCATTTTCACTCAAATTAGGTGTAAAAGTGAAATTAAATGAAGGAGATTTTGTAAAATTAAATTATACGGGTTATTTAAAATCTAATAATTTTTGTATTGATACAACTATAGAAGAAATTGCAAAAAAGCAAAATATTTTTTCAAAGGAATTTAAATATGGACCAGTTACAGTATGTATTGGAAAAAATAATATTCTGAATGGAATTGATAAAAATTTAAGTGATAAAGATGAAAAAGAATCTTTTGAATTAGAATTGGAACCAAAAGAGGCTTTTGGAGAAAAAAATAATAATTTGGCATCAGTTCCATTTAATCAATTTAAGGCAAATAAAGTTAATGTACAAATTGGAGATCAAATTATGTATAATGAAAAACCTGCATTTGTTAAATTTGTAAATAATAGAATTGTTATGTTAGATTTTAACCATCCTTATGCTGGTGAAATTATAAATTATAAAATAGAATTATTAGGAAAAGTGGAAGATAAAAAAAATCAATTTATTGCCTTGGTTATTAATAGATTAAATTTTAATGAAGAAATGTTTAGTGTGGAATTAAATGATAATATTATTAATTTTACAATAAATGAAAAAGAACTTCCAAAACAATTTCAAGATGAATTTGAAAAATACGTAAAAGAATCCATTGAAATTGAAAAAATAAATTATAGTTTTAAAAAATAATTATTTTTTAACTATTTTTATTTTATTTATATTGTACACTTACAAAATATTTATTAATATGATAAAAACAAAATCTGTATTAAAAGAGGATGGTAATGGATAGTTTTATTTCGTCGGCAAAAGCCCAGATTGAACAACAAGTAGAAGAAGATCAAAATCAGACTGAATTATTAAATAAATCAATTCAGACTGAACCTAAATATGATACTTCAATTGATGATGAATTAGCTACAATTCTAAAAAGACAACAAGCTAAAATTAAAGTTGTTGGAATAGGTGGTGGTGGAAATAATACTATTAATAGAATTAGTGAAGTTGGTATTTATGGAATTCAAACTATTGCAATAAATACTGATGCTCAAGATTTATTATATACTACTGCAGAAAAAAAGATTTTAATTGGTAAAGAAATTGCACGTGGTCTTGGTGCGGGTTCAGTTCCAAAAGTTGGTGAAGAAGCTGCACGTGAATCTGAAAACGAATTAAAAGAAATTACATCCGGATCAGATATGATTTTTATTACATGTGGTATGGGTGGTGGTACTGGTACTGGTGCGGCACCTGTTATTGCAGAATTTGCTAAAAAAGCAGGAGCATTAACTGTTGGTGTTGTAACTGTTCCTTTTTTAATGGAAGGTTCAAGACGTCATGAAAATGCTATAATGGGCCTTGAAAAAATGGAACATTATGTTGATACTTTAATTGTTATTCCAAATAATAAATTATTAGAATTAGCTCCTGATTTACCTTTACAAACAGCATTTAAAGTTGCTGATGAAATTCTAACAAACTCAGTTAAAGGAATTGCTGAATTAGTAACAAAAGCTGGTTTAGTTAATTTAGATTTTGCAGATATTCGAACAGTTATGGGTAATGGTGGTATTGCACTTATTGGTGTTGGAGAAAGTGATAATGAAAACAGAGCTCAAGAAGCAGTAGATAAAGCAATAAATAATCCACTTTTAGATGTTGATATTAGTGGAGCAAGTGGTGCTTTAATTAATGTTAGCGGCGGTCCAGATATGACTTTAGATGAAGCTAGAAAAGTTGTTGAAACAATTTCACAAAAACTAGATGAAGATGCAAGAATTATTTGGGGAGCACAAATTAGTAAAGATTTAGAAAGTACATTAAGAGTAATGTTAATTGTAGTTGGTGTAAATAGTAGTCAAATATTTGGAAATAAAGTAAGAAAGTCAACAACTAAAAAACACGATATGGAAAAAGAATTAGGTATTGACTTTATTGAATAAAATTTATTTTTTTATTAAATATTATTTTTAGAATTATTATAAATATATTTTGCAGCATCCAAAAAATCTTTTGCAATAAAAATATCTCCTTTTAATTGTTCAACTTTTTGTCTATCTCCTAGTTCTCTTGTTTTATAACTTTCAACTAAAATTCCAGTTCCTCCAATATTTAAACCCATTTGAACGTCAGAAAAACGATCCCCAATCATATAAATTTTACAATCTTCTTTTTTTACATTTAAATCAGTTAATGCTTTTTCAATCATACCAATATTTGGTTTTAAATCAAGACAGTTTTCTCTAATATATTTTTGATCTACTCTTCTTCCTTTTTCTAGTGCTTTTTTTACATAATTAGAATCAACAAATGGACATGCATAATAATGATCAACTAAAGCTTCTTCATCTCTTAATTTATCTAAAATATATCTATTTACTTCATGCATTCTCTCAAAGGTTAAATTATCAAAATTTCCTCCTTCAAGTGCAACTCCAGATTGATTAGTTAAAATAAAAAACCGTGAATTTGGAATCTGATTAATTAATTTAATTCCATCCACAACACCATCTAAAAAACTAACTTGTTCACGCCAATTAGAACTACTACCTAAATAAAAATTTTTATCTAAATTTATAGTCCCATCCCTATCAGAAAAAACTAAAGTATACATAATTTCAAAAAAATTATTATATTTATAAAATTAATTAGAAAATAAAAATTTAAATAAAAAAAATAAAAATTAATCTCGTCTTATTACATTAATATCTTCTATTCTACGAGTCATTGGAATTGGAACTGCTGCATCCAGCAATTCAATTACAACTTCTTCTTTAAATAAATCTACTCTTGTAATTTTTGCTCTTTCCTTTTTGAAAGGACCAGCTATAATTTCTACTATATCTCCTTTTCTAATGTCAACTTCTTTTTTCTCAGTAGATATTAAATGTAAAACTTCTTTTTCAGAAATTGGTGTTGGCAATACATTTCTTGCATATGGTATTCTAAATGCAGCCTTATCAACTTCATATTTGTCAGAAGCTTCAATAAAAATAAAACTTTTAATTCCGTGTGGAATAATAATTGAAAAAATATTTAATTCTTTTCTCTTTGCATTTGCTGTTAAAAAATCAGCCACAGTTTCTTCTCTATTGGCAGTACATTTTAATGCAAAAATAGGATTATTAATTACATTTTCAACTTCTTTTGAATTGTTTTCATTATTTTGATTATTTGAATTATCTTTAGGTTCTTGATATACTTCTTTACCTGCAAGTGGACCTTGAGGTTCACTTTTTTTTTCATTATTATTTTTAATTACTATAGTAGAAGACTTACCGTCACTATCTGCTTTATCTAATTCATTAGATAAATCATCTACACTGAAATTTTCAAACTCATCATCATATCCTGACATTTTAAATCCTCTTAAGTCTAGTTTAAAGATTACCTAACTAGAAATATAATAATAGGTATAGCTCATTCTTTATAAATTTAATTCTTACTTACTTTTATTATATTAACTGGACATGATAATTCAGCATTTTTTGCTGATTCATATTCATCTTCAGTTTCAACCTTATTAAAAAAATCTTTATTTTGTTTAGAATCAATTAAATTGCTTTTCCCATCCTTTTCATCAATAATAAACAAATTAGGAGCTTCTTCAACACATGCATTACAACCTATGCATTTTCGTCTTAAATGATTTATATTAATCAATATTTATCACCTTGAATAATTTATCATTTGGTCTAATTATTTCATTTATATGTGTAGTAAAAACATCTCCTTTATTTACAATATCAACAAATTTTTCATTTAACATTAATTCATTAACTTTATTTTCAATAACGCCAGTGGTCTGACCAGTTATCATAATATTATCATCTTTACTAATTGAATCAGAATGAATTTTAAATTCAGCTATATTGGTTTTTTTAAAATAATTTGTACAGATACCGATTAATATTTTTTTTTTTGTCGCAATACTGCCTCTTTGATTATGCCATTGACCTAAATGACGTCCAAGATAATAACCATCCCAAAATCCTCTATTATAAACACCAGATAATCTTTTTTTCCAATTATCTATTTTTTCTATATTAAATGTCCCATCCAATATAGAATTTAAAGCTTCTTTATAACATTCAGTTGTAACTTTTACATAGTCTGCTGATTTTCCCCTGCCCTCTATTTTTAAAACAGTTACACCAGCATTAATTATTTTATCTAAAAAATCAATTGTACACAAATCTTTTGGAGACATTATATATTCATTATCAATTTTTAATTCATTTCCTTCTTCATCTTTAACAGTATATGTACGACGACAATTTTGTTTACAAGCACCACGATTAGCAGAAGAATTTGCAGTATGTAGACTTAAATAACATTTACCACTAACTGCCATACATAATGCACCATGAACAAAAATTTCAATTCCAACTAAATTTCCATTTGGCCCACATATATTTTCTTTTTTTATTAAATCACATATTTCTTTTACTTGTTTTATAGTACATTCTCTTGAAAGTACAATTACATCAGCAAATTTTGAAAAAAATTTAACTGTTTCAAAATTAGTAACATTTGCTTGAGTAGAAATATGTACAGATAATCCAATTTCATTTGCATAATTGATTACAGCTAAATCTGAAGCAATAACAGAATCAATCCCACTATTTTTTGCACAACTTACAATTTCTTTCATTAAAACTATATCGTGACTATATACTATTGTATTTAGAGTTAAATAGGTTTTTACATTTTTTATTTTACATTGTTGAGCAATTTTTTTTAAATCTTCAATAGTAAAATTAATTGAACTTCTAGCTCTCATATTTAACTGTTCAATTCCAAAATAAATTGAATCAGCACCTGCATTTAATGCAGCATTTAAATTCTCCCAACTCCCAACTGGAGCCATAATTTCATATTTCATATTATATTGCAAAAATAGTTTATTATAAAATTAGTGTTTTAATTAATTTTGTCCAAGACCAAAATTCTCTAAAAAACTTAAAACAACTTTATATTCAGTTAAATATTTATATCCCTTATCTGTTAAAATATAGTTTTTACCACGTTTTTGAAATTCTTCTGATATAAATCCCTTAGACATTAATTCATTCAAATATTCTTTCATCATCGTATGACTTAAATTACTTTTATACATTAAATGAGTAGGCTTAATTTTTCCACCCTTATCCATGATGGATTTTAATATATCAAAGATTACTTGTAACTTTTCTCTCTTCTTACTCATATTTTAACACGTTTTTCTTTCTTTTTAAATATTTATATTATAATTTTATACAATAGTGGCAAAATATTAAATATAATCTCTGATATTACCCAAATTCTTAATCATTTCTAATAAAAAATAAAAGAAAAAAAAAGAAAGAGAGAAAAGGGTTTTTTTTGGAGGCTTAAGATATTTAAAATCTTAATATTAAGTAATATATTATAATTTATAAAAGCTATAAAGAAAACATAGTTAATAAAAAACTAGACAAATATTGCATAAAGCTTAAAAATAAAAATCGAAAAATCAGTATAAATGGTATATACTAGTTTAGGTCCTGCTTGGTTTGAAACATATGGAATTATATTTGAAATCATATTTATTCTAATTACAGGTTTAATTGCTTTAAGATCATATCGAGCATATAAATTAATTAAAAAGAAAGAATTATTAACATTTACATTATCATTTGGACTTTTTTGTTTAGCATTTTTTACACAATTTATAATTAATTTATTAATTGTATTAAATAAACAATCAAAAGATCATTTACTTTCTCCATTAAATACTTTAAATACAGTAATTACATCGAATTTTCAATTAAGTAGCATGTGTTATTTTTTCTTTTCATTATTTACAATATGTGGTTTATTATTATTCATATATTTAACATTTGAAATTAGAAATAGAAGATTATTATTACTATTATTTGTATTAGTAGTATTAGCACAAATAACTGCAATAAATAAAATTGTTTTATTTTATGTATTCTCCACAATTTTTTATGGATTTATAGTTGAATTTTATTATAGAAAAAAAATAAAAGTTGCATTTTTAGGTTTTGTATTTTTATTAATTAGCAATATATCATTTTTATTTATACCACTTAGTGAATTTGCATTTGTAATTGGAAATTTTTTAACACTAGTTGGTTATTTAATTCTAGCAAAATTATTGAAAAAAAATAATTAATAATTATAGTATATGATTTTATCTATATAATTTATTACATAAAATAACTTTATATAATAATTAACCAAAATAAATAGTATGGATGAAAATATAATTAAACAAAGAATAATTCAACATACCTTATCACACGCTGATGAATATAGAGGTTATTTAACTCATTCAGGATTATTTCATTTAACAAATAATTTAGAATTAATTGGAAAATATCCTAGTGGAAGATTATTTCAAGGATTTTTAGTTGATATTCTTGCTAATGAAATTAAACCTATATCTAATACAAACAAATCTCCTTTTTTGTCTTATCAAGTTAAAAAATTAAAACCAAATAATTTTGAATCTTTAATTCTATCAGGAAAATATACTTTATCATATGACCCTGAAAAAAAAATGGTTTATTTAAAATCTAGAGAAATTGAAAAAGTAGAAAATATGAATGCATTAAGAAATGAAGAATTTTATAGATTATCTGCAGGAATGATGGGTTATAAAAATGACATTAATCCAATGATTAAAATATTATTTGAAGAATAAAAAATTAAATTTAAAATATAGATTTTAAAATTACAAAATACTTATAATAAATTTGAACTCATTTAAAATAAAAAAGGTGTATATATGAATTATCAAATGAAGAATTTTTCCACTGAGCAAACTGAATTATTAAGATCATTTCTTTTTACAGCTCCACATAGTAATGTAAGTTTAATTTATCCACAACAATTAGTTGCAGGTGAAGAACTAGCCCCATTAATTTCAGCATATTCAAGAAGCAATCAACCACTTCAAGAAAGAGTATTAGAATTTGTTGATAAACAAAAAAATACAGAAGCTAAAGCACTATTACCACATTTACCAGAATTAATGAAAACATTTAGAAATGAAGATGGTTCATTAAAAATTAGTAAAAAAACAAGAAACTTTTCTAAAAAATGGGTTCTTGCGCACGGTCACAGTTCAATAAAAGAAATGAATTCTATTTTTGGATGTGTTGAAGGAATTTCAGACATTTGTGGAAAATTAATTACTGGACATCCTTTAGCCCACCCTCAAGTTAAGTCATCAAGATATATTTCTTTTGAAGATACATTAGATATGGCATTAGTAGATCCAGACATTCAAAACTTATCTTGTTCAAATGAAATTATAGAACATTTAAAAGAATTAAATACAGAATATCTTAATGCAACTAAATATTTAGCAAATGCAGTATTTAAATCTGAAGAAACTGATCAAATAAGAGAATTTTTAACTCGAGACTCAGTATTAGATATGCATGGTGAAAAATTATTTAATCGTGCTAAAAAAAAAGATCCAGAATTAGTAAAAACTGACACATTAATAGAAGAATTAAAATCACAGGCTTATGAAAATATAAATAGTGATGAGTATGTAATGGGACAACTTGAAAAATTTGTTCTTGATAGAAGTAGAGTATATTTACCTGGTTCAACTAGAACAAGTTTAGGTTTTATGATTGATGGTAGAACATGTGAAGAAATCATTACAACATTATTAACTAGTCCTTTAATAGAAGCCCAAAGTTTTGGTAATCAAATTTGGACTGAAACAAAAAAAATCTCACCTGTTTTATTAGGAGATCAATCCCATATTAAAAAAGATGAATGGAAATATGAGTTAGATACGGACTTTAGAAAAGAATTAGCTACACGATTAGATTATATTGTCATGCACTCTGAACAAAAATTTGGAAGAGTTTATTCACCAAGCTTTGTACATTCAAGAGGAGAAGATACAAGATCTGCAGTTATGGCTGCATATAAATATAGTGATTTTTCTTTTGATGATTTAATAGAACAATTAAAAGAAAAAGATGTTAAATGGATTTTAGATAGAACTCACGAACATAGAAATAAATTTGATCAATTACATGAAAGTGGTGGTCATGGTGGTATGCTTACTGAAATGACTATGCCATATCATGGTTATAGAGATATGTTTAGACATAGAAAAGGAGCAAGATCTAATCAATTATATACAACAGTTCACGGTTTTGAAAATGTTGAAATTTTTAATCATTTTGATATAAATTCAAGATATGAATTATTAATGAATAAAAATAATGAATTATTTAGAAAAGCAGCAAAAGAAAATCCCCATGCTGCACAAAAAGTTGTTGCCTTTGGTCAATTATGTAGAGCAGCACACAGTTGGTCATTAGAACAAATTGGATATATTGCAAGAATAAGAGCGAATATTGAAACCGGAAATATTAGTTATGTAAAAACTGTTCATCAAATTGTAGATGGTGTAAAAAGATTATCACCACAATTAGCATCAAAAATAAATTATAATCAAGAAATGTTTCCAGAACATATTTGGAAAGAAGGTTATGATTTATTTAGAAGTAAAAAATAAAAAAAAAAGAATAATAAAAAAGAGGTTAGTAAATGAATTTAAGTATATATAGTGAGATTCCAATGCATCAAGTTATTGAAGAAGTTAGAAAATCCCCTATGTTAAAATCTGATACTCAATTTCCTTACAAAAATGCAAATATTAGTTTACGTAATGTCGGTATGGGTGAAATTAATCCAACAAGTTTATATGCATTAAAAGCTAATTTGGATTTTCAAAAAAACTTAAGAGAATATATATTAAATAGATTTGGTTTTGATACATTAAGATTAAGTTCTGGTCTTATATTAGAAAATAAAGATGGGGAGCGTCAAACATTAATACCTCCTATAGTTGAAGTATCAGAAAGAGAAGTTAAGTTCATTCCACAAAAAGATGAATTATCATATGAAAATTCATATAAAATAAAAATACCGTGTTTACTTGATGGTATTCATCGCGCACTATGTGCAAAAGAATTAGGTATAGATTTAAATGTAATTTTTATTTATGATTCAGATACCAATTATCCTGTTTATGCACATCCAAATGAATGGGATTTAGTTAAAATTTGTGATAGTATACCAAAAGAAAAAAGTCAAAAAAAAATGTATTTAAGAGATGATCATTCTAGTTTGTATAAATCATTTGCACACTTAGGTTCAAGTGGTCTTAGAAAATGAGTAATTTAGTTTTAGTTGAAGGAATAAGTGGAGCTGGTAAAAGTACAGCAATTAATTTTATTCAATCTTATCTTTCAACATTCAATATTCAAAGTCACACATTTAATGAACCCGGTCATATGCGAGATGAAATTAAAAAATATCATAATAGAGAAGACAGAGATCTTCAATTAGAATTTGATCATTATGTTTTATCCAGAAAAGTTGATTTACATCATAAAGTAATGCCAACTATAAAAAATCACCCAAAGGATACTATCCTCATTGATCGAAGTTGGATTTCTACAATGGTTTATCAACAAACAGAACAATGTCCAATGATAAATATTCGTGATTATCATTCCTTTTATCCCAAACACAATTTAGCATTACTCTTAATTTGTGATCCTGAAACTGCATATCAAAGAATTTTAAAAAGAAAAGAAACTCAAGGAATAGAATTAAGTACATCTGAAAATCCAAAAAGAATTGCTGAACTTAGAAAAAGTTATATTGAAGCATTTGATTTAGTAGATTATTCTGTAATTATTAATACTGATGGAAGTGAAAATGCAGTTAATTGTATTTTAAAATCTTATATGAATAAATTATTAGGAATTAAAGAAAAAAAAATTGTTTTTTTAGATAAAGATGGTACTTTAGTTGACAATTCTAAATATCCAGAAGTAATTCCAACGGATGAAATTCTTTTTGCAGATACATTAGAAGGATTATATAAATTAAAAAGTGCAGGATATGAATTTCATATGATTTCTTCTCAACCATGGGTTGCTAAAGGTCAATTAAGTTTAGATCAAACAAATGAAATTTTTGAAAGTGTTATAGAACAATATAAAAAATATGGAATTGAATTTACTGGATATGGTTTTTGTGAACATCATAGAAGTGATAATTGTCCAGATAAAAAACCAAATACAGGTTTATTAGAACAAATAGCAACTCAACAAAATATTGATATTTCTCAAAGCTTTTTTATAGGAGATATGGAATCGGATATTGAATGCGGTTATAATTTTGGATTACAAACTGGATTAGTAACTAAATATTCAAATGCAAAAACAATAGATAATTTATCTCAACAAAGATTTAAAAGAACTCCAAATTATACTGCAATTAATTTGAATGAAATTGCAAATCAAATAATTGAAAATTAATATTTGTTAATTATATTAATTAAAAAAACTAAATTGTTTTTTTTTTGTAAAAAGAGTTCGAACGTTAATTCCTTACATTTGAATTTAATGAATATATAAAAACAAAAAAACAATATAATTCACTAAGCAGATAAAACAAAACATTATAAAGCAAATGTATCTATAAAAATAATACACACTAGGAATAGTGTCACAGCAAATATTAATAACACAATATACGGGGAGTTAATAAATTTTTAAACCAGAAAAAAATACTAAATTAGCTTTAGCTCTGTAAAATAAAAAACAAATAAAAAATAAAAAAATGAAATGCCCACATTGTAATTCAGATGATTTGAAAGTAAATGAAACAAGAGAAACAGAATCAAATAGTTTTAGAAGAAGAAGAGAATGCAATAATTGTGAAGAAAGATTTACTACATATGAAAAAATTCAAGAATTATTAATTAGTGTAAAAAAAGAAAGTGGAAAATTAGAAAATTATACTAAAGAAAAATTAGAAAAAAGTTTTTTGATTGCTTGTAATAAAAGACCAATAACAAGAATTCAAATATTAAAAATTATTGAAAACATTGAAAATAAAATAAGAAATAATTTTAAAAATGAAATTTCATCTAAGACATTAGGTGAATATGTAATGGAAGAATTAAAAATTTTAGATCCAATATCATATATTAGATATGCTTCAGTATACAAAGATTTTGATGATTTAGATAAATTTAATCAAGAATTAATATTATTAAAGGTGAATTGAATGGAACAAAGTATTGAAACAAAACGAACTGGTATAAAAGTTAAAAAAGTTTTTTGTAGTGATAATATAAGCCCATTTGAAACTGTTGAATTTGAAAACAGATCAAGTGTGATAAAAAATAGAGATGGTTCTATATTATTTGAAATAAATAATATTCATGCTCCAAAAAAATGGTCGCAAGTTGCCGTAGATATAATGGCACAAAAATATTTTAGAAAAAGTGGAGTTCCACAATATGATGAAAATCAAAATGAAATTAAAGATGAATTTTCAAATATAATTACAGGTTCAGAAACAGATATTACTCAACCAATAAAAAGATTAACTGGATGTTGGAGACATTGGGGAGAAAAATATAATTATTTTGATACGCAACAAGATGCAATTAATTTTGAACAAGAAATACAATATATGTTATTACATCAAATCGCTGCACCAAATAGTCCACAATGGTTTAATACGGGACTTAAATGGGCATATAATATTTCTGGAAGTGCACAAGGACATTATTATGCTGAACATGAAACAGGTGAAATTAAATTATCTGAGGATGCATATTCAAGACCTCAACCGCATGCATGTGCGGATTATTATACACAAGTGTATACTGATAAGGGTACAATGTATATTGGAGATATAGTTGAAAATAATTTAACTAATATAAAAGTATTTGATGGAGAAAAATATGTAAAAGTTCTTGCAATCAAAAACAATGGAAAAAAAGAAGTGTTTAAAATTCAATTAAAAAATGGAAATTATATTAAATTAACTCAAGATCATTTAGTGCTATCATCACAAAAAAGAAAAAAAAATGGTGGAAATTATAACTGGAATTATGTAAAAGATGTAAAATTAGGTCACAAATTACAACAACCATTAATTCTAGATATTAAAGAAAAAAATGTATTTAGTGATGATTTAGCAAAAGCAAGATTAGCCGGTTGGATAGTTGGAGACGGATCAGTTGGAATTTATGAAAATGTAATGAGATTGGAAATTATTTCTATTAAAGAAGAAGAATTTGAATCAATAATAAATGATATTCAAGAAGTATTTGGACAAGAAGTTAATTTTTGGATTAGTAAATTTAAAACAAAAAACGAAAATTTAGATGGTAAAAGAATTCATTTAGCAGGTAAAAAAATACATAAATTAATTGAAGACTATGATTTACTAAAATCTTCATTTAATGCAGAAGTACCTCAAAAAATAATTAATGGGTCACCACAAGAAAAAAGAGAATTTTTAAAAGCCTTATTTCAAGCAGATGGTTGTGTCAGAATTAGAAAAGATGAAAATAGAAATTCAGGAGATGTGTGTTTAACTACAATTTCAGAAAATCTTTCATTTGGAGTTTTACAATTATTAAATTCATTAGGTATTTATTGTAGAATTAATAAATATAGTGATAAAAGAGAAAATCGAAAAGATGTTAATCAAGTTATAGTATCTTATGGTAGTGCAAGAGAACAATTTCAAGAACAAATTTCTTTTATATGTTCTCAAAAAACCGAAAAATTAGAATTATTAAATAAAATTATAACAAAATCAAAAACACTTCCATTAATAAGAGAAGAAACAATTATTTCAATTGAATCTGAAGGCATTAAAGATGTTTATGATATTCAAACAGAATCTTCAAAATTTCTTGGAAATGGAATTGTAATACATAATTGTTTTATTCAATCAGTTAAAGATGATTTAGTTAATCAAGGTGGAATATTTGACCTTTGTACAAGAGAGGCAAGAATATTTAAATATGGTTCTGGAACTGGTTCAAATTTTTCACAATTAAGAGGTCAGTCTGAAAAATTATCAGGTGGTGGAAGATCTTCAGGTATGATGTCATTTTTAAAAATATTTGATGTGGCAGCTGGAGCAATTAAATCAGGTGGTACAACAAGACGTGCAGCAAAAATGGTTTGTCTTGATTTGGATCATCCAGAAATTATTGAATTTATTGATTGGAAAGCAAATGAAGAAAAAAAAGTTGCTAATTTAATTACTGGTTCAAAAAATTCAAAATATCATTTACAAAAAATATTAAAAGAAGCAAGTTCAAATTCAAATATAGAAAAAAATCCAAAATTAAAATCAGCAATTAAAGAAGCTATTGAACAAAATATTTCTTTAAATTATATTGATAGAGTTTTAAAACTTGCAAATCAAGGAATAACTGAATTTGAAACTCCCGAGTTTGATAATCATTTTGAAGGTGAAGCATATTCTACAGTTAGTGGACAAAATTCAAATAATTCAATAAGAATACCAAATTCATTTTATGAAGCTGTTCATAAAGACTTAGATTGGAATTTAAAAAATAGAACTGATGGAAAAATTTCAAAAACTGTAAGAGCAAAATGGCTTTATGATAAAATTGGACAAGCTGCTTGGGCTTGTGCAGATCCTGGTGTTCAATTTGATACGACAATTAATGAATGGCATACATGTCCAAAAGATGGAAGAATTAATGCAAGTAATCCTTGTTCTGAATATATGTTTTTAGATGATACTGCATGTAATTTAGCTAGTATTAATTTAATTCATTTTATTAATGATAGTGGACATTTTAATGAAGAAAAATTTGCTCATGCATGTGAACTTATGACAATTGTTTTGGAAATTTCAGTTACTATGGCTCAATTTCCAAGTGATGAAATTGCAAAAAGAAGTTGGGAATATAGAACATTAGGTTTAGGTTTTGCAAATTTAGGGACATTACTCATGGTTAAAGGAATTTCTTATGATAGTGATGAAGCTAGAAGTATAGCTGGAGGAATTAGTGCCATAATGTGTGGAACTGCTTATGAAACATCTGCTAAACTCGCAAAACATCTAGGACCTTTTAACAGATATGAACATAATAAAGATGACATGTTAAGAGTTATTAGAAATCATAGACGTGCTGCATATAATGTTTCAAATGAAGAGTATGAAAAATTAGAAATTACTCCAGTTGGCATTGATGAAAATTTATGTCCAAATAATATTTTACAAAAAGCTAGAAATTCATGGGATAATGCACTTGAACTTGGACAAGAATATGGATTTAGAAATGCACAAGTAACTGTTATTGCACCAACCGGAACTATTGGACTTTTAATGGATTGTGATACTACAGGAGTTGAGCCAGACTTTGCAATTGTTAAATATAAAAAACTTGCAGGCGGTGGTTATTTTAAAATTGTAAATCATTCAGTTATTAAAGCATTGAGAACTTTAGGTTATGAAAAAGATCAAATTATTGATATTAAAAAATATTGTATAGGTCATCAAACATTAGTGGGTTGTCCAACCATAAATCATAAAATTTTAAAAGATAAAGGATTTGATGAAGAAAAATTAGAACTTATTGAAAAACAATTAGAAACTGCATTTGATTTGAGTTTTGTTATGAATAAAAATATTTTAAGTGAAGAATTTTTAAAAAAATTAGGATTTAGTGATGAACAATTAAATTCTGAAATGTTTGATTTACTAGAAGAATTAAAATTTACAAAAGAACAAGTTGATATTGCAAATGAATATGTTTTTGGAACAATGACAGTTGAAGATGCTCCATACTTATTAGAAGAACATTATTCAGTTTTTGATTGTGCAAATAAATGTGGAAAAAAAGGTAATAGATATATTGACACTTATGGACATATTAATATGATGGCAGCAGTTCAACCTTTTATTTCTGGTGCAATTAGTAAAACAATTAATATGGATTCAGAAGTTAGTGTTAAAGATATTTTAGATGCTTATGAAGCTAGTTGGAAATTAATGCTTAAAGCAAATGCATTATATAGAGATGGATGTAAATTAAGTCAACCATTAAATACTGCTGTTTTTGAAAGTGAATACAATTTAAATTTATCTGAAGAAGATATTGATGAAACAGTTGATTCAGCAGCAATTCAACAACAAATTCAAACAATGAAAGCAAATCAGTTGCCGAGAAAAAGAGGTGGTTTTGTTCAAGAAGCAACTGTTGCAGGTCACAAAATATATTTAAGAACTGGTGAATATAATGACGGAAAATTAGGTGAAATTTTTATTGACATGTATAAGGAAGGTGCTGCCTTTAAAGCACTAATAAATTGTTTTGCAGTTGCAATAAGTAAATCTCTACAATTTGGTGTTCCTTTAGAAGAATTTGTTGAACAGTTTACATTTACTAGATTTGAACCGGCAGGTTTAGTAACTGGACATGAATATATTAAAAATTCTACGTCAATATTAGATTATGTATTTCGTGTTCTAGGCTATGAATATTTAGGTAGAGATGATTTAATTCATGTAAAACCTAAAAGAAAACCACTAGACATTATAGAACATGAAGATGATCCAAGAGATAAACATAAAACACTAGATAGTTTTTCTAATAGAAAAAATGTAGAAGAGACTAGAAACGAAATGCTTTTTAAAAAAATTAATACTGCCAAATCAAGAGGATATACTGGAGAAGCATGTGGTTCTTGTGGTAGTATGAGAGTAAAAAGAAATGGAAGTTGTACACTTTGTGAAGATTGTGGTTCTACTAGTGGTTGCAGTTAGAAATTAATTTTTTTATTAAAATTTTATATTTAATTAATTATTAATTTTTTTATATATTTTATAATATAAAAATTTATAAAAAAAAAATGATACGATAAATATATGTCAAAATACTTATCTATAGAAATGATATTTGATTCAATAAATAAAACATATAAAATGCGTTCTGAAGTAAAAGATGAAATGATAGAAGAATTCATTTCAGATTTCATGAGATCTGGTATAGTTGAATCTACACCTAACGGAGATGTAATTGAAAGAAACGAATACAAAGTAATTTTACAATTACATTTTGGACCTGTTGACGACTATAGAATTCAAACAAATACAAATAATAGAGATTTAACTATGGGAATAATATGTGGTGCATTAGGATACTTAAAGAGTAACCCAAAAATTGATACTAAATTATATAAGTTAAATTAATAAAATAATATCAAAAAATTAATTCAATTTATTACATAAATAATTAAATTCAGTACAGAAAAGTTCCAATCTTTCAATTATTTGATCATTAATAATTTCACTACCACTAATATCATTATATGTTGAATAAACAAATCTTGGTAAAATAATACATCTAAAATCTAACATTAAGCTATTTACAAATGATAATGGTGCCATATAAGAACTTGAACCACCTGCAGAACATAAAATGCCAATTAATTTTTCACTTAAAGATTTTCCTGCAAGTTCAATTACATTTTTTGCTGAGCTATTAATATTATAATTATAAATTGGAAGTGCAAAAATCACCCCATCTGCATTTTCAATTTGTTTTTTTAATTCAATTACATTAGTAAATTCATAACATTTCCCTGCATCACACATTGGCAAATCAAAATGAAATAAATCGATAAATTCAATATCACAATCTAATCGAGATTTAACATATTTTGCAAGAATTCTACTTTTACTATCTTTATTTAAGCTTGTAGATATAATTAAAACTTTCATAAAATTAGGATATAAATGAAATTTAAAAATTATTTGTTTTTGTAAATTAATTCTTTCATTACTTTTTGAAATTCAATAGCATTTGCTTTGATATTTTCATAATCATGCCCTGAAATATTATCAATTTCGCCTTTTTCTAATTTCTTTGTAATATCATATAAATGAGAAAAAAAATGTACATGTTTTCCATCAAGTTTATTCAAATTTACAAATCTGACTTGTAATAAATCAGGAATTAATTGTGGAAGTCCTGGCATTTCACCAATTTTCATTAAAGCTGCCTGAGATGAATCATAACAAGCCCAATATAAATCTACAACTGCATTTATAATTTTTATTGAACTATTATGCATTGCTGCACAACTTTTTTTATAAAATTCGTTTATCATTTCTTCAGTTCCTTTTATTTTACCATCTTCTAAAAGATATTGTAAAGTCTCAAACATACCTAAATCATAAACTGGATAACCTGTTCTTAATATATTTACTAAAATTGGATGACCTTTTTTTGCATAATCCCAAAAATTTGATAATTTTAAGGTTTGTAAATGAATTTTAAAATTAAGTTTTCTCAATATATTTGCAACTACAACCCTATATGTTTGTATAAATTCCGCAGTTAATGCATATTTAACATCATCAACAACAATTAAAATATCTATATCACTTTGAGAATCATGATTAATACTCCAATTATTTTCAGATATTTTTTTAACATCATATTTTGAATAAGATCCAAAAACTACAATTGTTTTAATAAAATTCTCAAGTTCAGGCAATATTTCTTTAGAAAACGAAATAGCATAATCCACTTGCTTATCCGCATAAAATTTTTTATTAGGATGAGAATTTATATCGTATTTGAACTTAATTGGTACACCTCTGATTAAAAAATAGAATTGTGATTTATAAAATTAAGCTTAATTGTTATATTTATTAAAAATAAAAATACCAGAACCTAAAATAAATATACTAAAAAAGATAAAAATATACCAAATTATATTAACCATTTTACTATTTGTACTATTTTGAATTTCATTTACAATAATATTGCTATTTAATGAATCTTCATTTGAATTGATATTAATATTATTTAATTCTAAATTTAAATTTAATAATTTTTTTTCCATTTCATTTCTTTTTGATTCCATTTCTAAATTAATTTTATCAATCTTATTTTTTAATTCATTATTCATATTATTAACATCCTTTGAATTATCAACAATATTTGAATTATCATTTAAGCATTTAATTACATTAATTGAAATTGATTTTTTCAATAATTCATTATTATTTTTATTAAATGCTTGTAAAATAATATCACGTTCCCCTAATTTATTATTAATATTATAATTAAAACTAAAAGATTGATCATCTCCTTCATCTAAACTAAATTCTTTATTTAATTCAATATCATCATCAGTTAATTGTAAAGTTAAGTCTTCAATATCTCTACTACCAACATTTACTAAATCTCCATTTATTTTTATACCATTAAATGAACATAAATCTATTTCTTTTGTATAAAATAAATTATCAATAATTAATTCTTCTCTATCTTTTTTTATTTTTACTCTGATAGTAAAATTTGCTTCATGAAAATAACTCTCATTATCCAATACACTAGCATATAAATTGAAATTTGATCTTTCTTCTTTATTATCAAATGGTATTATTGATTCATCAAAATCAATATCAATAGTTTCACAATCATTTTTTACAATATCTAATTCTTCTTCATCAATATCAATTCTAAACATTTCACCATATAATCTTATATTTTCTAAATCTGTATTTTTTACATTACAAATTTTAACTTCAGCTGATATTTGATCCCCTACTTTAAAATCATCATCATAGGCTCTACCTGAATTATCAAAACGTTCTTTTTTATCATTTCTATGTAATTTTACAAATTCAAATTCAAGTGGATTTTTAGGATTTACATTAATTTTTCCATCAATTGTAATTACTTCATTTAAAACATTTGTTAATTCTAATTGAAAACTATTTTCACCATAATTTAATTGAGGATTAAAAATAATATCATTAACTTCCAGTCCATTAAATTTCCATTTATAATTTACAATAAAATTACTATTTGTTAAATCTAAAAATTGTTCATATAAGTTAAATGAACTTAAATCCTCTTCATTTAAATTAATAGTAATATTATTATTTAATGATAAAAAATCACTATGTGTTTTATTTGTTACAATAGTATATATTTTCCCATTAGGAATATTATTACTATCATTTTTTTGAAATAAAACATGCAAATAAAGATTCTTATTTTGATAATTAATTAAATCACCATCATTTAAAATAATTGTAAGTTTTTTATCACCGCCTTGATAAAAAGGATAAACATTCCAATCATCTTTATTTAAACCAAATTTTTCATAAGTAAAATCATCATTTGAATTTAAAATTAAAGCATTCCATAAAAAATTCATTCCACTATTAATATATCTACTAATCAATTCTGAATATATTATTTCATTTGAATCATTAGGTCTATCAATTACATTTATAGTTTCTTGTTTAATTTTATATTGACCTAAACTATTTTTTAAAATAAATGTAATATTATGAATTCCACTATTATGATATACATGATTTATATTATTTAAATTATAATGTTTTAATTCATTTGTACCAAAATCAACTATTGAATAATCTAAATTAAAACCGCTTTGAGTTAAAGTATTTAATGTAAAATTAAAAGGCTCATTTACATAAATAGTTGTAGGTAATTCCACAGTATAATCCATACCATTTTCAAATACACCATTTACAGAAATTAAACTAATTGATATAAAAAATATTAAAACTAATAATTTATTTATTATTTTCATTGTACCTCAATTTAAATATAAACTAATAAAATAAGTCCAAATATTAACATCAATACAACACCAATTGCTATAATTAATAATATTGTTTGTTTTTTTTGTTCTGATTTATTTAAATTATCTTGTAAATCATTATCTAAATTTATGTTTTGATTTTCTAATAATAATTTTTTATATTCACTAATAAAATCATCATTATTATTTTCAACACCATTTAATTCATTTAATAATTTTAAATTCTTTTCATATAAATCTTGATCAGTTTGAATATTATTTGAACAATCATTTAATGAAATATCTAATTCTTTATAGTCAACTATATAATTATCCCTATATACTTCTGCAAAAAATTTATACTGTCCAATGGATGCAGAATTTGGAAAATTAAAATTTGTGAAAGCACTAAATTCATTATCATTTTTATAATCAATATCGAAATCTTTTATTGATTCAAAATTGAATTGCTCTGAATAAAATCTAACATGCCCATTTTCATCATTATCACCAATATTAAATATTAATGCAGATAATGAAATTGCTTTATTATCAAAACAATTTTGTACTACAGTTGGAGTTACTAAAAATTTTTTGAATAATAAATCATGATTTTTTCTATCTACTTTTAATTTAACTGTAAAATTATCTTCTTGAAAATAATCTAAATCATCTCTACCTTCAATATTAATAAACATATTAAATGTTTTATCTTCAGCATCATAAGGAATGTGATCTTTATCAAATTTAACTGAACGTACTTCACACTCATCTTCTGATAATGTAAAATCTGATTTCTCATCATCATCTAAATCACTACCATCATCAATATCTTTTATTATAGCACTAATTGCAATATCTTCAATATTAATATCTGAATTACTATCATAATCATTACATACTTTAATTTCTACACTAAAATCTTGACCTGGCTTAATATCTTTTGAATATCTTTCTCCACTATTTCTAATTCTATCTGATTTGTCATTAACAATTACTTTTACTCTATCAATTCTTAACATTTTTCTTTGAATCGGTTTAATATCTGCTTCAATCACTTTACCATTAAAAGATAATTTAATTTCACCCAATAAATCAATATCTATTGGACGACTTGAACTTGCATGAATATTAAATGTTTTATTTTCTAATTCATTTAATGCAAAATTAGTTTCAAAATTACTATATTCAATAAATGAATCAAAAGAACTAATATCTAAACCAATATTTTCTAAATTTGATTCACCAGTATTTTTAACAGTGAAATTAAAATCAAATTCAGATTCTAATCCACTAATATTAATTTGAATTTCATTAGGTATAATTGTTAATTCCTGTATTTTTTCTCTTACTTCAATATTTGAAATTTGATAATTTTTATTAAAATTAAATTCTGACTGATCTACATTTAAATCGTATTTATACAAACCGCTAACTAAATCATTACTAATAAAAACTTCAAAACTTAAATTTTTCACTTCAGATTTATTTAATAAAATTATTTTCTTTTCAACATCTAAAGGAAAAAAACTTGATGTTTTTAATAAATTATTAAAATTAATTTCAACTTGAGTATCATAATTTGATTGACTAATAAATTCAAATTCAATAGTATTTGTTTTACCCTTTACTATTTTTTTTGTTATTGCCTTTACATCAAATTGTGTATTTCTAGAAATATCTAAACTAATTGGCAATAATGTTTGTTCAGATTTACTATCTGTTGCAATTATTGTCCCATTATATTTACCATAAGTAGGATTATTTGATAAATCAATAAAAAAATCAACTGATTTTTGTCCATTAGCATCAAAATTTCCTAATTGTGCATTTACACCATTTAATTCAATAGCTAAAAATTCACCATTAGCATTTGATAAAACAAGTCCACTAAGTGCAATATTTACATTTGTTGAATCTAAATTTGTAATTTTAAACTGACTATTAACTTTAGATGTTCTAAGTCCATTACTTAAATCACTTAATTCTATACTTTCTTTGTCAAAATTAGGTACTGCATTACTAAATGCTGAAACTAATGTTGCAAATATAATCAAAAATGCAAATAAATGCGTTAATTTTTTCATTCATATCCTCTTATATACATATTTTAAATAATATTACCACAAAGCGGTGACATTTTATAAATGTTATCAATTTTAACAAACATTGTTTATAAATGTCAAAAAAGATAAAAAAAGACTAAATTGTTTATAAATAAAATTAAAATAAATTATATTTATTGGGGCAATTGGTTTAGTTTTTCCATAATAGATGAAAGTTCAGGCTTTTTTTCATAAAATGTATAATTTGCCATTTTCATAAAACTTCTAAAAACATCTAAATTTTCTATATTTGGACTTCCTAAACTAAAATTATAAATATAATCACTATCCAGTTTTGCGGGTGTTATTACACTTTTGTCATCAATAGAAACTAAATCCAAATCATAAGCTCTTGCAACCCCCTGCATATCTCCAATATATTGTTTTAAATCCTCAAAAAAACTATTAACAGAAACTACATTATCAAAAGAATCTAATCTAACTTTCGCTGATAAATTCAATCGTAAATTCAATTGATTTCCAAAAAATAATTTATATGCTAATCCACCATTAAACCCAACAAATATCCTTTCAGAAAAATCTTTGCACTCTTCTTCATCTGCAAATGACGTTTGGTTTAATGCTTGTACAAAATAACCATTTAATATTTCACGTTTATTAAAATCTAATTTTAATTTTTTCATTTTAAAAAAAGATTCAATAATTAACTTAAAAATATTGTTCTATATTTGATATACATATTTAATTACATCAAACTAAGTCCTTTTATTACCCTATCAATATTTTCTTCAGTATCTGGGCCAAGCCCCATACAAGTCACCGTTCCAGGTTCAACTACAGTTCTTCCTGCATCTGTTATAATTGCAGTTTTAATACCATATTCATCTGCTGTTGCTTTTAATCGATACAAATCTTTTTCATCATTTACTTTTACAACTACTTTTTTCATACCACTTTGTCTCCATGGTTTTACAATTTTATCATTAGATCTCAAAACTGCTTCAACTGCACCATGAGCTACTTGGGCTGCTAATTTACCTTTAGGTAATTTCAAACTTGATATCACTATAATTGCTTGTTTATATTCAGTCATAATAGAAATAATAATTATCTTAATATAAATTTAACCAATTATTTTAATGAATTTTAACTACTTCACCAGTTAAAGATCTTAATTGATGTTTTGTAATTTTCACATCCACTTTTTTATTTAATGGAATTCTTCCTTTAATTCCAACAATTAATGGATACGTACCTAAATGTCTTGCAAAAGTTATATTTCCATCATAAATTTCAGTAATTAAATTTTTTAAAATTAAACCCTCTGGAGCAATTCGTTTTAACATAGGATTATCAATATTTTGACGAATATCATTTCTCCATTTCCAATAATATTTTTGATTACGCTTTGTTTTTGACATTTCTTTTTTCATTTCACTTAATTTTGTCCCACCATAATCTACTACGCGTCTAATATTAATTCTTCTCAACATTAAACCATCATCATATATTTTTTTTAAACATTTCATATTAATTTCATGTGTTTTTTTAGTTTCACCAGGAAGACCAAATAAAAGATTAAGTCCAGGCAATAATTTTGGCATACCATTTGGACCTCTTTCAGACCCATATTCATTCACAATTTCAATAGCTTTCATTGTAATTTTTTGTTCACTATTTAAATTATTTATTTCAATTATTTTTGGATCAAATGTTTCTGCACCAAATGCTGTTATATTACCCTCTGTAAAATATTTAACTGCAAGTTTTGTAATATCACGACCCCATTTATGTTTTACAATAGTCCTTGGACTTACATTATCAATATGAAAATTTTCAATATCAGGACATGCACTCCAAATATCTTTTAATAATGATTCAATTTCATCTTTATTTCCACCTTGATACATAAAAAAATCACTTTGTTTTCCTAAACGAAAACTTCTAATACCTAATTTATAAAATTCAACAACTTCATCATAAATATCTTTTTTTACCCTATGTTCAGTTCTATTTTTTAATGGTTCAGTACAAAAACTACATTTACCTGTTGAACAACCTTTTCCAGTTTCAATTTCAACTATAACACGTTTAGGAAAAAGAGGATGTTGTTCTACTATTTTCGAACCTAATAAGCTAACTTCTCTATAATCATCAAAATTATATCTTTGTAAAAATTGATCTCCATTATTTATATCTCCATTCGATTCAATTTTTTTAATTAATTCAATTAAATATGGTTCTTTATTTACATGTAAAACAAAATCAAATGAATCAATAAAATCATATATTTTTTTATCAATTTTTTTTCCACCCTCGAGTTGAGTACCATGTTCACTTGCAGCAGGACCTGCAAAAATTTTAAAACAATTAAAATAAGAAGCTAATCTTTCAACTTCATGAATATTTCCAGGTATTGCACTTAAATATTTTCCAGGTACATGAATTCCACAAATAATAATTAATACCTTAGTATTTTTTATTATTTTTTCAATTTCATCCAAACTTCTTGTTCTATTATAAATTGAAATATCAGTTTTATGATTTTTTTTTTCCTCACTAATTTCTTTTTTTAATTCAATAGTTTTTTTATAATATCTTAAATCATCAACAGTTAAATAATTAGGATTAATTTTATTTTTTATAATTGCACCAGCAATATATCTAGGATAAGTGCCTAAAAAAGGAGGAACTCCTAAACCCGCCGGTTCATCGGTGTAAAAATCTAATATCGTATACATAAAAGAGTGAAAAATTAAAAGTTTATAAAAATACTCAATACCATTTTTTAATATCTTTACATGCAAAAGTCCTATCTGCTTGCTTATTTAAATCATATGCCAGAATACACCATTGTTCTTCTTTATGCCATTCATTAGATATAAAAACTATTTTTTTTGGTATTATATTTCTAATCGAAGTTTCACCTCTATAATTAGTATATAATAATTTAACTTTTTTATTTAAATCTATATCTTCCATCATAAAAAATAATCCTTTATAATTTATAAAGTTAAAATACTCAAAAAACATATGACATATATTGATAATATGATAAGAATTACAAATGAAATCACATTAGAATTTGAAAAAAATATAATCAAAAAAAAAATCAATTATAATAATATTAATACTGAAAAATTATTAATTTTGTCAAATGAAATGATTCATGATTCAAGTATATATCAAAAAAATATAATTTTAAAATTTTCTACACTAATATATTGTATTGCAAAAATGATTAAAGAACAAAAAAATAAAAAATCAAATAATTTAGAAACCATATTTTGTAAATATTATAATAATTTAAAATTAATGTACACTTATTTAAAAAAAAATAATATCAATAAATTTGAAAATAAAATAGTTGAAATTTTTAATTTAATTTTAAAAAATAATAATAAATTTAATATTTATATTCAAGACATAATTAATTCAACGACAATAAAAAAAGGCTCTAAATTAGTTGATCATGGAATAAGTATTGAAACAGTTAGTAAAATGACTGGTTTAAATCAATGGGAATTATATAATTATTTAGGTAAAACTAATTTTGAAATAGTATTAGATGAAAAAATACAAAAAACTCAAAAAAGGCTAGATCATGCTAAAAAAATATTTAATATAAAATGAAACAATTAATATTTGATGCAGGTATAATTATTAATTTATCATTAAATAATTTACTTTGGATTTTACCAAAATTAAAAAAACAATTTAATGGAGAATTTATTATACCAAATGCAGTTGAATATGAAATAATAACAAAACCATTACAAATAAAAAGATTTAAATTAGAGGCAATACAAGTTTTTAATCAAGTACAAAATAAAACTTTAACTATTTCAAATGATAAAAATATAAAACAAATTTATGATCAAATAGATCAATTAGCAAATACATCTTTTTCTTGTAATGGACAAATAATTAAAATTATACATAGTGGTGAAATTAGTGTTATTGCCCATGCAATTAATCAAAATGCTACTGCAGCAATTGATGAAAGAGCTATGAGAGAATTATTAGAAAATCCAAATGGTTTCTTAAAACATCTTAAAAAAAAATTAAAAAGAAATATACAAATGGATAAAGAAAAAATTAAAAAATTAAAATCTTTAACTAAAAATATACAAATAATAAGAAGCAGTGAAATTGTTACAATTGCATATGATTTAGGATTATTTAATTTTTATATTGAAAAAGGAATTGAAAAAATATTAAAACAACCAAAAAAACAATTATTAGACTCTTTATTATGGGGAACTAAATTAAGAGGATGTAGTATAACTGATAAAGAAATAGAATATATTGAAAAAAAAGAAGTATAAATTAAATATCAGGTCTATCGAATTTCTTAGTTTTTGGTTTTTTTTCATTAAATTGAAATCTCTCAATTATATTTTCACCATCATTAGTATTCTTCATAACACCCCAGCCCGGAAATTTATTATCTTGATTGGCAGTATACATTTCTTTAATTTTAGGAATACCAAAACTCGGTGAATCCCCTTCAGCATTATCATATATATTTTTTAATTTATTTGCACTATACATAAAACTATTTTCTTGGCTTGAATTGTAAAAACCTTTTTTTAAATCTATTGAACCCGAAGATTCATATTCAGATTTTGAAACAAAATTATTAACTAAATTTTTATCTATTCCAGAATCAGTTAATTTTTTTATAATATCACTACGTAAATGTATATCCTCACCCACTTCATTAACTTGAACAACTTCATCAATATTAGGTTTAAAACCATCCATATCAATTTTAATTAGTTTAATAGGAGCATCTACTTCAATATTTTTTTGTTTAATTTCCTCATGTTCTATACTTTCTTCTTTTAAAATTTCAATACTATCTATATTTTTATTTTTTTCAAAATTTTTATTTTTATTTTCAACTATTTCATTATCCTTATATTTTTTTTTGAAAATAAACCTTTTTGCCTTTTCAATTAAATTAAATTTTTTATTATAATCAATATAATTAGATTTATGTTCATTTTCACTTTGAGTTTTAAAATCAAACTCATAGTTAGGTTGATTTTGATTATTTGAATTAGAATTACTTGAAAATATATTTAATAAATCCATTAAATTACCTATTTTTAATAATTTTTTAGGTTTATTTTCTTTAATATTGGAATTTTCATTTACTAAATCATCATTAAATTCATTTTTACTATTTTTAATTAATTTTTTACTTTCTTTTACATTTTTTGTATTATTTTTTAATACTTTTTTTGATTTTTTTTTAATTAACATTTTTTCCAAAATATAATAAAACCATTATTATTTAAATAATTAAGCATACGTTTATAAATGAAAAATCTAATTTTATTAATATTGACAGGCCAAAAAAACATAATTAAAGTAGTGATAATACTAGCATTTTTGATGAGTATAGTGATTTTTTTAAATTACAGTCCATCATTAACAGGAAATTTAGTATATGACTCTAAAGCTTTGTTTAATGAATTTTTAGATGTTGAAATTTTAATTGGAGATAAAATAAATAAATTAACAGATCATATTGAAATAATTTTTGATGATGATATAGTGTTTAAAGGCAGTGTTCAAAATTTATTTGATGTTAAAGTAATTGTTGGAAGTAATAATTTATCAAGTTTTGAAGAAATAAAAGATTATACATTTAAAAATAATTTAAAAGGAAATATTTTAATTAAACCAGACTTAATAATTACATTAAATATCACAGGAAACAAAACTACAGCTCTTGATCAAAACAATTTAACTCTAACAAACATTACTTATTTTTTAAATTATAATGGAAGTCAATTAAATTTAGAGGAAAATGAATTTCAAATCATTGAAAATTATAAAAATCTTAATTCAAATTTAACTATTAATGAATATTTAAATCAAACGAATAATACATTAAACGAACAAATATTAAATATAGTAAATCAAAATGAATTTAGTTTATCTAATCAAAGTAATTCTTTTAATATTATAGTACCAGCATCAATTATACAACAAAAATATAATAATATAATAAATATAAGTGAAAATAGTAATTTAAACAATTTAGTAAATGTAAGTATTGATGAATATGATTGGAATATAACAAAATTATCGCATACAATTGAATCTAATAATGATAATATTATTTTAGGTAACTTAAAAATACAAGAAATTTATTTTGATTCAGTAAATCCATCAATTGTATTTAATAATAATACAATCAATATAAATGAAAATAAAATTAGTGCAGAGTTTATACTAACTTTAGATGACGTTCAATTAAAATTTGCAAATTTAAAAAATATTGAAAATACAGTGAATTATTCTAATGATATAATAAGTAATTTATTAGAAAACAATTTGAACTGGTATGAAATTAGTCAAATTAATGGTGAATTTATTTCAGAGGATACAAATTTAGATTATGAAGTTCAAAAAATAAATGATTTTGATTATATAATTAATGGAACTAAAGACACATTATTTTTTGATTTTTCAAATTTAAGTATTAATACAAGAGAATTTGACTATAAAAGTAATTCAGACACATTAGGTAAAAAGAATTTCACATTAAAAGTTACTATTGATAAAAATACTAAACAATATGATTATACAATTGACTTAGCCACATCATGTCAAGAAAATTGGGTTTGCAAACCAGGAACTTGTTTAGCTGACAATACACAAAAGAATAATTGTATTGACGAGAATGGATGCGGTACACAATTTTTAAAACCAGTTGAAACCAAAGCCTGTGTTTATAGTTGTACTCAAAATTGGAATTGTACTGAATTTAGTCAATGTAATGAATTAAATTTTCAATTTAGAGTTTGTACTGATAAAAATAATTGTCAAAAATATAATAATACTGCAACTAAACTAATTGAAAAAGAAAAATTAAGTGAAATTCAAAGTTGTAAAGATAATTGTAATGAAGACTGGAGATGTACATCTTGGTCTTCCTGTTCTAAAGATCAAATATATAGAAGTTGTACTGATAAAAATACATGTGGAAGTGAAATATTAAAACCCAAAGTCGAAGCAAGTTGTAATGAAATAGTCGATGATCAATATTTAAAAATTTATGAAAAATTCTTAGAATCTGAAAATTATGTTAATTTATTAAATCCAAAAAAAAATGAAAAAACAGCAAAAAATACATTGATTGAAAAAAAAGAAGAAAAAAAAGAAACGAAAACAGAAAATAGATTAGTTGGTTTTTCAATAAAAGAAGAAGATAATTCAACATCTAGCGGAAAAATTATTATTTTTGTATTAATTGCAATGGGAGTATTATCATTTACATTTAATGAAAGGGGAAATATAAAACAATTTGTTGGTGAAAGTAATAAAAAAGAATATTTTAAAAATTATTTGAATATTAAAAAACAAAAAGTTTTACAATTATTTAATAGAAATAATGATGAAAATAATCAAAACAATCAAGAGAATAATCAATTTAATAATTTAAGTTATAATTATTCAAACAATATACAAAGTTCTAATATGGATAATAATGTTAATAATAATGATACAAATAACAATTCAGACAATCAAAATAATTTTAATCAAAATATAAAAATTAATAATTATAATCCGAATAATCAATCTCAACAATTAAATTCATACTTAAATTATTATCAAAAATTAGGATATAATGATTATCAAATTAAAAGTTTTTTAATGCAAAAAGGATACAATTTAAGTCAAATAAATGGTTCATTTAATAGTCAATTAGGTCAAAATAATAATGAGAATAATAATATAAAAAAAGAATTTCATTTTGCAACAGCCGAGAGTAATAAAAAAACTCATCAAATTACAGTTAATAAAAATATATTTAATAATGCATTAGGGCTATTAAAAAATGATTTTGGAATTGCAAAAGCACCAACATCTTTAGTTGCAAAAAGAAATTTTTCATTTACTATATCTCTTATTGAAAAAAATGTAGATGAAAATACTATAATTGAAATATTAAAAAAAAAAGACATTAGTGAATCAAATGCATTAGAATTAATTGATAGAGCTAAAGAAAAATTAAATAAATTCTAATTCCATATTGCAATCAAACAAACATTTTTATTAAGAAATATTTTTTTACTATTTTTAAATTGCTTTAAATTATTAACTTCAATTTCAAAATCAAACATTGATAATTTTTTGGAATTTAAAATATATATCAAACCTCTATATCCTGGATTTGTAACAATAGAATTTTTTAATTGATCATGTAATTCTTCACCTTCATGAATATGTCCAGAAAATGATATTTCAATATTATTATTTGATATAAAATTTGAAAAATCTTTATTACCAACATAATTTGTAATTTTAATATCAAGTAATGTACCAAATGGAGGTCCATGTATCATTAATACTTCATATAATTTTTTTTTATTTTTTTTTATTTCTAAATTCGCAAATTTTAAAAATTCAGCATCTTTTTGTGCAAACCCACCACCACCATAACCAATAATAAACAAATCTTTGAATATTACTGATTTTTTATGAATAAAAATTAAATTTTTAAAATCTTTAATATCATTTTTAGCAGTATTTAACATTTCATGATTACCATGAATAATATAAGTTTTAACACTATAATCATTTAAAATTTTTAATGATTCTTTGCTTCCTTGACCAAACCAAGAATAGTCCCCACAACATAAACAAACTTCAGCACCATATTTTTTAATTAATTTCCCTGCCGTTTTCATTGCATCAATTTCTACATGCATATCAGTTATTGCATAAATAATTCTCATATCACTATTATAATAAAATTATTTATAAGGTTTATCCGAATAATAAGAAAAATCATTATTCGTACTATTTTTACTTTTCACATTTGAATAATGATCCAATATTTCATTTAATGATTTATTTAAATCACTATTATTACTTTCTTGATTTAATTTTTTAGATTCAATTAAATCATTAATACTAATATCATTTTTTTTATATTCTATAATTTCTTTTATTGAGTAAACAATAGTTTTTTCTACTAGTTTATATATAAAATCCTCAATTAAATAATTAAAAGTTAGATGAGTAAAAATAGATGCTGATATTAAACCAGTAACTATTTTTACCTTTTTACCATTTAACTTCATTTTCTATCAATAATCCAGATATTAAATCAGGATTTGAAAAAAAATCTTCCTTTTTTATATCACCCATTAAATAAAATACTTCTTTTTTTTTTATTTTTGTATTTAATTCTAATTTTTCTATAAAATCCTCTAATGCATTCATATCCTTACAAATAATTTCTAATGTAACATCATATCCATTATTTATTCTAGATAAAGAATTTACAAAAATGCTTTTAGTCAAATAATTCAAACCTTCATTTTTATTTTCAGGCTTAAATTTAATTAATAGCATTGCCTTAATATTAAAGCCTATATAAGAGAAATCTACTATACAGGTATGTTTTAGTATAAATTTACTAAAATTATTACGTAAAGACTCAAAAATGGTTGATACAGGCACATGAGTCTTCCTAGATAGATTAGTTAATTTCTCTCTATTGTTTTTCCTCAATAAAGCTAATAGTTTTAGTTTTTTTTGATCCATTGTTATCACAATATCCCTTAAGCAATACTTTGCTATATATTTAGGTAAATAAAGAATTCTTATAATAATTTAATCAGCTGAATTTATTTTCAGCAAAATATTTAAACTAGATTTATTGACTAAAATTATGTTAGAAGAATTTAATGATCAAATACCGTTTTATAATTATTTAGATATAATAAAAGAATATTATGATAATGATTTTGAAAAAGAATTTGTAAATAAAAAATCTAAAGAATTAAATAAATTATATGGAACTAAAAAAATTGAATTACCTTTAAATTTAATTAAGCAAAATAAACTTTATATTTTTCAAAATAGTAATTTAGAATTAATATTTTTAGAATTATTAAAAAATCATTTAAACAAAGTAAAAATTGTAGTTGAAATTAATAAACAAGAAATTGCATATTTACAAGGATTTTTATCTAATTATTCTATTGAAAAAATATGTAAAATATTATCATTTGGAGATGAACTACAATATTCAAGAGTATTAGATTTAGCAAAATATGGACATTTCCCTCAAATTAATTTAGTTATTGATTTAGATTATTCAAAAGTAGTAGATTTTTTTAAAATAATAAATTTACTATATTTATTAGGTGCAAATACATCTTTTGGTTTTTACGAGGATAAAAAGAAAATTGCTATTATAGACTACTCTTATACATTAATATTTAATACAGATTTTTTTAATAAAAATATTTTAAATAAAGTAATTAATAATATAAAAAATAAAATACCAAAATTTCCAATAAATTTATTTGGACATGAAGAATAAAATGAAAATCCATATTGGAAGTAATAATAATAATTTAGCAAAAGATTTTATTGAAATAGATTCAACATTTGAAAGATTAAGCCCAATTAATTATTATAAAAAAATAATAAATTCCAATCCTAATAAAAAATTTATAATAAAAGCAAATAAAGAAATAACACATTTTAATTTTATAAAAAATTTATCATTTGTAGATTCTCAAGAAGAAATCATATTAGATAAAAAAGGACCAAGTTCAATATTATTACATAAATTTAAACAAATATGTGATTTATTTAATGACAAATTATTATTTATATTATTTAAATTCCCTTATGGTTTTAAAAACACATTTCAAAATAGAGAGTTTTTATTTAAATTAAATAAAATATTCAATACACCAATAGCATTTGAATTTGAAAATAAAGAATTTGAAAATTATTATAATGAATTTAATCAACTCAATATAATAATAGTAAATAAAAATTCAAACATTTGTGGAAATTTTATTCAAAATTTAGATATCCATAATATGAATTATAAAACTAATTTAAATAATCTATATTTGATGATAAATAGTCAAGAAGAATTAAATATTGCCACAAAAATAATTGAAAAATACAAAAATCAAAGCACTATTAGCAATTTTTGATTTAAAAAAATAAAAATAATCAAAACACTTAAAAACCACATAATTTTTTGTCAATTAAAGTCCCGTAGTGTAGTGGCCTATCATCGTGCCCTTTGGAGGCGCGGACCCCGGTTCAAATCCGGGCGGGACTACTTTTTATTCTCAAATAATTTTCCAGAAACATATTGGAAATACTTATAAATAAAAAATTATTTCAAATAGTGATATCACCACTAAATGGGTACGATATGATGGAAACAATAAACTTGAATTAAAAAATGAATAAATTATACTCAGCAATATTTGCAGTGTCCAGATCTACAAATTTGGATACTATTTTAGATTCTACTAGAAGATGGATTGCAAACAGTCCACACAATAATATTACAATTGATAGATTAAAAGATTTAGGAAGAGACGACTTTTTTGTAGAAGATGAAATAGATGATAGAACAATAACTATAACATCACAAAATATTATGAGCGATCAAGAATATTACACTTCATCCAAGCAAAGAGTTGCAAATAGTGTTGGTACATATACATCAGAATTAACACTTAAAGAATCTTATGGATTAGACACTATTGTTTCTTTACAAATTTATTTTGAAGGAAATGTTATAAAACCATTTTTCAAACCAAGTCTATTGCCTTATTTTATCCTTAAGGATTCAAAAAAAGCATTTGATGGTAAAATTCTTAATATTCAAGGTGAATATCATTTGTCTAAAAAAGGAAGTGAAAAATTTTTAGCCGAAGTATTAAATAATGAAAGTGAAAATAAATTGCCAGTGATATATGTTAGTAAAAATGATCAAAATGAATGGGAACTAAATCCAACTTATTTAGCAAAAACTTTATCTGGTTTAGCACATGTAATTTGTGAAGATGATAAAGACTCAAAATTTATTTTAAAAGAATTATGTGATGGAAATAATTGTTATGATGGTGCTGTTGGAGTTTATAATCCAAACGGTATGCGTTTATTTTTTTTAAAAGATAATGATTACAGTCACATTCTTGGAGACGTAACAAAAGAATTAAATTTTGAAGATAAAATTATTCACTATATTAATTCATTATCCAAATATAAAACAACACCAACTAATTTAACATATTCAGCAGTTAATAGAATACAACAAGCAGAAAGAATAAATTTTTTAAAAAATGAACTCGCCAATAGAAAAGGTAATGAAAAAAATGAAAATATATTTGAAGAATTGTGTGTTTTATTAGAAAAAGATAAAGAAGTTTTAATCAGAGATAATGATGCAACATTAGATGAACTTCAAGAAAGATTAGATGAATGTCAATCTTTAAGATCTAAAATTGAATTTCTATCACAACAACAAAATCAAAATGGAACTCCATCTGAATTTTTTGGTAATATGAGTGATATTCAAAGACTTCACCCTGAAGAATTTAATGACTATATAATTAGTTTAGTAAAAAAAGATTATGAAAGTATTAAAACTCAAGATGACACAAGAAAAATACAATTTACTAAAAGATTTTTAGAAGAAAACCCAAGATCTGGTAATACCCCATTAGAAGAAATAAGAAAAAGTTTATCTCAAATTAATGGTAAAACTATTGCTAAAAGTGATTTAAATTTTTTAAATCAATTTGGATTTATTGTTGGTCAAGGATCAAATCATTATAAAATAACCATCCCAGGTTATAGTGGTTTTTGGACAATGCCAAGTACTCCAAGTGATAAAAGATCATTAAAAAATAATTTATCTGGTTTTATTAATAAATTCTTTTTATCTAAATAAACAAAAAAATAAATAAAAAATTAATCATTGTTTTTTATAATTTCAAAATCTCTCAAATTCTTATCATAAAAAATTGAAGATCCTTTAGCAAGTGCATGATAAGGAAAACTACACCCTCCTAAAAATGAAACCTCTAAATCTCCTTCAGTTCCTTTTTCCATTATTTCGTTTAAACCAGAATTATTGCAAACACCAGTAAAAACAGGATTAACATCTTTACGCATATTTGATCTATAAGTATTTAATATTTCAATTGCAGCAGTACTTTTTTTAACACTTTTTGCTAAACTAAATAATAATTGACCACCTTCTGTAGAAACTAAATAAATATCACCCGGAGTGGATCTATATTTTAATGATCCTAATACAAAATGTTCATTTAAAATAGCAGAAGAATCCAAACCTGGAAAATTCATCATAAAAGAATCAATTTCTTGTTCTCCTAACAAGTCATCAAAATCTTTAACATTTTTAGTCTTCCCAACTAAAGAGTAAGAATTCAATCCATTATGTGAACTTAATAATTGTAAATTATTTCTTTCTAAAGTTTCATCAGTAATTCCTTTTATTACTAAATCTTTAGCTATTCTTGCACAAGGAGTTATGTATTTTTCAACACTTCCATCTAGTTTTGGCACCATAACCAAGGAATCAACCATCATTCCTACTGTCTCATCCTCAAACCTATGACTATATAATATTAAATCTCTTTTCATTGTAAAAAAAATAAAGATATCTCATTGATAAAATAAATCGATTTTTTAATATAAATTAATTCAAAAATACCAATTAAAACTATAGTTTACAAAATATATTCATTTATAAAACAAAAAAATCACTAAAAAGTGGTTACAAATGATAAAAACTAATATTGGAATAAGCACATTTAATGATATGGATATTAGTCTTGAATCTAAAGAAACAAGAGAAAATAGTAATTTAGAAGCAACCTTAGAACAAGTAGAAGTTAATGAACTTGATTCTCAAAAAGAAATTGAAGAATATAAACAAGAAATTACTAATTTTTTACCACAATTATATGAAATTTTATTTGAAAATGGTAGAATTAAAGATAGTATGAAATCATTTAATGAAATAGAATTAAGTGATTTAGAAAATGAATTAAATTCACGTGAAATTGATCCACAAAAAGAATCAAGAAGATCATTGACATTGAAACAATTAGTTAATTACACTAGGTCAAATTTAAAAGTTGATTATAAAGATGAATATAATCAAAAAAATGTTATTATTATTGACTATTTCGGAACTAAAATTGCATTAGATGATTCATTTTTAAAAATATTTCAAAAAAATAAAAGCAAATTAAAAATTAAAGATCTTAATCAAAAGAATATAGAAGACTTAAAAAAACAAATTAGTGAAATAGAAAAAAAATATGAACATCTTAAACCAGAAAGTAAAAAAAAAGAAAGTAAAATAAATTTTAAAAAATTGGCAACTATTGCAGCTACAACAGCAACAATATGTATGGGATCATATTTAACATTATATGGAATAATACATTATAATAGTATAAATGAAGAACAAAGAATTATTAGTCAAAATGAATTATTCTTAAGCCCACGTAAAAACTTTCAAAGAAGTATAAAAAATAAAAAAACTAAAATTGATAATTTTTTATTATATGAAACTACCGATTTTGGACAATTATCAAATTCTAAATTGCGTGAGTTAGATAATATAGATTTTAATCAAATGTTTTCAATTGATAAAAATAAATATCAAAATATACCTGAAAGATTATTAGAAAAAAAAATCAAAGAATTTTCACAATATGAAAATGAATTTGTTTTAGCTATAAAAAATATTTGTAAAAAAATTGCAAAGTCTATTGATGAATTTAATAATCAATATAAAAATAATACATTTAAAATAGAAAAACAATTAGCTCAAAAAATATCAGAAGATGTTAAACAAAATAATAGATCATTACCAAGTATAATGTACACATTTTTAACAGAAAAAAATGTTTCTTTGTATATTAAAAATAGAGTTAAGAACAAAAATTCCGAAATATTAAATTATAAAAGAGTAACCAACCCAAATAAATTACAAATTAATTATCTAATGGAAATGACTTTAAATTCTTATTTTACTAATGGAATTGAAACTGCAATAAAAACACAACTTGGAGTGGATTCATATTTGGATTATTTAGATAGTAAAAATCAAGATGAAATAAAATTAAAGGCACCAAAAACATTAACTCATTTAATTCAAAAAATAAATCAATTTATAATACATAAAAACAAAAATTTTTAAAAAAACTTAATTTTAAAATAATATGAAAATTTGTCCAAAATGTCAAAAAAATGAAACAAATAATAAATTTTGTAATTTTTGTTATTCGAATCTATTAAATATAATATTAAAAGAAAAATATGATTTAGAAAAATGTAATGATTGTAAATCTATTTTTATTACAAATAAACAATATAAACAAATAAATGAAAAAACTTTTATTGAATTATTATTGGGCCAAATTAGATTTAATAATCAATATAATTTAGATGTTGAAAATGTAGATGCGGCATATTATAATTATGATAGAAAAGATATTGAATTTGAAATAGAAAATATAAAATTTGTAATCTTAGATATTGATTTAATCATAGACATAAAAGAATTTGAAAATATAGAACAAAAAATTAATTTGAAAAAGAAAATTGAATATAAAATAGTTAATAATAAATGTAAAGAATGTCAGAAATTTGATTCAGAATATTTTGAAGGAATATTACAAGTTAGATTTGATAAAAAAGAATTTAATAATGATTATCAAAATATTAAAGAAAAAATTAAAGAAATTATAATTGACTATAGAGCTCAAATTAATAAAATGGTGGAATTAGAAAATGGAATCGATTTTTATGTCCTTAATAAAAAATTATTGCCAAATATGGGTAATTTAATATTAAATAAAATTGTTGGTGAAGAAAAAATTTCAGCAACTTTGTTTTCAAGAAATAATCAAACAAGTAAAGATATATATAGATTAAAATATTTGACAAAATTAAAAAATTTATTTTTATTTGATTATATTGAATATAATGGTGAAGTTTATCAAATAATTAAAATTAAGAAAAAGAATTTAATTGCAAAAAATATTATTAATAATCAAAATACAAATTTATATAATAATATAGCAGATATAAATAAAATAAATGAATTTTTAGAAGCAGAAGTAATTAGAATACAACCTAATATTCAAATACTCGATCCAATAGATTTTTCTGTTAAAAATATTATTAATGAATCTGAACAAATAAAACAAAAATTAAATTATGATAGTAAAGTAAATATCATTAGATTAGAAGATAAAATATATATAGTTGACCAAAATTAACCAAAGTCAAAAGAGATAATTTTACAATCAATAGGAATTATATATATTGAATTGGAACAAAGTTTTATATACATATTTAAAAAAATAAAAATATGGAAAAATATGGTATTTTTTATGATCAAATTAAAATTGATAGAATAAAAAATATGAAACAAGAAGAAAATCATAATTTTAAAATTCCATTAAGTAAATATTTTATTTATATTTTAATATATATTATCCTAATAATATTAATAAATATTTTATTTAAATGAATAAGGATCAGCTAATTTTAAAAAATTATTAATTTGATTTAATTTAATGTTTGTATATGAATATACTCTAAATAGAATTTCATTTTTTTTAACTTTATCATTTTGTTTTTTTAATAAATAAACACCACATCCTTTATGACTTGGAGCTCCAGCCATTTTTGCAATTTTACTTATAATTTTATTATCAATTTGTTTTACAATACCAGATTTATTTGATTTAACTTCATATATACATTTTGATAATTTATTTTTTAAATTATTAGTGCCATTTATTTTTTTCCCACCTTGTGCCACAATTATTTCATTAAATTTATCAAATGCTTTATTAGAATATAAAATGTCACGAGCTACAATTTCACCTTGACCTTTTTTATATAAACCACCAAGCTCTAACATATTACCAGCTAATTTAATACTTTTATCAATTAAATCTTTTAAATGATCATGTTGATTTTTTAATACATCATAAACATCGATTGCCTCTAAAACGGGACCCAAACCACAACCAATTGGATTTTTTCCATCAGTTAAAACAGCATGAACATTTAGTCCAATTGAATGTCCTACTTTTTCAAAATCAGATTTTAATGAAAGTGCGTCTTTTTTTGAGCTTATTTTAGAACCCATCCCATAAGGAATATCAATTAATACTTTATTACTACTAACACTTCTTTTTTTGGATAAAACTGAAGCTATTAATTGACCTCTTGGATCTAAAGAAAGAGGATGTTCAACATTAATTATTATATCATCTGCAGGAGCTAAATCTAAAGCCCCACCCCATGTAATACATGCACCAGTTTTTTTTACAACTTTTTTCATTTTAGAAATATCTAAATCTACATTAGTAAAAACTTCAAATGTATCTGCAGTACCAGCAGGAGATGTAATTGAACGTGAAGAAGTTTTAGGAACTACATAACCTGCAACTGCTAATATTGGAACAACAATCATTGTAGTTCTATTTCCAGCAACACCACCTATACAATGCTTATCAATCACATTTTTAGAACCAAATTTAATTATTTTACCAGTTTCAACCATGGATTTAGTTAATGCAATTGTTTCATCTAAATTTAAAGGATTACAATAACAAGCACTAACAAAATATGTAATTTCAACTTCAGTTAATATATTGTCTTTTATATCATTAATAATTTTTGTAAATTGATCTTTATTTAATCTTTCACCTTGTAATTTCTTTTTAATATAATTTAATGTAATAGGTTCATTAATGTGAAATAATCTAACAATATCATTATGTTTTAAATTTAATTTTTCTCTTACTTCATCTAATACACCAACTTGGCCATTTTTTAAAAAATCCGAATCAATTATATCAACCATAGCAATAAGTTCTTTTTTATTAAATCTAATACCCATTCTACTTTTTGGAGGAATATTTAATTTTGCACAATCATATTTAGTTAAATATACTACTAAAGGACCACCAGTTTTAATTTTAATTTTTTTTATTTTAAAGTACATCATTTTCCATTTGCTTTATTCATTTTAAAATAAATTTTCATTAAGTTATAGGTAATAATTACAATAAACGGACCTATTATCAAACCACTTAGTCCAAAAATTGAAAGACCACCTAATACACCTAAAATAATAAAGTATACATCAATTAAAACTAAGTTTGCCATTACTTTTGGTTTTATTATATTATCAATAGAACCAACAATAACACCACCTATGAAAATAATGATTGCATCTGAAAAATATGGAATTCCTGTTGACATACCAAATAAAACTTTAAAAATTAAAAGTGGCATCCAAATAAGACCCGTACCCAAAAAAGGAATTGATCCTAAAAGACCAGTTAAAATACCAAACACTATGGGGTATTCTATATTTGCTAAATAATAAGCAAAACCTGCAATAATTGCCTGTATAAATGCAGTTAATAAAAATCCAAATGTAAAACCTTTTAATAAATTATGAAATTCCTTAAACAAGTTTTTAGTATCTTTTGAATTTAATGGACTCAATTTACATATTGCCTTATAAATTTCTAATTTTTTTGATAAAAAATACCACATTGATAAAAATGTTAAAAATAAAAATAACATTAAATCTGGAAGTAATAATATAAATTTTGAAAATATATTAAATGAATTTTCTAAAAATCCTGAACCACTTTTATTTTTTGAATTAAATATATCAGACAAATACCTTTGTGCAGTAATATCATCTCTTAAAGCATCAAATTTAATAACAATATCACATAAAAAATCTCCTTCACAAGTTGTTATTTCCCCTCTAGCATATTTTTGAATTGTATTAATTGAATTATCAATTTTAAAAAAAAATGATTGTGTAATAAAATAAATTATTAATAATATAATAAAAATTGTTAAAAATGTAATAAATGCAGATCTATAATCTTTATCTTTAATGAAAGTAAATCTATCTTGAAGTGGACTAAAAATAAAAGTTAAAAATGCACCAAAAACTATAGCAGCTAAAAAACTTGAAAATAGCCAAATTGAAAGAACTAAAAATACAATCAAAAGTAAATTTACAGATTTTTTTCTATCGATATTCACACCTCTTTCAACATGGACCTAGCCGGGATCGAACCGGCGATCTTTACTAAGTCAAAGTAACGTCATACCACTAGACCATAGGTCCTTAATTATATTCTAATATATTTGTTTATAAGAATATCGAATAAAATAAAAACGCCGAGACTGAGATTCGAACTCAGAATCCCTTACGGGACAAGCTTTCAAGGCTTGCGCAATACCAGATTATGCGATCTCGGCAACGTTTTTGACGAATCGCGACCATTAATGAAATTAATGACATGCGATCTCGGCAATCTTAAATACATTCTCAAAAATTATTGTTTTTATAAAATTAATGACTTTTTGCAATATAAACCACATGTTTTGCAGGTTTACCACAAACAATACAATTACAAAATACTTCCTCATTTTTATTAAACCAAACACCTCTTACTTCAGCTTTTGTTTCTTTTTCAATTACTCCAGCACATTCCGCACCATCCATATCAATTGAACAAAATGAAGTTCTTATCATTTTACCATCATCAATATTTTTTTTAATATCATTTTTATTTTGAACATCTATTACAGTTTTATCAAATACTTCATCTGCTTGAGAAATCATATTTTGAGTAAAAGTTTCTTTAATTGAATTAATATGAGGAATTAAATCATTCATTGAAACAGTATTTTTTTCAGATATGTCTCTTCTAAAAATAATAATTTGATTATTTTCAACATCACGCGGACCAACTTCAATTCTTATAGGAACACCTTTTAATTCCCAATGATTATATTTGTAACCCGGGCTAAATTCTTTTCTATCATCAATTTTAACAGAATAATTTAATTTTTCTAATTGATTTTTTATTAACTCCACTCTAGAATCTACAATATCAAATTTATTTTTAAAATAAATTGGAATAATTATTATTTGTAATGGAGCTATATCCCAAGGTAATTTTAAACCAGTATCATCACCATGAAATGTTATTAAAGCACCATAATTTCTAGAATGACATGGACCATAACAAGTAATCCAACCTAATTTTTCACTTTCATCCTTATCTTTAAATTTAACATTAAATGCCTCACTAAATTTTTTTCCAATTAAATGTGTTGAAGGTAATTGTAATACTTTTCCTGATGGTAATAATACATCAGCTGCAAAAGTAGATTCAGCGCCAGCAAATTTATCCCATTGTGGTCTTTCAAAAAAAATATGAGGTAAACTTAATTTTTTATATAATAATTTATGAGTAATTTCCATATCTTGTTTAACTTGATTTAATGAATCTTCACGCGTAGCAAAAACATTATGAGCTTCAGACCAATATAATTCACGAGTTCTTAAAAATGGTCTTGTCATTTTAGTTTCATATCTATATACAGAACAAGTTTGATATCGCTTAAATGGTAAGTCATTATAACTATTAATCCATTTACCATACATATCATATAATGCAGTTTCTGAAGTTGGACGTAATGCTAATTTTTCATCAAAAGTTTTATCTCCCGCACCTGTAACCCAAAAAACTTCAGGCGTAAATCCGTCAATGTGTTCTGCTTCTCTAGTAAAATTACTTTCTGGAATTAATACTGGCATCAATAATGGTTCATGACCTGTATTTTCAAGTTCAGTTTCCCACATATTAGTTATTTTTTTAATACTTTTTACAGCCCATGGTAAATACACAGGAAATCCTTTTATATTGTATCTAATATCAGCTAACTCAGCTTTTTGCATTAATTGTGTAAACCATTCACTAAAATCAGATTCTTTTGACACCATAATTTTTTGCATTATATCTTTAGCCATAATTGCTAAATATGTAAATTGTTTATAATAATTACTAATAATAAACTTTATTAATATAAAAATAATAACAATAATATGAAAATATTAAATATATTATTAATTGTACTGATTGGATTATTACTAACCGCATGCGGAGAAACTATTGAGAATAAAAATAATGGTGAAAATAATAATATAAATAATAATGAATCAAAAAATAATATATTATTAACAATAGAAGATGAAAAAGAAATGGTTAAACAAAATATGTTTGATTTATTAGAAGAAAATAATAATATGTTAATTAGAGACATTAGTGGTAAATTAATTTTAAGATGTAATTTACTTGATTGTGGAATTTCAAGTAAAGTAGAGCATGATGAATTATTTTCAGGATCAAGTCCAGAAGTAGAAATTATGACACATATTACATTTAATAAGATTATAGAAAATCAAAATAGTTTAGATGCATATAATCAAAACATTAAAAATGTAAATTTAAATCTATATTTTCCTGAACAAAAATCTGAAAATATAAGAGTACAAACTTCATTTTACGATTTAAAGGATAATTTAAGATTTACTTCATTTGAAAATGGAGTACTTAAAGGAAGTTTAGAATTTGATATTGAAACATTAACATTGTATATACAAGACTCAAAAGATGACTCTTGTATCACTGGAGATATGATGGGAATTTGTTATGAAGATTTTCCTATAACTGGAAAATATAAGTTAAATATTGAATTTAAAGAATTAGAATTAAACTAATATTCCAAAATAGATAAGCAATTAAAATCCCAGAAATAATATCAATCAAAGTATGTTTTTTTAATAATTTTCTACTCAAAAAAACTAATAATAATACTAATAGATTAAAATAAATTAAAAAAATGGAATTTACTATTGATAATGAATATAAAAATAATAAAGTTGCCAAAGTAGAATGTCCTGAAGGAAAACTATTTTTGTCTATTAAATAAAATGGATTGATTTTATTATAATTATTATTCGGTCTTTTTTTCTTTACTAATAATCTAAATGTAATTATTAAAGATAATGAAAATATAAATGATAAAAATAATACATTTGAATATTTTATATTAAAAAAATAAGAATAGACTAAAATCAAAAAAAAGAATGGAATATCTCCAAAAACTTCAAATTTATTTAATAAATATATTAAAATTTCTTTAAATTTCATATTAATCAATAAAAATTACTATTAATAAATATTTTTGAATTTTAACAAAATTTATAAAGAATAAACTTTGGATTTTGTTATAAAAAAACGAAATGAGGATAATTAAAATGGAATTTTGCCCAGAAGATGGTTCTTTAATGGTACCAAAAAACGAAGACGGAAAAATTGTTACTGCATGCCCAGTTTGTAATTATCAGTCCAAGAGTAAAGATAGTAATTTAATTAAAGAAAAATTAGAAAAAACTGAAATATTAAAAATTCACAAATCAAGTGAAGAACTTGAAGCATTACCAAAAGTTGATGCTGAATGTCCTGAATGTGGACATAAAAAGGCTGCATATTGGCAAGAACAAACTAGAAGTTCAGATGAGCCTCCAACAAAATTTTTTAAGTGTATTAAATGTAAAAAGACATGGAGAAGTTATAATTAATTTAACTTTTTTAAAATCTTTTTTTTTGAATTTTTTCCACTTATAATTTCATATTGATTTTTGGTTAATTTTTTTAATAAATTTAGTACTTCAATATTTGCTTTATTATTAATTGGCTGAGATTTAACTTTAATATAAATAAGATTATTAATTTCATCATATTCAATTATTTTACTTTCATTTGAATTAGGTTTTATTTTTAATTCGAGAAATTCTTTATTAGCAAAATTCATTTTAATGAGTTCACAAATTCTTTTTTTGATTTAAATCCTTTTTCTTTTGCAAGCTTAATTATAGCTTTATCAAAATTAGAACCATATTGAGCACCTAATTTTTTTCTATTAATAAATAATTCATCTTTAATATATTTTCGTGCATATTTTCTTAATATTATTTTTTTTTGTTCATCATTTATCTTTAAAGACGAATCAATTAAAAAAGAATATTTAACTAAATCTTTATCTAAAAAAGGCAATCTTAATTCAATATTATTTGACATCAATATTAAATCATCCCTATACAAATCACGAAATTGAATATTCTTAAATCCTTCAATACATTCTTTATTAACATCTCCACCAGCATTTAAAATATCTAAATGTCTACTATAACCAGCAAAACACTCTTCACTTCCAAGTCCGCTAAATAAAACATCAACTGAATCTTTTTTTGCTAATTGCGAAACAAAATAAAAAGGAAGTGCAACACCCAATTTAATTGGATCAACATCTTCAATTATACTCGCAACCGTTTTTATATTTTTTTTCAAATTAAACATAGTACAAAAATTTGATTTAAATTCAATATTATTTTCCTTACAAAATGTTTGCGCAAAAGTAAAATCAGGACTAACTCGCATATCATCACTTGCAAAACAAGAATTATAACAAACAAAATTATAACCTAAATGTTTTAATATCATAACAATAAGAGTACTATCAATACCTCCTGAGAATAAAACCCCAAATTTAATATTTTTAGGAACTCTTTTTTTTATTGAAGATACCATTAAATTATCTAATTCATTTAATATTTTATTTTCATCTTTAATATATTTTCCATTAACTTCATATAAATTAGAATCAATTTCCTCATCACACATTTTATTATTATTTAAATCAAAACAAATAATTTTATTTCCATCCAAATTATTAATATCAAAATTATTAATATTATTATCATCAAATATTTTTTCAATAACTTTACCTTCACTACAAATTAATAAGTTATTATTTTCAAATGCATATTTCATTGGCTTAATACCAAAAAAGTCTTTAGCAATAAAAACTAAATTATCTCTTTTATTATATAATATAAAAGAAAAAACACCATCAACTTTATTTAATTCTATTTTTAAAGCATTTAAACTTTGTTTAATTAACTCATCACGATCATTTAATTTTAATGGTAATAAACTTGAAGTTAACAAATCAAATAAAACTAAACTATCACTATTTGCATTTTGCTTTAAATTCTTATAATTATAAATTTCACAATTTGTTGCAAAATAAAAATATTTTTTTAAAATTGGTTGATTAACTTGAGATACAATCGCATGTAAATTATGAAATATAAAATTATTTGGAACTTCATGAATTTTATCCACTTTAAAATAATTTTTAATTTCATTAAAATCAGTAATACCAAAATTATCTAATCCCCTATTCTCTATTAATTTCAAATGTTTTTTATTTATTTTTACATTATAATTAAAATTTGCTAAAATCCCACACATAAAACAATGTTAATTTTTCTATTTAAAAATGTGATCATAATAAATAAAAACAATATATAAATTAAACATATTTATAAAACTCAATAAATAAAATAAAATATGACATTTATTGAGATTATATTAATAATAGTTATATTTTTAATGTTTATTGGAACAATATTTGATTTTATTAAAAGGGAAGTTCCAGATACAATAAGTTATTCTATTATAGGAATATCAATATTATTTAAAATATTTGAAAGTTTTTACTATAAAGACATATATATAATATTTTATGCGGCTTTATTTGGAATAATATCATTTTCCATTTGCTATTATTTAACATATAAAAACATTTGGGGTGGTGCAGATAGCAAATTTTTAATTGGAATTTGTATTTTATTATCAGGACCAATAAATAATATTGAACATTTATTTTTAAACTATATTACAAGTTTTTTTATTATTGGATTTATTTTTTCAACCCTATATTTAATTATTAAATCTATCATTTATTATAAAAAAATAAAAAAAGAAATTCAATCCATATTTTTTAATAAAATAAATATAGCATTTATTTTAATCCTAATATTAACATTAATATTCACTCAAAAAATAGAATTCATATTTTTATTAATAATGATTTTGGCATTACTAATATTAATATTTAATAAAAATAATTTTGAAAATTTAGAAAAAAAAATATTTATAAAAAATGCCAATCCAAAAACTATTACTGAAGGAGATATTTTAATTAATTCAATTACAGTAAATAATAAAACAATTAATAATAAGCCAATGGGCCTAAGTTATAATGATGTAAAATTAATCAAAAAACATTCTAAAAATAAAATATTGATAAGATGGGGAATTCCATTTATACCAGTTTTTTTAATTTCATTTATATTTTTATTAACAAAAATAAATTTATTAAAAATAATTATTTATTTCTTGATTTTTTAGTAATTAATCTTTTTAAAAAATAATTATCAATATCTAATTTTTTATATGGAATATATTTTATAACTTCATCAACACCAAAAGTAATATTATTCCCTAAAGATTTAAATGCAGTAATAATTTCTTTAGCAACAATACTAGATTTTTTATTACCTGATTTAAATATTATATAATCAATATTTAAATTTTCAAAAACGGACAGCGGACCCCACAAAATTAAATCATTAAATAAACCAATACCAGATTGTTGATCCATATAATTAATTGTAGTTTTTTTTCCTTTAATATAATAACTCCCTCTTGGAAGCTTTATACCTTCTGGTGAAGTTTTTAACATTTGTTTTCTTTTAATCCAAAAAACTTCAGGATTTAATAATCCACTTTTTGCACTTTTTGAAAAAATAGCCGTGAATAAACAAATTTCATCTAAAATTTTTTTATCATTCATTATATCATTAAAATTATTCGAATTTAATTCAAAATCAATCCCAACATCAAAATTTTTATTATTTAAAACGGCATAACCACTACCAGCTAACATTGTATGAAAAACAATATCATTTTCAGTGGTATATTTACTAATTAAAATCTCATTTGTATTAATATCAGAACCCATTAAAATAATATTTTTAGAAGATGTAATCATCATTCTAAATTGATTATACCAATTTTTTTTTATATTAATATTTTTTTTAGTATTTTGATCTAAATCATTCAATTTTTTAATTTCAACATCATTTAATTTATTTAATTTATCTAAATCTTTATCAGCTTTTTTTAAAATATCTAGAATTTTGACATTTTTTTGTTTTAATTTTTTTGATTTTTCAAAATATATATTGGCATTATTTGCTAAATCCTGTGTATAATCTAATTCAATTTCCATTTTTACCTTTTGATAATAAAACAATATTGTTTCCAATAACATTAATTAATATACAATCACATTTTGATACAATTTCATTTGCTAATTCCTTTCTATCACGCAAACTCGATATTGATTTATTCAATTTAATTTTGATTAATTTTTTTTTATTAATTAAAGACCTAATTTCATCAATTAAAGGCCTAGTAATGCCTTTTTTACCAATATGCAATATAGGTTTTAAATTATGTGCTGTTTTTTTGATATCATCTAAGTTAAACATAATACATAACAAATTAATATATTTAAAAAAATAACTAATTTTCAATAATATTTACTTGTTCATTCATTATAATGTTTGAAAGATATTTGATTTCAATTATAATTAATAACAGTTCAACATATATTTTATTTAAGTAAATATTTTTCGAAACACCAAATTTATCATAAACATCTTTTTCTAATTTTTTTAAATCTTCAAATGAATCATTTGCAAGCATAAAATTTTTTGAATGATAGGAATTCATCAAATCTGAAAATAAATTATTAATATTTTTAATATATTCTATAAAATTTTTATCCAAATAATCTGAAAGACTATAATGAAATATAGTATCTGCAGTCCTTAAACAATTTTTTAAAATTAATTTAAATTTTTTTAAAATTAAAAAAAAGTTTAATTTATCATGATTGTTTATATCAATATTAAATTCATTATTATTACAAGATAAATTAATTATTCTATTAATTAAGTATTGAATTGAATTAACTTCCTCATATCTTTCATTTATTGACTGTAAATCGGCCTTGGAATGAACTTCACTAAGAATAGAAAAAATATATTTAATTATAATTTCACAACGTTTTATCATATTATTAATAGACAATTTTGAATAATCCAATAAATCTTCAATTATAATTTTATCCTTACCAGATTCAATAATATTTAATCCATTTAATTTAGAAATAAAAGTTTTAATTTCACTATTTTTTTTTATTATATTACTACACTTTATTTCAATTATTTCGGCTCCTTTAACATATGCAGATAAAATTAATTTTTTTATTGCAGAAATCGGTAAATCTTCAACATTCAAATTACATATTTTTTTAATTTTTTTATTTTTCTCAATAGATTCAATTGAAATTGAAGTATCATTTTCAATTACTGAAACATAATTACCACTAGTCAAATTGTTATTTTTTAACCATTTTTTTGGTAAAGATATAATAAAACTACTTTTACCAAAAGCAATTATTTTTCTTAATTTCATAAACATATAAAACATATACCCATTTATTAAACTAATTATTAAAATTAATATAAAATAAATCAAAATAGAGCAATTTTAATTAAAAAAGTTAAAAAAAACATAAATAACATATACAACAATATAAAAACATATAGTAAGATTTATATACTAATCAACAAACATTAAATTGTTTATAAGATTTACTTAAGTTTTATAAAAGAGGTGCAGGTTTATGGCTAGAAGGCAATTTGATGTTGATCTTGATGTTTTGAATACAATGCCGGTTACGGAAATGAATGCAGATTTGGATGATGAAGCGTCATTTGACCAACAATTGGAAAATTTTGTTCAATCTGATGTTAATGAAGATTCAAGTGAATCAATTTTTGATGAACTATTAGATTTTGAATAGTTTTTAATTTTTTTTATTCATTAATTTTAAAAATAAGAATTTTTCTCATAAATCATGTTATTAAAAAATATTAGATTTATTTTAACAAATGAGCATATAATTGAAAATTGCGATATATTAATTGAAAATAATAAAATAAAATCTATTAAAAAAAATATTTCAACTATTGACAAAGAAGTAATTGATTGTTCTAATAAAATAATTCTACCAGGTCTTATTAATTTACACTTGCATGGTGGAATGAATATTCTCAGAGGAATTTCTGATGATTTAGAATTAAATGAATGGCTTAATACAAAAATTTGGCCTGCTGAAAAAAAATTAAATGAAAAAGATATTTATTATGCAAGCCTAATTAGTTATTTTGAAAATTTATTTTCAGGAACAACAACAATAGTAGATGCATATTTTGAAATAGACAGCATGAAAAAAGCTGCAGAAAATTCAAATATAAGAGCATTTTTATCACCAGCAATTTTCAATCAAAATGATATTGAAAAAGTTAAAAAAAATAATTTTTTTTTACAAAAAAACAATTCAAAAATAAAACCCTTTATTTTTTTACATTCAATTTATGCAACTGATAAAAAGACATTAAATGATACAATAGATTTTTGTAATAAAAATAATATAATAAAAGCAATTCACATAAGTGAAACAAGAAATGAATTAATTGAAATAAAAAATAATACTAAATTAATGCCAATTAATTATTTATTAGAAAATAATTTTTTTGAAAAAAAATCATTATTAATTCATTGTATTTGGCTAACAAAAAATGAAATAAATTTAATTAAAGAAAAAAATACTTCTATTGTACATTGCCCAAGTTCTAATATGAAACTTGCAAGTGGTGCAACACTACCATTAATTGAGTGTTTTAATAATAATATTAATATTGGCCTTGGAACAGATAGTGCAGTTAGTAATAATTGTTTAGATTTATTTAATGAATTAAAATTAACTGCATTATTACAAAAACATCATAGATGGGATGCCACAGTTGCAAAAACAAATCAAATAATTAATATGCCTTTTGAAAATGGTGCAAAAGCTCTTGGAATTGACAATTTAGGTTCAATTAAAGAAAATAATTTAGCAGATTTAATTAGTTTAAATTTAAATGATTTTAATTTATTAGACACAGACAAAAATACATTAATATCAAATATAATTTATTCTGCAAATAGATCAAATGTATGTGATGTTATAGTAGATGGTAAAATATTAATTAAAAATAAAAATTTACAAACACCAATATTAGATTTTAATGGAAATGAAATTTCATTAGAAAAATTAAAAGATATAGTTAATGAAATCAAAAATAAAATATTATAATTTTGAAATTTGTTTTTTTAAATTTAAATTTTTATCAATTATTAATTTTAAAACTGTTTGTAAAACATCTCTAGGTTTTACTTTACCATTAGTTTGAAGAAAAACTTTTACAATACCAACTAAAGGATGTGATTTATTATATGCAGCTGCAATTACATTTTTTTCTTTCCAAAGCATATCTACCAATAATTTTGAAAAACCATGATCGAACTTTGGTAATTCAAATTCAATAGAATTATTATCCTCAGTTAAAACTTTAAAAATATCCATTTGTAATCTGTAGTTTTACTTTTGATTTATAAGTTTATGCAAAAGAAAATAAAACCAATAAGCAAAATAATCTTTTATTACTAACTAATAGAAACATTTATATATAAATTATAAATCTAAAAAGTAAGTTTTAAATATATAGTCTGTAAACGACATATATACGGCAAAAAAAGGGTTGAGCAATAAAATAAGATGGTAAACAAAATGGAAAATACACAAATATTCAATGTTTTTTTTAGAGAAAAACCTGCAATGATGTTAGTAAGTTTAAGAAATGCTAAAGGTGCTGTTTATGCCAGTTCATTAGCTAAGCTAATTGATTGTACATATTCACATGTAGTTAAAATATTACAAGAAATGGAAAAATCTGAATTAATTTCATTTGAAAAAAATGGAAGATTAAAATTATTAACTTTAACTGAAAAAGGTTCAAAAATCGCAGATTCAATTGAAAATATTAGAGCTAATCTAAACTGCAATTAATTTTTTATTATTATTAATTTATTATTAAAATTCTTTTTTATTATTATATAAAAACAATTCTAAACATTTTAATTATTTAAGCATAATATCATTCTAGAATTAAATATAAACCCTAACGAAAAGAGTCAACGAAAACAAAAAGCATTCGAGGTCTCTTCCCGCCGGGAAAAAGAGGTGATTATAATTCCTGCAGACCTAAAAGACCTTACAGGAAATTATTGATAGACAATGAGTTGTTTCTATATGGTGGTAAACAAATAAGGTTTATAAAGTTATTTATTACTATTCAATGAATTTAAAAAAATCAATTAAGTTTAAAAATTGATTAATTTTATAATTAATTTAAAAAGAGGATAAAATGAACAAAATTATACTATTTATATGCATATTTACGCTTTTAAGCTCATTTTCAATAGCATCAAATAATACTAAAATATTAATTGAAACTAATTTAGGTGAAATGCAGCTTGAATTATATGATAATAAAGCTCAAATTACAGTTAATAATTTTTTAAATTTGACTAAAGAAGGTTTTTATGATGGTCTTACATTTCATAGGGTTATAAAAAATTTTATGATACAAGGTGGAGATCCATTAGGAAATGGCTTAGGTGGTCCAGGATATAATATTCAAGATGAATTTAGAGTTGATTTAAGGCATGATAAGCTTGGAATTTTATCAATGGCTAATAAAGGAATCAAAAATACAGGCGGAAGTCAATTTTTCATAACATTAGCCCCAACTCCTTGGCTTGATGGAAAACATACAATTTTTGGAAAAGTCATTGATGGATACAATACACTTAGAAGAATTGGAAATATTAAAGTTGATGAAAAAAATAGTAAACCAATACAAGATGTAATTATAAAAAAAATAAAAATTCTAAATCCAGAAAATAATCAAGTGGAATCAGAAAGTAATAATTGGATAAAATATTTAATTATTTTAATAATAGTAATAATAATTGCAATTATTATATACTATAAAATAAGAGGAAAAAAAGTTGATTCTGAAAAAGAATATGTTGATTTTGAAACATTACAAGCAAAAAAAGACATAGAAGAAAAAAAAGTGGAAGAAAAAAATCCATTTGAAGAATTTAAATAATTTTTATTTGTAAATTTCAGTATAGTTTTGTTCATCTGCAATTCCTTGATTAACAAAACCATATAATTTTTTTTTATAATCTTCTGGTGTTTCCTTACCTTCGACTAAATGATCATAAGTTAAACCTAAATCATTTGTATCTTTAACTTGTGAAAATCCAAAAGGTAACTGCACTGATCTTTTTTCTATTTCGGTCATACCGCTTTCAGTAAGTGCTTGAGAACTTGATTTTAAACCATATTCTATTTGAGTTAAAGCTTTAGTTTTTGCCTCGGCAGTAATTTCTTTAGTTTTAATAACTTCTAATTCTAATTGTTTAGATTCTTTTGAAAAATTATTTTTTTTATGATTATCAACATCATAATGTTTTCCTGTAAATAAATCTCTATTTTTATTAGAATCGTCATATAATTCAAAAAAATTATCTTTTACTGATTCTAAATGAAAATAAGAATTTGGTTCTGAAACTCTCCAGTTTTCTTTTTTAAAATCTTCTTCTCTCTTAGGCCTTACTCCACCATATAAATTTGGATTTGTTTCATCATAAGAATTTAAAGCTTGTTTTTCAATAAGACTATCCAAACCTTCTACAACATTATTACCGTCTTTTTCAATTTTTAATAATGTACTTTCATATTTTTTTTGTAAATTTTCTTCTATATAACCAATTTTATCTTCTGAATATTTTTTAAAATCTTCACATTTTGTTTCTAATTCATCAATTTTTTTTTCAAATGCTTTTTTTTGTTTTTTATTTAATTTTTTACCAAATTCTTTTTCTTTTAATTCTAAAGTATATTTACTTGGATTTTCAATATATTCTAAAAATTCTGGTGCATTTATTTCAAATTCTTTTAATTTAGAATTTAAATCTTCATCAAATCTTAAAATCCCATCAGTGATTGAATATTTCATAGCATCTAAGGGTTTAAATTCAAATTTACTTCTAAATTCAAAATCAGATTGATTTTTTAAATAAGCCAATAAAAATACCATATTATTAAGCATTAAATCCATAAAAGAACAATACAATTAACATTTATAAAAGTTGGTTTTTGTTGTCACTAAATGATGGTTAAATTAAAAATTGGAATTTAAAATATTTTCATCTATTTGTTTAATTTTTTTAATAATTTCCTCTTCATGTTCTTTTTTGGTAACTGCACCTGAGGCTTGTTTATGCCCGCCGGCTTCACCACCATAATTTTCTACTAATTTTCTTGCTAAATTATTTAGGTTATAATTACTTTTATTATGAACTCTAAAAGATAACTTAAAATTATTTTTTTGATAGGCTGAAATAATTACAATTTTTTTAGTTTGTTCTATTCCACCTTTAGTTAACATAGAACTTAAAATGCCAACTAAATTAGGATTTAATTTATCTTTATAATTAATATAAATTATTAAATCATTTTCAAAAACAGTTCCATTAGCTCTCATATCATAATAAATTTTCATTGCATTTGATATTTGACTTTTATATTTTTTATTTTCAATTTTAACTTCAGTTAAATTATTACACAAATCTAAACAAAAATCAATACCAAGTTTGACATTAAATAATCTTGAAAGTCCATTTAAATAAGTAGAAATTTCTTTTGCTTCATATAATTTACCCTCATCATTTAATAAATTAGGATGAATTAAAATATGATATGAAAATAAATATTTTCTTAAATGAAATGGAGTGATTTTTTTTATTGCATTCACTAATTTTTTTTGTTGATTTCCATCAATTTGTGAAAATGTTTTTTTTCCGTCTATATTTAATTTTTTTAAAAATTCATAAACATAACTTTCTTTTCTATATAATTTAGGAATTTTAAAATCTCCACTAAATGTCAATGTAAAAGAAAGTGGTTGACTATTAAGTCTAAAAATATTTAATTCTTTTCTAACAATAACAATTTTGTTATCAACTGCTTCTTGTTGTAAAATTCTATTCAAATATAAAAAATTATTTTGATATTGATAATCCCCAAATGCACCTATTAATGATAAATAAATAAATTTTTTAATTTCAGGATTTAATTCTTTTAAAATTAAATATGAAATCCCTGCAGTAGAAATTTCTTTACTTCCATTTATACCAAATAAAAAAGGATTAATGAAAATAATATTTTCAGGAAGTTGACAATCATCTTCTATTTCATGATGATCAATAATTATCACCCTATTTTTATTTGATAATTTTTTTTTAATACTATTTAATTTTAAACTACCTGAATCTAAAATAATTACATTTTTTTGAGGCATATTACTTATTTCATCAATACATTCGTCGTCCAATTGTTGTATTATTTTTAAATGTGGATTTTTATCTTCATAGAATTTCTTAAAAAGAGATAATGAAGTAACACCATCAGTATCTAGATGTGAAACTACTAAAATGTCATCCATATTAAAATAAGGTTGATTTTTTTCTAAAAAAGAAAAAAAAGATTCGTAATCATTCATAAAATAAAAATAAATTCTTAAATTAAAAATTATTCTGTTAAGAATCTAATTTTGTCTATATCATATGTCCAATCAGATGATAATCTTTTTTTATTTTTATAATAAGTAACTAACCTTGCAATTTTTGACTCTGTAAGTCTTAAACCTCTTTTTGCCGGTTGATCTTTCTTATTTTTTTCCAAATGTTTCTTTAAAAAAACAATTTTTTTTAATAGACATAGTAAATCTTCTGGAATTTCACCAGCTGTATTATTATTTAATAAGAATTTTACAATTGGCATCCCAATAATAGTCTTTACACAAGGAATACCATAAGTATCTCTTAATACTAAACCCACTTGACTTGGTGAAATACCTTCTTTTGTAAATTTTAAAATTAATGCTTCTAACTCTTCTTTAGAATAATTTACCCATTTTGGATTTTCCATACCAAATGGCTTTTTTGACTTGGATTTACCCTTATCTCTTGAAAACATTCGTGACATTTTTTTTCTCCAGTATAAATTAGCAATTAAACCAATTTACCCTATTTCAGAAATTTTTAGTTAATTTATAAATATATGGTTGGATCTCTCCAACCAAACACCTCTTTCCCGAAAGAATATAAATAAATTGGTTGGACAATTCTAAAGGGGTAGTTTGAGAAAAGGCATCCAACCAATTTGAAATCCCTAAAAATTTATACATTTTTAGGGGAATAGCTGATTTATGATAACACATTTTCATGTGTTGCTTATAATAAATATTAGATAAAAAAAAGATTTAAAATTAATGCAAATACATAACGTTATTTAATTTTGAAAAAAGAATTTACCAATTCAGTATATTCTTTTGAAATTTTTATATGCCAATCATTTGGAAAACAAGAATAATAATTTGAATGAATATATCTCTCATCTATAAAAATTATTACTCCCCTATCAGACTCAGTCCTTATACACCTACCTGCACTTTGAATTGTTTTTGACATTGCTGGATAAATATATCCATAATTCCAACCCTGTCCATATTTTTTTTGATAAAAATCAATTGTACGTTTAGTAATTAAATTGGGTGTACCTAAAGGCAATCCAACTATTATAACACCTTGTAATTGATCACCTGGCAAATCAATCCCTTCTGCAAAACTTCCATTTGAAACGGCTAATAAAACTGCACCAATTTCTTTATATGAAATAAAATTTTTAATCAAATCACTTCTATCAACCTTAGTCATACCAGGAAATTCATTAAAAATTGTTTTATTATTTTTATATTGAAAATAAGGTGCCACCATATCTTTAAATTTATAAGATGGGAAAAAAATTGAGACATTACCTGGAATATTGTTTAACAAATTTGAAATATGTTCACCTATTTTTTTAAAATTAGTTTCAGTTCTCATTGTATAACGAGAACTTGTTTCTGGTATAATTAAATTAAGTCTATTATTATTTGAAAAAGTTGTTTCATATTCTTTTAATATCACATCATCAGAAAACCCCAATAAATCTTTATACATTGAAGTAGGATTTAATGTTGCACTCATCATCAATGTACTATGAACTGAATTTATTAATTCTTTACAAATAATTGAAGAATCTAAACACGCAAAAGAAAATTTAAATAATTTTTTTGAACCAAGTTCACTATAATTTAAAATACGTATATAACCTTGTTTATCGATTTCCCATTCCAATAAAAAATCAATTAAATTTTGTAATACAGATTTATGTTTAGGTTCATCAAATTTTTTGTCTAATTCAATTAAGGTATCTATTATTTGATCATAAGATAATTTTGTTGATTTTTCTATTAAATCATATAAATCATTTTTTGTTATTTCTAATTCTTCAATTCTATGTCTTATTAAATTGTGTTCCATATAATTTTGTAATCCAGTGAATATATTGTCAACTAATTCTAATTCAGAATTAAACAATTTTTGAGCTAAAATTTTTTGTAATCTACTAAGAGATAATCCATTTAATGAAAAACTACCTAAATCCTTAATTCTACTCGGTAAATTGTGAGCTTCATCAACTATTACTAATAAATCATCAATATCTATTTTAGATTTTTTTAATAATTTTGAACAAATTGAGGGATTAAATAAATGAAAATAATCACCTATTACAACATTTGCATCAGAACCTAATAAAGTAGAAACTTCATAATTACATAAATTATATCCATAAATTATTTTAATGGATTCATTAACATCTAATGGACTTTTTTGTTTTAATTCAGTTAATGCATTTTTAGTTAAATTAGAAAACTCACTTTTATTTTTTAAATTAGTGAAATATTTACAACTTCCAGTTTCCCTATGTAATTTACAAAAATTAGAAAATTCACCATTATTCATTATTTGTGCATTAGGTTGATTACACATCCATTTTTTTCCAATTAAATCTAAAACTATAATTTTTTTTCCAAATTTATTTTGAATTAATTTAATTGTATCAATAACTGCTTTATGTTGAGTAGTCCTACTAGTCAAAAAAAACACTTTTTTTTTATTTTCTAATGCATAAGTAATTGCAGGAGATAATGCTGCTACTGTTTTTCCAACACCCGTTGGTGCACTGATAATTAAATTTTTTTTATTTTTTAATGCATCAAAATAAGTATTCATAAAATCGGTTTGACATGTTCTTAAATTATCAAAAGGAAATAGAAATTTATTCATATTATTTTCAGTACCAATTTTAGTATCTTTATTCAATTTATCTGCACTTTTAAAATCCTTCATAAATATAAAAAAAAGAATTTGTTTAAAAGAATAATGTATAATTGTCCAGTGACTAATTTTAATTAATCAATATCAATTAAATTTTTCTTTATTTTTCCCTTCCATTTCCACTAAATCTAACATAAATCGTTTTGCAGTATTTATTATTTTATCATGTGAAACTCTATATAATTCAGATATTTTACTAACTGGATCATCATTTGATTGATGTGTACTATTTAATATAAATAAATCTAAATCTAATTTTTTATTATTAAAATTTTTCTTAACTTTTTTCCATTTAATAAAAAGTTCTTCACAACGACTAATTATTAAATCAACTGAGCAATCAAATAAATCACATATATCATTAACTAATTGATCATTTTTTGAATCAATATTTTTCGCTAAATTTCCAGTAATAAATGTAATTCTTACAATTCCGTCTTGAATTTTATTTGTTTTTAAAATTTTTATATTTTCAATTTCTGAAGTATTATGAACATGCGTACCACCACAAGCTTCTATATCAATTCCATTAATATTAACTAATCTTAAAACATCTCCAGGAACTGCACCACCTTGATAAATTTCCATACCAAATTTATTTTCTGCATCATTTCTATTTAAAAAAATTGATTCTACATAAATATTTTGTTTTATTATTTCATTTGCTAAATTTTCAATATTATTTTCTTCTTCTTTAGTTAATGCCTTAAAATGTGTAATGTCTAAATGTGCCTTTTCAACAGTTTTTTTTGCACCTGCTTGATTAATATGAGAACCTAATATTTTTTTTGCCGCTGCATTTAATACATGTGCACCACTATGATTTTGTGCTAATTGCATTCGTCTATCTTTATCAATATTACAATCAACTACATCACCTACATTTAAATTATAAACATTATCCAATTTGTGAATAATATATTTTTCAAATTTCATTACATCAATTACATTTTTATCCTCAATAGAACCTAAATCATGTAATTGACCACCTGACGTAGGATAAAAATATGTTTTGTCTAATATAATATAATTATCTATTATTTTTAATATCTTAGATTGAAAAGTTAATGTTTTATAGTCATCATAATATAGGATTTCAGTATGATTAATATTAGTTAAATCTAAATTAATATCTGTTTTTGTGGAATGAATTTGTTTAACAATTTCATTTTTTTGCGAAACTTTAAAAAAAAAATCTGATGGAATTTCAATACTATGTCCATATTGTTTTGCTATGTGTTGTATTAATGAAGGCGAAATACCATTTGAATCATAGAGTTCAATTAATTTATCTTCACCTAAAAAATTAATTTGTCCAGAATCAATAAGTCGCTTAATAATTGAATTTGCTTTAATTTTATTTTGATTATATTTTTCAATTTCAATATTGATTATTTTATGTACAATCTCTAAATTATTTTTCAATTCAGGAAATAATGGTTCTAATATTTTTGCATGCAAGTCTATTATTTCATTTAATTTTATATTCCAATTGTATTTTTCAATAAAATCTAAACTTCTTCTCAATATTACTCTCAACATATAACTTCCACCAGAATTTGACGGTAAACCTCCATCAGATAAAACAAATAATAATGTTCTTGTATGATCAGCTATTGAATAAATACCACTCATTTTTATTATTTCACTTTTTAACTTATTTTTTTCAATACCAGATAAACTTGAAACTTCATCCCATACTAATTCTATATCATCGACTTCATCTAAATTTAATTTAGAACTAAACGGCACATATTTCATTTGTAATTCTTTATCAATTTTATAATTTGCTTTTTCACATAAAAAATTAATTACTTCAGGATAAATGGCATCATAAATTGTAGGGGTAGCTTGAGAAAACCATGCTATTCGCTCCATCCCCATCCCCATATCTAATACTTTTATTTTTAAGTCTTGTACTCCTTTTTCAGTTTGTTCAGATAACATATATACTTGATTTCCTAATTCTACACCTTTTGAAAAAAATTCAACACAACAACCTACATTTCCCCCTCCTGCCCAAGCATCTTCGTGAAATATAATTTCAGTTTTATCTATTCCTAATCCTTTTGTTAAATAATCATAAATATCCTCAAAAACTTTTTCTTGATTCCATTCATTTGCTTTAACAAATTGATGTTGACCAATCATAATAAAACCAGTACAATGTTGTCCACTAATTCCCACATTATCTAAATCAGGAAATCTTACACAAAATTGTGGAATTATTAAAGGATTTGCAGGTGGCTTAACTTCACCTGAAATGACATATGGTTGAAATGCTGCAATACTTGAATTTGTAAATTCCATAGTTGGATTCCATCTGGCAACAGTTGGATATCTATTAATTGCAGTATAATTTTTTTGTTCAAATATGGTTTTAAAATTATTCCAAACATCAATAAAAGATAAATTTTCTTTTGTATTTTTTTTTCCAATAAATTCGCTAATAACGCCAGCTTGAGGATCACCAGATATTTTTCTATTTGGATCAGTACTCCAAAAAGGAAGTCCAGTTTTTATACAAATATTTCTATGATAACCTTCAGATGTTAAAAATTTAGCAGGATAAAATTGTCCATAATTGTCTTTATAAAATGGCTTCAATTTATTTTTTAATTCTTTATCCGATAACATGATAATATTTTTATACTTTGATATTTAAATTTAACTATTAAATGAAATTTATTAAAAAAAAATATAGTTAAATTATTAAATAATGCACAATCTCCCTCAATAATATGGGTAAAATAGAGGTATTAGATAAAAATCTTATTAATCAAATAGCTGCTGGAGAAGTTATTGAAAGACCAAGTTCTGTCATTAAAGAATTAGTGGAAAATAGTATTGATAGTGGTGCTAATAATATTATAATTGAAATTGAAAATGCAGGTAAAGATAAAATTTCTATTATGGATAATGGATGTGGTATGAGTATTGAAGATGCAAAAAAATCTATAATTAAACATGCCACTAGTAAAATTAAAACAAATGAAGATTTATTTAATATTTATACTATGGGATTTCGAGGAGAAGCTTTAGCTTCCATTGCCAGTATATCAAAACTTCAAATAATTACAAAAGATAATAATCATACTGGAATTAAATTATATATTGAAGATAGTAAAATAAAAAATAGTGAAGAATTTCCAAGAGAAAATGGGACTAGTATTATTGTTAAAGATTTATTTTACAATACTCCTGCAAGATTAAAATATATGAGAGATAATTATTTAGAAAATTCATCGATTATTAAAATAATACAAAATTATGTTTTAATACACCCAGAAATAAATTTTGAATTAAAAATAAATAATAAAGAAATAATAAAGGCACCAAAAAATAATTTTAAAAATAATTTACTTAGTATTTTTGATTTAGATATAGCAAAACAATTTTTAATTATCAATTATAATGATGAAGAAAAAAAATTAAAAATTGATGGTTGCATTTCGAAACCCAATATAAATCGAAATAATAAAAATGAAATTTATATTTATTTTAATAAAAGACCAGTTAAAAATTCAATTGTTTATAGAGCCATTATGGATGCATATCATAATTTATTATTTAATAAAAAATATCCAATTTGTATTTTAAATATAGAAATCGATAATGAATTAATAGATGTTAATGTCCATCCACAAAAAAAAGAAATCAGAGTTAAAAATGAAAATGAATTATATGAATTAGTTTATACTTCCATAAGAAATAAATTAGAAAAAAGTAATTTAACTCAAGATTTAGATGAAGAAAAAGAAAAAAATCAATTGCGGATGGATGGAACAAAAATAAAAACAAAAAATTATGAAAAATATACTTATGAGTCAATAAATAAAGATTTTGATTTAAGCAATGAGAAAGGATCAGAGATTAAAAAAGAAAATCTTCAAGATAGTTTAAAATTAAAAAAGAATATTAAGGAAAGATTTAATCCTGAATTACACAATACACAAGAAGAATTATCATATAATACTTTTGAAGAAGAAGAAGATTTTGAATATGAATTTCAAAGTGAAAATAAATTTAGTGATAATAATACAGATAAAAATTATATTGTGGGTCAAAATGATCATTTATATTCAAAATTACAAAATGATGAAGAATTTGAAAAAGAATTTATTAAATATATTAATACAAATAATAAATTGAAAAATAAAGAGAATTATAATTTTCAAAAAGGTATTAAAGTTATTGGACAATTTCATAATTCTTTTATATTAGCTCAAGATGAAAAAGGCCTATTAGTTATTGATCAACATGTTGCAGAAGAAAGATATTATTATGAACAATTTATGGAAAAATATTTTAATAAAAATATTGAAGTTCAAGAAATATTAAATCCTATTGCAATTAATTTAACCCCAGAAGAATATAATTTTACAATAAATAATATAGAAAATTTTGAAAAACTTGGAATGAATATAGAAGAATTTGGAAACAATCAAATAAAGGTAAGAACATTGCCTATAATATTTAATCGATTACAAGATACAAATTTCTTTTTTTCATTACTTGAAAATTTACAAAAAGAAAATATATTTAAAATAAATAGAAAAAAACATAAACATATTTTTAATGAAGAAATTGAAAATAATGAAAATTATAATATAATTGATGAAATTAAAGAAAAAATAATAACTAAAATGGCTTGTATGACTAGTTTAAAGGCAGGTGAACAATTAACCATTAGTAAAATGCAATCAATTGTCGATAAATGGGCATTAACTAAAAATAAAAATACCTGTCCTCATGGAAGACCAATTCAAATAAGATTAAATTTTGCCCATATATGGAAACAATTTAAAAGAGATGGATAATATTTATAATTAAACAATTTTTATTTTAAATATGATAAGAAATTTAAAAAAATTAAATTCAAAAGAAAAAAAAAACATATTAAATTTATTAAAAGAAAATTATGGTTTTAATAAAGATTTGAATGAATATACTTTTTTCATTAATAAAAATGATAAAATAAATTTAATAAATACAGAAACATATGAATTAATTGATTTTGACGATTATAGAGTTGATTCTATTGGTGTTTATTTTGGAGAATTAATAAATAATACAATTCGTTTATCTATAGAAGGATCTCAATTAATAGGACCATCTTGTAATAGAAATATAATTGAATTGAATGAAAATCAGTTAAATTTATGGATTAGAGGAAAAGATGTTGAAATAGATAAAGAAGGAAATGATTTTTTTTTAATTAAATACAAAGAAGATTATATTGCTTGTGGAAAATTAAAAAATAAAATATTATTAAATTTTGTTTCTAAAGCAAGAACAATTAGCGCAAAAATTGAAGATGAGTGTAAAGCAAAAATTTAATTATTAAAAGACCAAATTTTATCCCCAATATGATGAATATTTTTTAAAACTTTTCCAGAAGACATATTTTTTATATCATTACTTGAAAACAGAGCTATACAAATAGAAATTGCTTTTTTATTTTTCTCATCAATAATGGCAACAAATTCATCTTTTTCAAAATCGTCTAATTCTACTATGCCTGGTTTCATTAAATCAGCACCCTTACATATAAATGGAACTGCTGGCATATCAATTGTTACTGTTTTTAAATTCATTAAATCAGATTTCAAACTCGGTATAAAATTATTATTATATTTAAAAAATAAAATATTATTGTCAACAGATAAATAAAAATCATCAATTAATTTAACTAATGATTTTAAATTTATATTTAAATTATTTTCTAAATTAATTTTTTTAATTTCTTTTTTTGATAAAGTTAATAATTTAACCATAAAAAGAGAAAAATAAAATACTTAATAAACTTAAGTAGAGTTAATTAACTATTGTTATTTATTTTATTCCCCTTAAAATAATTTTTAATTTGGCACTAGTATTTTTAATTTTTAATATTAATTTTTTATTTATATCACTAGCAGCTTTTTCACTAAAAGTTCCAAAAGTATTATCACTTTCAAAATAACTTTTTCTAAAAGTTAAAACATCTTTTGATATAAAATAGGGATTAATATTACACATAAAACTATCTTCCACATCATCACATATCAAAATTACATTCATTAAATTATAATTTAAAAATTCTTTTAATTTTTCAAATTCAAATGTTGCCTTTAAACCCAATATTGAAGTTTCATCTAATGAAACAAAATCTTTCGTTACAAATTTAATAACTCTTTGATTAGTAGCTAATATATTTGGATTTCCAATACAAGTAAATATATAGTCCATATTTTAATTAATCAAATTTTGTTTAAAAACATTTATTGGTTAAAAAACAATTGTTTAAATAGATTTAAGTTGTTTTCTTAATTCATTTAATATATCATCTTCAAAATTTTCAGAAAAAGAGTAAGTTCCAGCTTTCGGATGTCCTCCACCCATAAAAAAACCATTTGGAAATTTTAGTTTTATTTGTTCAAAAAATTCATTAATTGAAAAATTAATTTCTTCTGAAACTCTAAATGTAAAACCATTAGCACCCTTACAAACCACTATACTTTTTTTAGAAGTCATTTCATCTCTTATAAGACTTGCAATTTTTGAGGCACCAAAACCAAGTTTTTTTGGCATTATATTCAAAGTATTTAAATATACAAAATTAAAATTATTAAATTCTTCTTCTTTAATATAAGATTTTAATTTTTCTTTTACAAATAATTTTTTTTTATTTTGTTCATCTAAAACCATTTTAAAAATAGTTAAATATTTTTTAGGTTTAATAAAAAAATCATTAAAAAAAATTGAATTTGTATTTGACCTTGTTAAATATGTAAAATAATCAACACCTTTTGAATAAATTTCTAAATCATCGCCAAACGTATTATAAAAATTAATTATTTCTGCAGGACATTTATCAGCCATTGCGGGAATTGCAGGGACATGATCTAATTTATTATAACCCATTTTTTTAATTAATTCATATGTTAAAACCCCGGTACATAAAGAACTATCACCACCTTCTAAATAAGGATTAATATGACAATCAACAATTTTATCAACTTCATTTTCACCTATAAAACAATGATGATCAATAACTCCTATAATACAATTAAATTGTTTTAAATATTTTATTGCAAGTAAATCTTGTTCAGAAGAACCATGATCCAATACTAAAACTAAAGGATTACAAAACCTATTATTTTTAGAAACATCAAAAAAAGCATCTTCTATAGTATAATAAGGATCCATCATTAAAGAACGTGTAATTTTTTGTGAATTTGATTCATCATATTTTTTTTTTAAAGAATTTAATACAATTTCAAATTGAACACCAGAACTAAATCCATCACAATCATTATCATGTTTAATAAAGATATTCCTACCCTCTATTAAATTAGTTAAAACTACATTAAAAAAAGTTTCAAAACGTTTTTGTAATAAATTTAAATGTTCATGTTTTAAAACAAAATGCTCATTATATTTTATATTTTTGTTTATTATTTTATTATATTCTAAAAATGATGTAATTTTTGCAAATGATAGATTTCTACCATCATATTTAATATCATAAAACTCTTCTAATTTAATTTCATTAAAAAGATTATTATTTCTACATATTAAATCAAAATTTTTATTTCCATCACAAAATTTTATTAATTTAATTTTTTCTAAATCAAATTTCGAAATTACTTTAACTTTCATTGATATACCCATTCACTATGACCAAATGTAATAATTAAATCTACGCCCAATTTTTGAGTAAAAAATGGCACATCACAAGCACCATAATTACTTCCAGACCAAAAAACTATTTTTGCATCACTTACTTCCTCAATAGCTTTTTTAATTTCCATTGAGTTTGGCTTCAAACCACAAGGTAAATGAACTAATATTCTTCTTGGTTTCTTCAATTTTAACTGTTCTTTTAAATTATCTAATTCTAAATCATACATAATAGACCTAAAATTCAAAATATTTTTAAACCTTACTCTATATTTTTGATTAATGATTGATTTATTAAAAAAAATTTATGAATTAAAAAAATGTCATAATATACCAAAACATATAGCAATAATTATGGATGGTAATAGAAGATATGCAATAAATAATAATTTAAATAAAATTGAAGGACACGGAATTGCCATTAAAATGATGCAAAATGTCCTATTTCCTACTATTTTTGATAAATTAAAAATTCCAGTAAAAGAATTTTCTTTTTTTGCATTATCCTATGATAATTATTATAAGAGAACTAAAGAAGAAATTGAAATTTTAATGAATCACATTAAAAATTTCATACCAAATTTTGCAAAATCTGAATTAGTTAAAAAATGTGGTATAAAAATTAATATAATTGGAGATATTGAATTATTAGATGAGGATATTCAAAAAGTGTTAAAAAGTGCAGAAGAGGAAACTCAAAATAATAATAATTATATTCTTAATTTTTTAATTATGTATGATGGACAAGAAGAAATTGTTAATGCAACTAAAAAAATTGTAAAAGATTCTATTAAAAATAAAATAAAGATTGAAGATATTAACTCAGATTTAATAAGATCATATTGTGTAACTAGTAGAACTAGTAAACCAGATTTAATTATTAGAACAAGTAATGAAAAAAGATTGAGTGGCTTTTTTCTTTTTGATTCATATTATTCAGAATTTATATTCTTAGAAAAAAATTGGCCAGAAGTTAATGCAAGTGATTTAATAGATTGCATAATTGAATATACAAAGAGAGAGATAAGAAACGGTAAATAAAGTAACCACTGTTTAGTTAAATTTATAAAAAACAAATTAGACAAAACCCCATGAAATGGTTAACTAAAGCTCTAGTTTCACTATATTGTATTTTTCCGACTTTTGGACAAAATTGTAAAATATATGAAGGTAATAGTAAAAATATTTATAATAATATTTTAAAAGTAAAAAAACCATATGAAATTAAAGATGCATTTTCTGACATTAAAAAATGTCAAATTAAATCTGAAGAAAAATTAAAAGGAATCGCAACCTATTTTCTAGAAGAAAAAAAAACTGAAAATCCTTTTTCAATATTATCCATATTAAATTATCGTCAAGGCGCAAGTAATTATCAAAAATTAAATGATCGAATTGTTAAATCAGTTATGAATTTTATAACGGCATTAAATTATTATGATACATCAAATCATAATTTAGAATCACAAATTCTCACTACCGATGTTAATTTAACTGTTGAAGAATCTGAAAATGCAAAATGGCAAAACAGTGAATTTAATTTACAGGAAGAAGCAAAAAAAATACCTGAAAAATTAATTGACATTGTTAATTCATTTGAATCTGAAGAAAGATTAATTTTTATTCAAACATTGTCTGCATTAAGAACATATTTTTGTGATTTTTATAATACACGACAAAGTAATACTAATAATATAAATTTTGAAAATAATAGTGAATTATCAGGTACAATAATTAATTTAAATTATATTCAAAATAATTTTGGAAATAATAATATACTATTTTATTCTTTGAGTAATTTATACCAAGGATTAAGTATATTAAGACAAAGCGATATGAATTTAAATTCTGATGAGGTTTATAGTACAACTGGAAATAAATTAAAAGATTTTTATAGTGAATTATTATTAACTGATTTAAAAGGATTAGAAGAATTATCAAAAGAATTTGATCACATTTACAAAGAAAGTGCAAAAGAATATATGAAAACTTTAAGTTTACTTGAAACAAGTAAAAATAAATTTCAAACAAGACATGCAAAACAAATTAATAAAAAATTTTCACAATTAAAAGGCAATGAATTATTTAATTTATATGGACAAAATAATTCCAAAACAAAAGACATATTATTTACAGATGCAAGTCAAATTAGTGATTATGTAGCTGTAAGTTCTGTTATTTTAAATATATTAAATGATTTTGAAGTATTTGATAGATTAATAACAAGCAGTATAAGATTTAGAGTTCATTATGATCAATCCAAATATACTTCAATTGATATTGATACAAATGACTTATCAAAATTATTTTTAAATAATGATATTTTAAAAATTAAACAATCAAATTTATTATTTCAAAAAGGAGTAAAAGTATTAGAAAAATTTGTAAAAGAAAAAAAATTAGAAAATATTTTAGGTGAAGATGAAAAATTAAATAACCCTAGAGAATATTTAAATGCAATTAAAGAATATAATAAGTACAATTTAAGGTTAAAAAATCAAAGATTAAATTGGAGAGACACAATTTTTAAAAGTTTAATTCAAATGCCTAAAAATTATATTAAATCAATATTTGGATTAGCACAAATTCCAAATGAAATACTTAGAGTTTTAAGAGGAAAACAAAATTTAACTAATGGTATAATTAATAGTTTAAATAAATATTTTAATTTTCAAATGAATAGAGCTTATTTACAAACACCAGAAAAATTATTATTAAATACTTCAATACATAGAGCCATTGAATCTGATAAAAATCCATTAAAAGATCATTTTCAAAATGACATATTATCAACTATTTTAAATATGACTTTACCTATTTATTCACAAATTAATTTTGATATAAAACAAACAGTTAATCAAATAAGGTCAAATTTTAGTAAATTAATAAAAAATCCAAAAAAAGAAAGTAAACGAATATTACCAATATTATATAATTCATTTTTAGTTAAACAATCAATAACTGATAATAATAGTAATATTAAAGATCAAATAGATTCAGATATTGAAAGATTTAAATAATGTATAATAATTGTAAAATAAGACAAAAAAATCACAAAATCAAAAGAAAAATTTATAAATAACCACAAATCAGTGGTAACTGATAAAAAGGTATAAATATGTCAGAAGAAAACACTCAAATTACAAAATCACAGGAAACATCACAGTTACCAGGAATTCTTAAAAGCTTTGGTAAAAGATTTAAAGGAATGGAAAGTCAATTAATGAATAGTGGAATTCGTGAAATATTAAGCCGAGATAATACATTATTAAAATTATTTTTAACAGAATATGAAACAAGTGATAGATTTGCACCACAAGGTGTTGAAACTTTAGAAAATGTTGATTTTTTAAAAGCAATTTTAGCACAAACAATTCTTCCCGGTTTTGAAACTTTATATATTAAAAGACCAGTACAATCCAAATCAAATGAAAGTAATTTAGAAAGAGTATTAAGTGTAGATTATGGAACTTGTTTTTCAATTCACAAAACAAATAGTCAATCTGAAAACAATCAAAATGGACAATTAAAACAATTATATAAATTTGATAATAATAGTGGTGAATTAAATGATATTATACCTAGTATTGTAAATGCTTCATTTGAATCTCAATTAAATATATTAGATTTATTTTTAGATAATTATAAATTACAAATGAAATCTATTGAAGGTGGTTTATTAAGTTTTAAAAGTAAAGATCAAACACCAGAACAAGATGCATTAGAAGATTTTGTTTCTGAAAATTTAATTGGAAATGTTAGTTTTGACAAAAAATATAATAATAATATTCAAAAAATTATAGATGCAATTGATTCAAAATTAGAAGATATTTATTCAATAACTGAAAGTTTAAATCAAGCATTAAATTTAGATCCATATAAATTAAATGAATTATTCGCATCCAAAGATGAGTCTGCATTAAATACTGGAGAAACATTAAAATCTATTTTAAATAAAAACTCTTTTGTTTTTAATGAAGAAAATGAACATCTACAAATTGGTGAATATCAAACAATTTTAGCAGAACAAATAAAAGAAACAATTAAAGGTTACAAATCAGATTTAGAAAAAATTGAAAGTAAATTTGAATCACGTAAAAAAGATTATGAAGTATTAAGAGAAAGTTTAAATCAGAGTTCTCAAAATAAAAAGAATACTGCATACTTCGTTAGTCTTGGTTTAGCAGCAACGCTAGGTTGTAGTTTTTTATATCATCAAAATTCACAAACTCAAGACGCCCAAGAAACACTTTCTGATCAAGTTATAATATTAGGTGATAATGCAAATGATGCAGCAAATAATGCAGGAAATGCAGCAAAGTATGCAAGGGATGCAGCTAACAATGCAGACAAGTCATTAATAGCCGCTAACAATATTTATGTAGATTCACAAAAACAAATGACAATAGCAAGTAATGTTTTAGGTCAAGGAAAAACATTAGTTGAAAATTCAAATACACAAACTAAAGAAGCAAAAAGAATAGCTAAGGCAGCAGAAGAAAAAGTAAAATTAGCAATAAAACTCGCTAAATTAGCAGAAGATAACGCTAAAAAAGAAAGACAAGATAGAATAAAGGCACAAAAATTATACAAATCATCTTTAAAAGATTTAAATGATTCTAGAAGTCAAAATCAATCTACAGTAACTAGTTTGAATAATTTGTTTGAAAGATTAAAAAATTATAGAATTCAAAATGAATCAAGTTCTTTTCAAACAAATTATGGAAGTCAAGAAGAACCTATATATCAATCAGAAGAAACAGCTCCAATATATTCACCACAACCTCAAGCACAGAGCGGTGATTTATTAACTGGTAAATGGATTACTGGACCAACTAATATATATAAAAATTCTTTAAGTTCATTTGTAAAAGGAAAATTGTATACATGTTCAAAAGAGCAAAATGGTGGTGCAGAAGAAGTAACTATTTTTAGAATAAATAAGATCTTAGAAGCTTGTGGTTCACAACCAATAAAAATCAAATAGAATTTTAACTAAATAGGTAAAACCAAAATGAAATTTTTCAATTTTTTTAGTGAGAATTTAAAAAAATTAAAAAACCTATATTTTTCTTTAAATCAAAAAGAAGAATTACTTATGCCCAATAAAATATATTTTAATAATACTAGAAAAACTAATGCACATTTAGAAGAAATGTTAAGTTCTGGTATTTCTGCAAAATTAATAGAAGGTCCACAATTATATGTAGTTCCAAAACCATTGAATTATTTTAGTGAAGAAATACAAACTTATGGAAGTGCACTTACACAATCAATTGGAATTGTATCCGACATTCAACAATTTTGTAATATTGCAAAAAAATTAGAAAAAATATTTGTAAAAAGAGAAGATATGATAACAATTGAAGATACAATTGATATTGAACCAAATTTAGAATTAGTTAGTGAAAGTGATTATGATATTGTTAAATATTTACAAAATGTATTAAAAACGAGTCAAAATTATGCAGAAGATAAAATTGTAGAATTTTTTTTTCCAAATTATAAATCAGAAAAAAAATCACCTGAAAAATTATTAGAAGAAAAAGTAAAAGAATATGAAAGTTTACCTGTTGATTATGATAAAACTAAAAATATAATTCGTGAGCTTTCAAATACAAGTAATATATTTTTATTTGGGAGAAATTTACTGCAATCAAGTAAATATAATAAATTAGATGAAAAAGAAAAAAAAATAGTAAAAAACAAATTTTACAATCACATTCCAAATTTATTAAAATTTTTAAAATCACCAAAAGTATATTTAGTTAATGAATTAAATATAAATGAAAAATATGTAAATGAAAACTTCAATTCTAAAATTAATAGCGAAAATTTAAAACAAAATTTGGCAGAATATTTTAATTTGCAAAACATAAGAATGAGTTTGTTTGGTGAAAGAGAAAGAGAGAAAAAAAGCGAAATTGTAGTTGAAAATAAAAATCATGAACAAAATAAATTAAGTAAAAATGAATGGAAAGAAATATTATTAGATTTTTCATACTTTATTTTGGGAGAAGAATATGGTTCTTCAGAATGTGTGTCTGAAAATTTAAAAAGTATTGCAAATGTTCAAGCAGAAAGTTCAATGCTTTTACAAGCAATATATAAAACATTTGAAGGGGGAGAAGAAATTAATCCCACATTATTAAATATATTTTGGCCAAAATATATTTCAGAATTAGGAAATAAAAATAGTTCTGGTAATAAAATAATTAACTTGAATAAAGAATCAAATGTGGGAGATGAATTCATTAATAGTATAATAAATGAATATAAGAGTGCAAAAAAAAGATCAATAACTCTTTCAGATTTAGTTAAGACAATCCCAGAATCAAACATAGAAAAAAAAGATGAATATAAACAATTAATTTATCAAACTTCAATGACAGTACTATATGGTTCATTATTAGAATTAAAAAGAAGAAATATAACTATTGAAAGTAATTATATGATTACGAATTATATTAATACAATATTGCAAAGCTCAGGGTTACCATTATTATATGAAATTACAAATAAAAATGGAACTGGAGAAACAAATACAGAAATAGAAAAAAAACAAGCCATATTAGATAAAATTAATGAAAATTTAAAAATCTTATTTTGTGAATCAAAAACAAATAACCATCATGGAAGAATATCAAGATCAACTATTGATTATATTTTTATTAATGGTGTCAAAAGTGACCATAATCAAATGGAATCATTAAGAACATTACCACAAAATGCTTATACAAGCTCACAAAAAAATAATACAGAAATATTTAAATTATTATTTAACTCAGATTTGTCAACTGTAATTTTTAACTTTATAAGATTTTTATCTAAATATAAAAATAATGCATTAGAAAAATTAAAAGATGAAGTTAAAAAGAAAAAATATGAAAGATTTTACAAATTAAATGAACATCTTGCATTAGCAACACTTAATTCAAAATTTTTAAATGAACAATTATTTACAATAGAAGATAATAGTGAAGAGTTTAATGAATTTAAATCTTTATTCAAAATTGATGAAAATGAAACACCATATGTAAGAGATGGATTAATTAATGGACAAATAATTGATTTAATTAGAAGACCATTAACAAAAGAAGATTTAATTGTTAAAAACATATTAAATACAGATAAAAATTTTATTGGAATAGATGTTAATGATGATGAATATAAAAAATTATTAAAAGAAGGAACATTAGGTCTATTACAAACTACATTTCCCCAAACACATTTTATAAAAAAATCACAATTAGAAGAAATATCAAAAAGAAAAATAAGTCAAAGTGAAATTGAAAAATTAAAAAGAAAAAATAAAAAAATAAATTTAAGTGCAGTAAAAAAAAACATAAAAAAAAAGAAAAAAGAACAAAAAAAAGCAACTCAAGAATTAAAAGAAGAAAACAATATTGCTGAAAGTCAAAATATTCTTAAAAGACTTTCAAAATTAACAGATTCTGAAAAAGTATTATTAGAAATGGGTAAAAGTGAAACTCAAAATTTAATTACTTTTAATCAACAAAACTAGAACATATACATTACAAAACCAGATGTTTTAAAATTATTTAAAAGACTCTATAAAATCTATATTTTTTGAAATACAAAGTTATTCAAATAAATATTTATAAAAGTAATAATAACACTAAAAAGATAATTATACTATAATATAGTAAAATTTATGGGGTTAAATATGATAAATAAAAAAAGTTTATTGGCATTATGTACATATACACTAATTTCAAGTTCAAACCTTTATACTAAAGAAGAAGCTATTGTAGACTATAAAACACCTATTACAAATGCTCAAACAGAATCAATTAAATTTAAATTACCGTTATTTTATGGTTTAAATCCAAATACTAATAGAAATTTATATGGATCAAATATAAATAATGTAGGACGATCAACAGAAGAACATAAAAACTCTATTGGAGATTTTTTAAAAAAACATGAAAAATCAATTTATACAGGATTAGGAGTTGCAGCGTTATTTTGTCTAAAAAATAAATGTTGGAAAACTAAGACTGTTAAACCTCCAATAAATGAATCAGAAATACTTACAGAAACGGGTAGCGGACCAGATTTTGTTCCAACAGGAACTCATAGGTTTTGAATATAGTTATTATAATATATAATTGTTTTTAAACCCAATAAAATACTTTAAAACATAACATATGAGATATAAAATGAGGACGAAAAAAACTTTAATATTTGCATTATTATTAATAGTCTGTTTAGGATTAGTTAATGCAATTCAATATAATTTTGAAGTAAGAGATCAAATAACTAATGACTTAATTCAAGATGAAATAAAAGTATTGACTTTTGAATGTTTAAATTCAGATTGTTCACAAACTATTCAACATAATATAGTAAAACATTTTTTCACAGGACAAGTTGAATATAAATTTCCAATAACACCATTAGGAAATAAAAAATTTAAATTAAAAATTCTCAATAAAAATTATTTACCAGAAAATCTAGATATTACAATAAGAAATGATGTAGATTTAGGTTTAGACATTTCAATAGATAGAAAAAATGGACCTGTTTTATTAAAAAATGCATTAAATTGTTATGCACCAGTTATTAGATTAGATGAAATAAATTCATTAGGAAAAGGTGCACCATTAATAATAAAATATCAAACAAATATTCAATCCGATATTGGTTCACCATTTGAATTTACAAAAAAATTATCAGATGCAGAATTACAAAGTAATGATTATTTAGAATATTTAAAATCAAAAGTAGATCTAACTTTACAAATTAATAGAAATGGCCAGGAAGTAAAAGAATTTGAAACAGTATTAGAAATGATTCCTGATGAAATTTCAGAATTTGAATTTGCATACACTCCACAAACAGCTGGAATTTATACTTTTGAAATGCAATCTCATATTGAAAATAGTGGAATTTGTTTATCTACAAGTCAATCAAATCACGAAAGCACTGTAAGTATTGAAGAAAATGCACCTGAAGAAAATTCATGTAGTTCAAGAATTCATAATTTACAATTTACAAGACCAGTAATTGGTGCTGATAATACAGTTATTGTTTCTGGTGAAGTATATTCAAGAAAATCAACTGGAGATAATTTAGAAACAAATTTTGTACCAGTTCCAACTCAAGTTACTTTAACAACACCTGGAAGTAATAATCCATTAATTGTTAATTTAGATGAAAATGAAAATAATTTATTACAAACAATTACATTTCCAAACTCATTAAATGATATTGAAATTTATAATTTAGAAGTTGTTGCAGAACCAAATGATGTTTCATGTATTAGAAAAACAAGTCAAACAAAAAGTTTAGATGTAAAAAGAGATATAAGTTTAGTTAGTACAACAAATGGTTTAATCTTTAAATCAATTCCTGATGCAATTATATCCATTACAAATCCAAATTACATTGTGGACTTAACTGAAAGAACAGTTGATTTTGAAGGAGACATAGTTACATATAAAGCAACTGCAACTGGTTTTAATTATGAAAAATTTGAATTAAAATTAGAAAATAATAATTTAATTATTAGTCTTAAAAATTCAAATGATTACTTTGATTCATATTTAACAAATGTACAAGTAACAGCTAATGATGGTACTAATAAAGTGACTCGAACATTTAGAGTAAGAACACCATCAGCAAGAGGAGATACAGTAGCAATTGCAAAATTCCCAAATAAAATATATGAAGGAGTACCAGCAATATTTGATGCAAGTGAAACAATTACAAGAACTGGTATTCAAATTACAGAATATGAATGGGATTTTGGCGACAATACACCTATCCAAAGAGGAAGAACTGTAGTTCACACATATGAAGACTCTGGATTTAAAATATTAAAATTAACTGTAAGAGACAGTGCAAGAAATATTGACATTGCACAATATCCTATAAACATATTAGATTCATTTGAAAATGTTGATATCGAACCAATGGATTTTGAGGTTAATAAATTTATATTTAGAAACCAAGAAGTTAAACCTGGAAATAAAATATCAACAATATTATCATTTACAAATGATGCAGAAAAAGACTTAGATAATATAAGAATAGTACTTATAATTAAAGAACTTGGCTTACACAAAACAATTGGACCAATTTCAATTGACAATAAAGAAACTTGGACAAGACAAGTTGATTTAGATGTACCAAAAAATACAATGCCTGGAGAATATTATGCTTCATTAATAATTAGTAATGGAGAGTTTTCAAGACACAAGTATAACTTTGTAAGATTATTAGAAAATTAACAATACCAATCAAAAACACTTCAAAAAAAAACACTACAAAAAATAAGAAATATATGTGGGGTAAGCATAAAAAATGAAAAGCAAAAAAATGTTGTTATTAACTATGTTAGTATTCGTAACTTTATTAGCATCAATTAGTTTTGCAAGCGCAGCTGTAATTCCAGTAAGCGATGTAAGAGTTGAAATTAATGATCACGATGTAAGTAAAAAAGGCGAAAGCGAAATAGTTTTGAACTTAAAAAGAGATAGAACAATTGAAGTTGAAGTTGAGTTTGAAGCAGACGAAAATGCAGATGATGTAAGAATTAGAGCAGAAATCGTAGGTTATGAACACGACCGAAGAGACAGATTAGTTGATATGACTAATTACTTCAATTTAAGAGAAAACAATAGATATGTAAGAACATTACAATTAAATCTACCAACACTAATGGATAAAGGTGACTATACAATAGATGTACAGTTATTAAAAAGAAATGCTGATACAAAAACATTTAGTTTCCCAGTTGTTATTGATACACAAGATGACGCTATGGAAATACGAGATGTTATTTTTACACCAGGTAACTCCATTAAAGCTGGAACTAGTTTTATTACTAATGTTAGACTTAGAAATATCGGTAATGAAGAACAAGATAATGTTAAAGTAACTGTTGCAATTCCTGAATTAGGAAGAGTTGATGCAATCTATATTGATGAAATTGAAGAAGAAGAATACAAAACTTCAGAAGGTTTAGTAATTAATGTACCATTATGTGCTGATGAAAAAAAATATGAAGTATTAGTATTGGTAGATTATAATGCTTTTGAACAAGAAGAACAAAAACATTTTATCACAGTTACTAAAAATGATGCTTGTAATGCAGACAGTAGTTTAACAGGTGTAAAAAGTTTTAATGCACAAGCTGTTGTTGGTTCTGCAAATTCAATTGCTGGAAACAAAGTAAGTTTTCCTGTAATCTTATCAAATCCAAGTGATAATTCAAAAACTGTAATTTTATCACCACAAGGAGCTGATGATTTAGGAAATGTTAAAGTTTCACCAAATTGGGTTGTAGATTTAGCACCATTTTCAACTATGACAGCATATGTTGAAGTAACACCAGCTAATAATGTTGCAGAAGGTGAACATTCATTCACAATTTCAGCAACAGATGGAACTAACACTAAATTACTAAATTTTGCAGTAAATGTAAAACCTGGATCTGCTAGTACAGCAAGTTCATCAAGTAATTGGGTATTAATTTCAGTAGTAATTGTAGCAGTATTATTAATCATAATCATAATTATCGTTTTATTTAATAAAATGAATAATGATGATGAAGATGAAGAAGACTATTACTAAATTTTTTAATTTTTTTTTAATTTTTTTTATAATTTAAAAAGAGAAGAACATGAAAAGAAAATATTTAATATTATTAATGATCGTAATTTGTATAAATTTAATTAGTGCTTATTCTATTGAATATCAAAGTCAAGAATATGAAATGTGTAATATAGTAAAAGGTAATTTTACAATTTTTAATTCAGACTTAGAAAATAGTGAATTTGAAATAATTAATAATAATGACAAAATTAAAATTGCAAAAAATCATAATATTAAAAATAATAAAACAATTAACTTCGAATATGAACCAATATGTGAGTTCACAGGCGAAGTAAGAATAAATGTTTTAATTAAAAATAATGAAAATACAAAACAATTAACATTCCCAATCAAATTAATTTCAAAATCAAAAGAAAGTATAAGTTTTAATAATCAAAAATCAGAAACAAATAATTTAAAATTAAATTTATGTAATACAACAAATTTGAAATTCGATTTTAATAATGATAATAATTATGATACAGCATATTTAATTGAAATAAAAGATACAGATTTCGAAAATTTAAATCGAAGTCAAGTTATAAAAATAAATGCAGAGAATTCTGAAGAGTTTAATTTTGAATTAAATAATCAAACAAAAAGAACTCAATTCAAATTAGAACATACAAATGTTTTAACAAATCAATTAGAAGAAATATATTTTAATGTAAATATAAATTCAAATCAAAATTGCACTAGTGAATTAATTAATTTAAGTCCAAGAGAATTTAATTATTATGGATATGGATTATTAATATTAATATTTATTTTATTATTAATATCATTATTTGGAAACCATAAATCAAAAATTAATTTAAGAAAAAATAAAAAAGAACCAGTATTAATATTAAATAAACCCGAAAAACACAAATTTCTAAAATATCAAAATAAAATTGAACAAATAAATAATATTAATGAAAAATTAAAAGAATTAAAACAAACATTAAGTAAACAAGTAAAAGAAATAGAAAAAATCAAAAGTAATGAAGATAAAAAACCAGATATTAAAATCAAACCATCAGAAATATTAGATAAATATAAAGAAAAGAAAATAATAGAAAAGCCAAAAAAAACAATTAAAAAAATTGTTAAAAAAGTAAATAAAAAAATAGTAAAGAAAACAATAAAAACAAAACCAGTAATTAAAAAATCAGCAAAAATAGTTAAAAAAACAAATAAAAAAGTAGTGAAAAAAGCAATTAAAAAAAAAAGTAATAAAAAAAAATAATTTATATTTAACATATCTTTAAAAATAAATTTTATTTCTTATATATTATGAATATAATGGATTATGCTCAAAATTTGTTAAATTATGCAAAAGAAATGAGCAGATTAGATCAAAAATTAGCAAAAAAATACATAAAATCAGCAATAACCCTATTGAAAAAAAAAACAATAAATGTACCAAATGAATGGAAAATATATTATTGTAAAAAATGTTTTTATGTACTAAATCCAAATAATACTAAATTTAGAACACATAATAAAAAATTAACCATCAAATGTAATAATTGTGGCAATATAAAAAGAAAAATTCTAAAAAAATAATAACTACTGTGAAGTAAATAAAAATTTATAAATAAAAATTTACATTTATAATTATGAATAAAATATTTACATTATTAGTATTATTTACATTAATTAATGGAGTTAATGCATATAATTCACCATGGTCTTTTTCATATGAAGAAGCAGAAGGTGACTATTTTGATAATTTTGGAAATCAAAAATATCAATATAGACAAAATGAACAATATGGATATGGTATTGTAAACTCAAATTATGATTATAGTGATGATTATATAGATTATAGTAAACAATATAATCAAGGATATGGAAGATATCAAGATTATTATAATAGAAATATTAATAGATTTTTACCACAAACTATTTGTTTAGATTTTTGTAATAAACCAAAATATGAAAAAACCACATATAATAAAGATTTAACAAGAGAACAATTAAATCAAGAAACTATATTTGGATCAAATAATGATTTAAGTTTTAATAAATTAGGATTTTATACAAGACAAAGAAAAACAGTAAGCTCTGGATTAGGATATAATTCCAGACCAATTATACAAAATAAATTTGAAATTTATAATATTAAAAAGAATAATGGATACATAAACAGTTTTTATTTAAAATGATAAACAAAAAATATATAATAATTATAGCATTAATGGCATTATTATTAATTAATAATTCATATGCATACAATTTAGAAAGAAATTCACCTTGGTCTTATAGCAATACATTTAGTAATAGTCAATATGAAAATGCATGGGGAACACAATCTTCAAGTTATAATTATGATAATAAATATGCATATGGAGATTATTCTAGAAAAATAAATTATGAAGATAATTATAGACAATCAGGTTTAAATTATAAAGCCGGATATGGAAATTACGGCAGTTATGATGATAATCGATATTTAAGAGGAGACAATAGATATTATGATTGTAAAAATTGTATAACTAGAGACAGATATGATGGATTTTATTGGGATTATATTAATAGTTATTCAGATTATCATTTAGATGAAAAAAGTATATATTATCAAGAAACTGACAATTATAAAAAATATATAAAACCACATCAAACATATACAGGACCAGGAGTTTTTTACAAATATACATATAATCGAAATTATAATTCCGGTTTAAATGAAAATTATGAATATCAATATAGTAGAGATAATAATAATTTTTATAATACAAATTTATTTGTAAGGCCATTTGGACAAAGTTATAGAGAATATAACAATTGGTTGTGGAATTAATTAAAAGTTTATAAATTCTTTAAAATTATTAAAACTAATGGAAAAAAAAATTCAAAAGTTAGATCCTACAACAAAAGTAAAATTAAAAAAACTTCTAAAACAATTAGATTCAATTAGAGCAAGACATACAGAACTAATTACAGTATATATTCCAGCAGGTTATGAAATAACTAAAAAAATTCAACACTTACAAGATGAACAAGGAACTGCCACTAATATTAAATCTTCATCAACTAGAAAAAATGTAATTAATGCAATTGAAAAAATGATACAAGCATTAAAAATAGTTGGAAGAACACCAGCAAATGGATTAGCAATATTTGCAGGAAACATAAGTGAAAAAGAAGGTTTTGAAGACTATAAAGTATTTTCTTATGAACCAACAATACCAATGAATCAAAATTTATATAGATGTGATAAAATATTTATTACAGATGTTTTACATGATTTCATTGATGACGATGAATTATTTGGACTGGTTGTCTTAGATAGAAGAGATGCCACAATTGCATTATTAAAAGGAAAATCCATTCAAGTTTTAAAAAAAACACATTCAGATATACCAGGAAAAACAAAAGCAGGTGGACAATCTGCAATGAGATTTCAAAGATTAAGAGTTGATGCAACTGATCAACACTATAAAAAAATTGCAGAATATATGAAAAATGAATTTCTATTTAAAGAAAATTTAAAAGGTATTTTAGTTGGTGGACCAGGAGTTACAATAAATGATTTCTTAACAAAAGGATTCATAACAGGAGATGTTCAAAAAAAAATAATAGGTACTGCAGATTTAAGTTATACAGATGAATGGGGCCTAAAAGAATTATTAGAAAAATCCCAAGACATACTTTCAAATGAAATTATCATTGAAGAAAAAAAATTAGTAGATGAAATTTTAACCTTATTAAGAGATCAATTTAATAAAGTTGCATATGGAATTGATGATGTAAAAAAAGCACTAGAAATGGGTGCAGTTGCTAGATTATTAATATTAGAATCAATTGATGAAAATTTAAGTGAAGAATTAGAAAATATTTGCCTTAATTTTAAAGGAGAAGTTAAATATATAACTGACGACACAGAACACGGTGCACAGTTAAAAGCATTAGGTGGAGTTGTTGCAAAATTAAGATATCCAATTGAATAAATTATTTAATATTAAAATTTCCTAAAAGACAATATTTATTTTTATGTTTTACCAAAATCCCAATTTTATTTAAATGATCCAAATCCGATTTAATAAGAGTTATATGATATTTTTTTGTAATATTTTTATATTTAGGATATTTTTTAATTAAATTAATTACATCACCAACTTCCAAAATCCCATTTTTATAAAAAATATCAACAATTTTTTTTCTTCTTTTTGTTGCTTCTAAACTAGAACCATATATATTAGAATTTAAAATAAATTTAACTAAACTATTTTTAAAACCATTATTAATTTCATTTTCAAATTCAAAAAATAAAAAAATATTAAAATCTTTAGTTTTATCAACAAAATCAAATTTAGATTTAAAATAATTCTCTGAAAAATACTTATACAATTTCAATGCATATGTAGCATAATAAGAAGTATAAATTTGAATTTTTTTATCAGACTTAATTAAACCCCAACCTCCTGATTTAAGAGAATGTTTAATTAAAAAATTAAATGCTTTTTTAACATTAGAATTAAAAGGATCGGCTTTTAAAACTAATAAACAAATTAAAGATAATGAAGTAGCATAAACTGTGGATTGATCATTAATTGTAGTATCAGAAGATGAAAAACCGCCATCCGAATTTTGATTACTAATTAAAAAATCAAGCGCCTCATCAATAATTTCCCAATTATAATTTTGATTGGTTCTTAAAATAGAAAATAAGACATTTGCAGTATATGAATTTTGACTTTTTTCACTATTTTGATTATAACCCCAACCCAATTTATCTTTTGCTCGATTCATATAAAACCATTTTACTAATTTCAATAAAGAAGCATTTATTTTTTGAGAATTATATAAATATAATGGATCAACAATAGAAAAATTAAGTAAATTATAAGTATCAGGAAAAACTCCCCAATATCCACCAATACATTGTTTATCTAAAATTAAATCAATAATTTTTTTTTGTCTTTTTTTAACAAAACTATTATCTAAAAATCTAATTACTTTTAATTTTGAACATAAAAAATTAATTTCTGTATCAGCAGAAAAGTTAAAATTAAGACAATATAATAAAGATTTATTTATATGAGGCAAGTAATCAATATTTTGCGAATATATTAAAATTCTAATTGCCTCACTAGTCCTTACAAGAGTATGATCAAAAAAAGGAGGTATATTTATATTAGGATCCTTATTAAAAATAAAAGAACCATCTTCATTTGAAAATTTCACAATTTCCTTACACGTTTTATTAATTAAATTATCTATAATCTCAATTTCATTCATAAATATACAATAAATTAAATATTTTTAAAAATGTGTGAATTCCAGAAGTAATAATAAAAAAAAGCTATCTTTATAAAAGGTAAAAAATAACTCAAAATATGAGTGATACTAAGTTAACTAAATACGAAAAAACAAAAATTATATCTGCAAGAGCATTAGCAATTTCCGAAGGGGCTGTCCCAAAGGTTGAATTAACTGAAGAAGATCTTAAAAGAATTAATTATTCACCAGTAAAAATAGCACTATTAGAATTTGAAAAAGATGTAATCCCTATTATTATTGAAAAAACTTGGCCAGAAAGAAAAAGTTATTAAAAAATGCCATGGCGAGACAATTATAATCAAATAAAATTTGATTTTTTACTTTTCCACAACAAAAAAATAAATATAAATGAAATAATTTCTAATTTAAACAAAAATTCTAAAGAATATATACTAAATTGTAATATTAAAATTAATGAATGTGAAAATAATAAATTAAATGAATTATTTAATGAAAAAAAATTAATAACAAAATTAAAAATCGAAACTATATTTAATAAAAAAACATTTGAATTAAGCCCAGAAAGTTATTATTATTTAGAATATATAGATGAATTTTTATACAATATAAAAGAAAAATACAATATTAAAATATTTGATTTAATTCAATCAAAAGAAATCGAAATTAATAAATTAAAACCGAATTTCCCCAATTTTAAAAATAGAATTGAAATACACAAAATAAAAAAAAAAGACAGATACCAACTTCACACACATGGATTAAATAAATTTTCCATACCAGACTTACAAATAAATAATATAAAAAAAGAAGAAATAAATGATTTTAAAAAAATAATTATTGAAACTGCAACTAATTTATTAATAAGCAATAAAACTAAATTAAAAATATTAAATAAATATATAATATTAGAATTTATGAGTAATTCAAAAGAACATTTTGACAAACCACAATTAAAAATAATTTATTAAAAAATGATAAAAACAAACATAAAAGAATATTCATTTCAAGAGATTAATAATAAAATTAGAGTAATTTTTAAACAAAATAATTATTTTGAAATCGATAAAGACTTTACAGATATAGAATATGAAATTAAAGATAATCAATTATGTTTTAATACTGAAAATGAAAAAAAAATAAAAAAAATAATGCATAAAATTTTATCTTACGCAGAATATAAAAACATATTTACAAATAAAAAAATATATTATATTAATGAACAAAGTCAAATACCATTAATTGGAAGTATTGCATATGGGTTAATTGACAGGGGTAGCAATATAATTGAAATCAGACCCAATACAGGTTGTAATATGAACTGTCCATTTTGTAGTGTAGATGAAGGTTTAAGTTCTAAAAAAAAAGTAGAATATTATGTTGAACCACATTATCTTGCAAAAGAATTTCAAAAACTATGCGAATTAAAAAATACAGATTATATAGAAGCGCACATAGGCCCACAAGGTGAGCCAGTAGCTTATGACGATTTAGAATTATTTATTTCATTAATTAAAAAAATACCCAATGTAAAAATAATTTCCATAAATACAAATGGAACATTAATTACAAAAGAACTTGCAGATAAATTAATTAAAGCAGGCCTTAATAGAGTAAATTTATCTTTACACACTATGGACACATTAAATTCTAAAAAAATGTTTGGTAGTGGAAAATACGACATAGAACAAATAAAAGAAATTTCACAATATCTTGCAAATAAAATTGAATTAGTTATTGCACCAGTCTTAGTCAAAGGATATAATGAAGAAGATTTAATTGAAGTAATTAATTTTGCAAAAAAAATAAGTAAAAATATAAAATTTCCTAAAATTTGCATACAAAATTTTTTAAGATATAAATTTGGAAGAAATCCAGTAAAAGAAATTAAATGGGATGAGTTTTACAAACAATTAGATTATTATGAAAAAAGTACAAATACTAATATGAAAATAACTGAATCAGATTTTAATATTAAACCATGCAATTCACCAGAAAAAACAATAAAAAAAAATGAAATATTAAAAGTCAAAATTGTACTACCAGGAAGACTTCAAGGAGAAAAAATTGCAATGGCAAAAAAAAGATCAATTAGTATATTTAATGCCGAAAATTTACAAATTGGAAAAGAATATAAAATAAAAATAATAAAAGATAAACATAATTTATATACAGCCGTACCAAATTAAAATAAAATTATAAAATTAAAACAATAAATTAAAAATAAAATAAATTATAACTATAATAAATATAATTAACAGAAACCACAATATATTTTTAAAAATTGAACTACCATCATCAACAGTTCTATTTTCAACAATTTTATCAACATCAAAAGAAAGTGATTTATTATTAGAATCTACATTATTATTAACATCATTTTTATCATCAGTAGTTTCAATTAAAATATCTGAATCATTATCAATTGGATTCAAATCGTCAACTGTCTCAACAATATCATTTTCAATTACATCATCATCTGAATTATCATTAACATCTAATTCACCAGATTCTTTTTTTGCTAACCAGTCCTTATAATTAATACCACAACCTTCTCTTTTCAATAATAATTTTTCAGTTCTATCAGTTTTAATACCAGCTCTAGATTTTAAAGGACTTGGAGTAACTTCAAAAATAAAACTTCCATCAAATAATTTATCTCTTGGTAATTCAAGTTCAATAAAACCAGAATCAGTATACCCATTGTCACCTTTAATTGAATGATAAGCCACTCCAAATATATTTAAAATTCTATTAGTAATTCTAACTTCAGCAGCATCCAAGTCTGATTCTCCATTATTCATAATAGTATAAAAAACTTTAACAGAATTTTCATTACATTGAATTATTTTTGAATCCATCCTTGCATCTTTAATTAATACATCTTTTCTATTTTGATTAAATTTTAAATTCACAATAAAAGGTTCACTATTAACAAAAGTTCTATTAACCCCATATTCACCTTTAGCAGTAATATTTAATTTATAATCACCTGAATTTAATTCATAAGGAGCTCTATTATCATTTTCAAAAATTAATTCTAAAGTTTCACAATCATTTTTTTTAATATCAATTTTTTCATTATCTTCTAATTTAAAGCTACTCCCATCATCCAAATTAGGAATATTTGCAAAAATTTCCACATCCTCTAAATCTTCAGCAAAATCATTACAAATATTAATTTCAAAAAATAATTTTTGCCCAGATCTAATTACTTCATTATATTTTTCATTATTTTCAACAGATTGCTCATCATTATTAATAACTATTGAAGTTTCATCAATATATAATAAACTAGATGCAAATACTGAACACAATAATAATAATACAATAAATATATTTAACTTCATATTTAATATAAAAACCTTTAATTTTTAAAAACTATTGTATTAAAACAGACAATAATTTTATAATAATTAATAAAAACACACAAATATGCAAAATATCATTTCTTTTTCATATCTTTATGACATATTAAGAAAAGAAAAAGTCAACAATGGATTAACTAAATTAGAATATGATTTATTTGACAATATAGAAGATTATTTGAAAATAAAAAAAGAAATATTGCAAAATGCAAAAAATTCAAATAATAATAAAAAAATTGAACAAATCGAAGAAGAATTAAAAACAATTATAGACATTGTAAAACAAGTATATAAAACTAGACTTTCTAAGACTATTGAATTAGCAAAAAATGCACTTGAATATGATAATATTAATGAAGAAGTATTAGAAAATTTATCAAAATTTGAAAAAGAATATTTTTTATCAATTATAAAAATATTTTCAAAACAAAAAAAGTGGCTATTTGATCAATTTCTTTTTAATGAAAAAGAAATAGAAACAAAAAATATAGATAATATAGAAAAATCACAAAATATAGATTCCAATATAAATACAAATATAGAAAATATACAAGAAAACAAAAAAGATGAAGAAAATGAAATTATTGAAGAAATTGACTTAATTGAAGTTATTTTTAATAAAGACGTACCAAAATTTATTGGTTTAGATTTAAAATTTAAAGGTCCATTTAAAAAAGGTGATAAGGTTAAAATGGATAAAAAACAAACAAATTTTTTATTAAAAAAAGGCATAATAACCCTCAATTAAAACCCATTCATAGTTAGTTTTATAAATTGCTTTAAAATTCTGTACCTTATGAAAAAACCAAAAATCATGAGAAAATTTTGCCCTAATTGTAAAACTCATACAGAACATAAAATAAGTTCTACTAAAAAGAAAAATAAAAATGTATTATCAAGAGGTTCTAAAAGTAGAGTAAAAAAAAGAGGTTCAATGGGAATGGGGAATCATGGAAGAATATCTAGACCTCCTGTAGCTAAAAGGAAAAGAGTAGGAGCAAAATTAGCTAAAAGAACAGACATTAGATATGAATGCTCAGAATGTAAAAAGCAATGGTGTCAAAGATTCGGTATTAAAACAAAAAGATTAGAATTTATATGATTCTAATAATTTATCCGCCTTTTTCAAATCCATTTGGCCCAAGTTTAGGCCCAGCATTTCTAAAATCGTATATTGAAGCGAATAGTGATTTTAATATTAATTTTTATGATTTTAATATAAAATTACATAATAAAATAGTAAATGAAGAATTATCTGAAATTGCAGAAAAATTAAAAAATAAAAATATTAAATCAAATTATTTTAGAAAATATTCAAACACATACTATAAAAGATTACAAAACATTTATACAAAATATAATAAAAAAATAATTGAATTATTTAAAAAAAATCAATTTGATTATTTTGATAAAGAATTTAAAGAAATTTTTGATATGGTTGAAAAAAATAATATAAAAGTTATTGGATTTTCACATTTATTTAATCAACAAATATTTATGTCTAGATATTTAGCAGTAAGACTTAAACAAAAATATAATATAACTACAGTATTTGGAGGACACCCCATTGCACACGCCAAAAAAGAATATATTAACAAAGATGAAATAGACTTCATTATTTTTCAAGATGGTGAAGAAGCCTTTTTACAATTATTAAATCACATTAAAAAAAATAATTATAATTTAAAAAAAATTATTGAAGATAAACAAATAGAACACATTCCAAATTTAATATATAAAAAACAAAATGAAATTAAAATAAATCAAGCCGAAAAATTTAATTTAGACAAACAAATCATCCCTGATTACTCAGATATAAATTTTGATGAATATTTAAGTCCAGAACCAGTAATTAATTTAGTACTCGGAAGAGGATGCTTCTGGAATAAATGTACATTTTGTACAAGTCCAATTAATAGTGAAGAATTTAGAATCCGCCAAATAGATGATTTTGTAAATGAAATAAAATATTTACAAAAAAAATATAATATAAATTATTTTACATTTGAAGATGAAATGATTATGCCTAGCATAATGAAGTTAATTGCAAATAAATTAATTGAACAAAAAATAAATATAAAATATGCATTTCTTGCAAAACCAAGTCATAAAAAAATGTGGGACTTTAAATTATTAAAAAAAAGCGGCTGTGTAAATATATATTGGGGAGTAGAAACTGGAAATCAAATGATTAGTAATTTAATGGACAAAGGAACTAATATACCAGAAGTTAAACAAATATTAAAAAATTCACATGATGCAGGAATATCCAATTGTGTTTTTATTATGTTTGGATTCCCAGGAGAAACAAAAAAAAGTTTTGAAGATACAATAGAATTAATAAAACAAGATTATATAGATTTTATTTCTTGTAGTACATTTGGATTACAAAAAGATACCAGAATAGAAAAAAATCCAGAACAATTTAAAATAAAAAAAATAATTAAAAAAAGAACAATTCTCTCAGATAACTATTCATTTGAAAATTTAGATAATAATTCATTATCTAAAACTGAGTTAGAACAAATAAAATTAAAATATAGTCCATTATTAAATGCAAAAAATAAATGGACTGACAAAATTAATTTTTATAGAAATCATATATTAGTATTAAATGAATAAATTAATCAAAGAAATCCACTTTACCATCTAAATAAATTCCCTTATGTAATTTAACTGGACGCCAATTATCACTAACTAAATTTGCATCAAGCCAATCCGATAGTTCTTTAGCATTACCAATGGTTGCACTTAATCCAATCAATTGAATACCAGGTAATTTAATTTTTAATAAAGTTATTAAAACCTCTAATGTAGGACCACGACTTGTATCATTTAATAAATGAATTTCATCAATTATTATTGTCGCAATATATTTCAACCAAGAAAATCCATGTCTTATCATACTATCTAATTTTTCACTCGTACAAAATAAAATATCACAATCACTAAATTTATCACCACTCTCATCCATATCACTAGTAGCAATTCCAATTTTTAAATCCGGATAACATTTTTTAAATTCATCAAATTTTTCATTAGCTAAAGCCTTTAATGGCACAATATAAATTGCTCTCCCCTTATAATTATAAATAGAATTTAACATTACTAATTCAGCAATAAGAGTTTTACCTGATGCAGTAGGAGTACAAACTAATAAATTTTTTCCCTCTAATAATCCAGCCTCAATTGATTTTGTCTGACTCGGCCTTAAAATTTCAATACCGCGATTAATTAAATGATCATATACATTTTTATGTACTATATTTTTAATAGATTCAAGATTCATAATAAAACTCAAACTCAATAATTTATTAAATTATTGAAACAAAGAATACAATAATATTTATAAAAAAAATGTATTAATAGCTATTGTCAAATAAAAAAAGGTGTCAATGAATAAAAAAGAAGTCTCATTTACAAGTATTGAAAATATAAAAAAAGAAATAGATAAAGCTACCTCAAAACAAGGAATTAGTGATGAAATTAATGACATTAGTAAAATAATTGATATTGACACCTGGGTTAAAATTCAAGATAATTTTGCAACAGCAATAAATTTACCAGTATTTCTAATTGAAGAAAGTGGAACTGAGATAGCAGTTTCAAATGACTTCCCATATTTTTGTAAATTAATTAATTCAAAAGAAAAAGGAAGAAAAGCATGTATTAATTGTAGAAAAAAAAATTATAAAGAATTAAAAGAAGAAGATACAAATATAAAATATTTTGAATGTCATGCAGGATTATTTAATATAATGACACCAATTAAAATCAATAATAAAATGGTTGGTGCAATTAATTGTTCCTCCATTCTTAAAAGTTCCAGAAATATTGCAAAAGTAATAAGGGTCGCAGAAGAATTAAATATTGAAAGTGTTGAACTAATCGATGCAGTAAATGAATTACCAATTAAACAAAGAGAAGATTTAGTTTTTAATGGAACTCTACTATATGTTTTATCTCAAACAATACCAGGTCTAGTAAATGAACATAAAACCAATATAGAAAAAATAAATGAATTAGAAATAATTAATAAATTTTCAAATGAAATTCAATCCACATTACAATTAAATGAAACATTAAAAATAATATTAAATAAAATAGTAAAATTAACTAATGCCATAGAATCTTCAATTACAATATACAAAGAAGACAAAGATAATAAAATCCTAGAAAGATATACAAATTCAAAAAATGATTTACAATTATTTCAAAATATTGAAAAACAAATAATAAATAAAATTACTAATGAAAAAAATTTAAAAAAAATATATGAATTTGAAAAAATAGAAGATGAATTTAATATAAAAACTACATTTATTAAAAAAATAAAAACCATTCCATTATTAATGAGACAAAAAATAATAGGTTTTATTTTTATCTACTTAGATAATATAGAAAAAGATAAAAATTTAGAATTATTACAAATTATTTCTAGTCAGTCTGCATTTGGAATAATAAATGCACAACAATTCAAAGAAATTAATACACTAGCCATAATGGATAAATTAACAAATTTATATAATAGACGATATATAATGGAAAAATTAGATGATGAACTTAAAAGAGCACAAAGAACTGAAAGATTTTTATCTATAATATTAATGGACATAGATCATTTTTCAAATTATAATAATAATAATGGACACCCTGAAGGAGATAAATTATTAACAAAAATATCCGCTTTAATTAAAGAAAATACAAGAGAAATTGATATAATTGGAAGATATGGTGGTGAAGAAATCATAGTACTATTACCAGATGCAAATATAAATGAAGCCTTGCCAGTAGCTGAAAGAATAAGAAAAGCAATAGAAAACTATCCATTTGCAAACAGAGAAAAACAACCACTAGGAAAAGTAACAACATGCATCGGTCTTGTAAGCCACAGAGGAAAAAATAAAACAAAAGATGATTTAATAAAACTTTCAGATGATTTATTATATAAATCCAAAAAAGCAGGCCGAAATAAAACAAGTTATAGAATAATAGATGAAAAAAGTAGTGAAATATTACAATCTCAAACCCATCAATAAAATTAATCTGGCAATAATTTTTTATATTTTTCTAGAGATGACATAACTGCACCATACCCATCCATAAATTTTTGTTCATTATTAAGTATTAAAGTTAAAAAATGTTCAACATCACCAAGGGATTCAAATGAACCTCTACCAATTGCCGAAAAATAATAATCTGAATTATCAACGAATGGTACAAAAATTCCAGCAGTTAATTCATATAAACTCAAGACAGAATTGTCTTTAACAAACTGATTAGCTACACCCATATAATCTTTTAAACCTTTAACATATTCTTCAAGACTAGCAATAGTTTCATTTGTAGATATTTTCAAATGCGGAATTTGTCTCCAATCATCATGTTTAAAAAGAGAATAAAATAATCCACCTTGATCACCAACTGAAAGCCTTCTAAACGTATCTTTTTGAAAAGAACATCTTGTATTTTCTAAACAACCTGTTAAAAATTTTTTATTATTAAACCCCAACTTAACAAATTTTTGATCACTCATGAAAATAAGTCAACAAGGGTATTTTTAAACATTTATATAAATAAAAATATAAATAGCAAAATCAAACATAAACTATGGAACATTATTTTATTCAAGACCCAAAAAGTGAAAGTAAAGAAAATAAAATAGAAATAAAAATATTTGACAAAAAATTAGAATTTTATACAAATTCAGGAGTTTTTAGTAAAACTAAATTAGATGACAGATCAGAATTATTAATAAAAAATTGTATAATTCAACCAAATTGGAAAATATTAGATTATGGATGCGGATGGGGTCCAATTGGAATAATACTTTTAAAAAAATACAATATAAATTGCACATTTATAGACACAAATCAAAGAGCAATTGAACTCACAAAAAAAAATATAGAATTAAATAATATAAAAAATAAATTTCAAATATTAAAATGTGACATAGAAGACAACACAATAAATAATAATAAAATAAAATTTGACAGCATATTATTAAATCCACCATTAAAAAGTGGACTTAAAAACTGTAAAAGAATGTTTCTAAATGCATATAATAATTTAAAATTAAATGGAATACTTCAAATTGTTTATAGAAATAAAGTAGAAGGAAATGAATTTGAAAAATATATTAATAAAATATTTGGAAATTTTAATGTAATTACACAAAAAAGTAGAATTAAAGTAACAATATGCAGAAAGTTAGAATAATTTAATTATTTTTATTTAAAAAAGCATTATATTTAAAAATGAAAAACATATAAAAGTTATATGGCACAAGTATTAGACTTATCATTAATTCAATATTTTTTACCAATTTTATTATTTTTAATAATTTGGGCAGTATTATATTCATTATTAAAAAATAAACAATACATTTCAGATAAAGACTCAATAAACAGTTTAATAGCATTTATTGCATCATTATTAATTGTAATAGAATCAAATAGTGTATTATTTTTAGGAACACTTTTACCAATATTTCTTTTTATTGCAGTAGCCACAATATTTTTCTTATTAATATTTTCATTTATAGGTTGGGAATCAAAAAGTTTAAATGAAGAAGTTGAAAGTAATAGCATAATTACTTGGGTAGTTGTAGTAATTGGATTTTTAATCGTTGCATATTCAGCAGGACAAATATTCGGTCAACAACTATTAGAATCCAGAAACCCAGATGGAGTTCCAAGCGACATAAAAAATGAATACGGTTTAAATGAAAAAAATAATATAATAAATTCCAATAATAATGAAATTAAAAGTACAGGAACAGGCGATTTTTTTTCAAACTTAACAAATACATTATTTAATCCAAAAGTACTCGGGATGCTTTTAATTTTAATAGTGGGTGCATTAGTAATAATAATGTTAAGTATACCAGAAGATGACTAGGTGATTTTTTGTCAATAGACATCACATTAATTAACTATTTTGCCCCAATAATTTTAATCATATTTTTATGGTCATTAATATTCGCATTATTACAAAAATCAAAATATTTAACAGACAATTCTAATTTAAATAGTATAATTGCACTAACACTATCAATAATAACACTACAAGCAACCTCAGTAAGTAATTTCATTACAAATTTAATACCATTTTTTGTTTTTGCAGTATTTGTAGTTTTTATATTAACATTTTTAATGTATGGAGCAGGAATCAAAAAACTCCAAATCGAAAATTATCCCACAACTATATGGATTATAATAATTGTATTTGCACTAATCATATTATGGGTAGGCGGAAATGTCTGGGGAAATACATTAATTGAAGATGATGAGGGTGGACTAATTAAAAACAGATTAACAAATACAACTGATTTTAATACAAATATAATAAATACATTATTTAACCCAAAAGTAGCAGGAGCAATATTATTAATAGCAGCAATAGCATTAATTATAGTTTTTATAAAAGAAGATTAAAAATAAAATAAACAAAAATTTAAAACATATTATCTATTGACTCATCAGAATCATTCTGTGAAAAAATATCATCATTTTTATTTTTGACTTCTTTCTTTTTAACTGGTTTATTATCATCAACTTTTTTCACAGATTTAATTTCAGATTTTGTAGAAGAATTTTTAATTTGAGAAAGTTCCTTTGTAATTCTATCTAAAGAATGCATATTATCAATAAAACCTGGTAAAATTTTTTCAAAAACAGTTGTTAATGCCTTTAAATCCACACCAACATTTTTTACAGCAGATTCACTATCATGCATTCTATCAGTTAAAGCATTATGAATTTTTTCAAAATCATGTTGAACCACATTTAAATCATTTTCAATTTTATTAATTTTAATTTCCATCGATTCCTTCCATGTAATAATTTTATTAACATTATCCAAAAGTGCCTTCCATTTTTCTTCAATAATAGCTTCTGCAATTTGTGAAATTTGAATTGAAGAATTTTGATAAACATTTTGCTGTCTCTGTTGCATCGGAGGCGGCATATTTGGAGCTCCTGAAGGGGGGACATTTGGTGGCATACTGCCCATATTCATATTCGGTTGATTAACCATATTACCTACCTGTTCATTTAATTCTATTCGTCTTAAAGCCTCACTTATTTGTTCAGGCTTAAAACCTTGTTTCATTAACATTTGAAATATAACTTGATTTTCAAGTCCTTGTTTTTTTAACTTAATCAGCTGCTCAATTGGTAAATTATTCATCCTCTACCTTTTCTAATCTCGCATTAACAAACATATTATCAAATCTATTATTCATTTCAGACACCGTAACAAAATTTACTGGATTAAAAAACTCCAAATATTTAGTTAAGTATCTGATTTCATTCTCATCAGCTAATGATTTTAATTCTTTATTTACTAAACTTAATTTATCATTAATATTAATAAATTCTTTTTTAATTGAAATCATCTCCATTTCAACAGATTTCAATTCATTTGATATAGATTTTTTATGTAAAATTTGATTTTGTTCAATAACAAGTGATTTTTTACGTAAATTACTATATCTCTCCTCCAAAATACGAATTCTTCTAAGTAAAGAAACCATATCTGTCGGATTCGAATCTAAACTAATTTTATTATCCATAGATAAAAATTAGAAAATCATGTTTATAAAACTTACTCGAGAAATATAATAAAATTAACAAAATAACATTAAATTTATTAAGCGACAAAAATAAAATACTTTAGGGGTGAGTATAGTCTAAATGGCCGACTTTAATTTTGATATTAATAAAGCATCAAATAAAATTCAAAAAGTAAATAACTATCCTTTTGAAATTATAAGAGAAGGTGAAGAAGTAATAGTTAGAATAGATTATGAAAAAGCACCCTTTACTCCATCAATTGAAGATTCTTCTGACTGCATGGCAAATGTAATAGAAATATTAGCAGGAGTTAAAAATGCCACAAAAATTTTATTTTTTCAAAAAAGAGATTATGAATATGATTATCAAACGGTACATTATTTAACACAGGTAGCTAGTGTACACAATAATATTCAAAAAAATAAAGAATTATTTTCATATAATAATTTAGGACAAAAAAAAGAAGCAAGTGATTTTTATAATCAATGGTTTTACAATATTCAAAAAATAATTAATTCCAAAATAAAATCTGATCCAGTTGGAGCATATGTAGAATTAATTAGATTATTAAGACAAGAAGAAACAATATATGTAAACAGAATTGGAATTAGAAATACAATATTTAATCAAAATTACAAATATTTACTAAATTATATAAAAAAAGAATTAGAAAAAACAGATCTAATTCAAAGTTGTCAAAAAAAATTAGCAGGATATGATCCAAAATCCAGAACGTTCTATAGAGAAATATTCAAACCAACCATCAAACCAGATTTTATGTTCTCAAAATTAATGGGAAATTATCCAAAAGATGGAATTGAAGTTGAAAATTATATAATTGATAAAAATATTGATGTAAGTATATTTCAATTTGAAGATTCTATAAAATATTTATATCATATCACACCACCTGAATTCAAATTAGATGAAGATAAATATGACTTATTAGATGTTGCTAGAAAAATAATGGCCGAACACAAACCAACAAAAGATGATTTTGTTCAACCCGAAAGATTAAGAGAAGTATTTAGCAATATTGGAATGGACTTAATAGAAGAACTTGCCAAATATAAAAAAATAAAATTAAAAGAAGGTGAAACAAAATTATTATCAGAAATTCTAATAAGATATTCAGTTGGATTTGGACTATTAGAAGTACTATTAAAAGATCCCAATATACAAGATATAGCAGTTAACTCACCACTTGGAAATTTACCAATATTTCTTGTACATTCAAAATTTGATGAATGTGAAACCAATATAATCCCAATGAAAAATGAAGCAGATAATTGGGCCTCCAAATTAAGAATGATTTCTGGAAGACCATTAGATGAATCAAATCCAATTTTAGATACTGAATTAGAATTACCAGGAGTTAGTACAAGAGTTTCAGTAATATCACAACCGATTGACCCAACTGGACTAGCCTTTTCATTAAGAAAGCATAGACCAAAACCTTGGACATTACCACTATTTGTAGAAAATGGAATGCTTACCTCTCTCGCAGCAGGATTTTTGAGTTTTTGTATTGATGGAACTAGATCAATGTTTATATGCGGAACAAGAGGATCAGGTAAAACAAGTTTACTAAATTCAATTATAACAGAAATGACAAGAAGAAATAGAATTATTACAATTGAAGATACATTAGAACTCCCATTCACATCTTATAGAAAATTAGGTTATAATATAGTTCAAATGAAAGTAAGTAGTGCACTCTCACAAAATAAAGGAGGAGAATTTACTGCAACTGAAGGTATAAGATCAACATTAAGACTTGGAGATTCATCATTAATTGTAGGTGAAGTTAGAAGTAAAGAAGCTGTAGCACTTTTTGAAGCAATGAGAGTTGGTGCAGGTGCAAATGTAACTGCAGGAACATTTCACGCAGATAATCCATTTGGTGTATTTGACAGAGTTGTAAATGCATTAAAAATTCCCCCAAGTTCATTTAAAGCATTAGATTTAATTGTAATAGCAAATCCAATTAAAAGTGCTGATGGTATGAAAAAAGTAAGAAGAGTTACACAAATAACAGAAGTAAGAAAAGATTGGTATTCAGATCCACTAAAAGAAGGAGGATTTGTAGATTTGTTCAAATATGATTCTAAATTAGATAAATTAATTCCAACTGATGATTTATTAAATGGAAATAGTGAAATTTTAAAAACAATTGCAAGTAAAATAAGTGATTTTGTTGGTAATTGGGATTTAATGTGGGAAAATATTCAATTAAGATCTAAAACCAAAGAAACACTTGTAAATTACTCAAAAAAAATAAATGACAAATCAATTCTTGAAGCAGATTTTGTAATAGAATCTAATGATAAATTACACAAAGTCATTCAAGAAGTGAAATTAAAAAAAGGAATTATTGATTCCGAATTAGTTTTTGTAACGTGGGAAAATTGGCTAAGAAAAAAAATAAGATTAAAATATATTAAATAATGGCAGGAATAAGTGTAGAAGAATTAATGCAAAAGTATAAGAGTAAATTAGATTCAAATCTGACAAATGAAGAACAAAATCAAAAATCTGAATATATAAAATCAGTTGATTATGAAACATTTAAAAAAGACAACATCCCAAAATCATTTTCATATTATGAAAAAGCATGTAATTTTGCAAAAAAAATATTACCAATTGGAGTAGATAAAAAAACACAAGAAAAATATGAAAAAGCAATACATACTGCTCACCTAAATTTAGATTCAACAGGAATTGTAAGTTTAAGTTTATTAATACCATTTTTAGTATTATTATTAATAATCCCAATTGGATTTCTATTAAATGATATTATATTTTTTACATTTGCAGCATTATTATGTGCAAGTGTAATTTATTTTTTATTAAACAAATTAATATTTAACTTAGCCAGAAATTGGAGACAAGAAGCAGGGAATCAAATGGTGCTTTCAGTTTTTTATATGGTTACATATATGAGACAAAATTCTAATTTTGAAAATGCATTATATTTTGCAGCAACACATATTGAAGGACCATTAGCACTAGATTTTAAAAAAATTATATGGGATGTACAAAGTGGAAAATATTTTACTTTAAATCAATCAATGGATGCATATTTAGAAACATGGCGTGACTATAATATGGAATTTATTGAAAGTGTACAATTAATACAATCATCACTTTTAGAAACTGATGAATCTAGAAGAGTTTTAATTTTAGAAAAATCATTATCAGTAATATTAGAAGAAACATATGAAAAAATGTTACATTACGCTCACGATTTACAAGGACCAATTCAAATTTTAAATATGCTTGGAATTGTTTTACCAATAATGGGATTAGTAATATTACCATTAGTTGTATCATTTTTTGAAAATGTACAATGGTATTATTTAGCTTTTGGATATAATATTTTAATACCATTTGGAGTTTACATATTAGGAAATAGATTATTTGAAAAAAGACCAGTTGGTTATGGATCACAAGATTATTCTAAATATTTAGATGCAACCCCAGACAAAGTTTCATTTTTAAAAATATTTAAAAATATTTCATTAGTTGGAATATGTGTATTTGTTTTATTTTCAGGAATAATTTTTACATTAATGCCACAAATAATTCATACAACAACATTAGTTGGTGCACAAGATCCTGACACAGGAGTTGAAGGCGTAACAATTTGGAGAAATGAATTTGGAGAAGTAGAAAATGATGACATTGAATTATATCCCTCCAATAATATAAAAAAAACAGGTATTTATTTATTAGAATATAAATCATCCACATCAACACCACCAAAATTAGTAGGGCCATATGGACTCGGTGCAAGCATATTCTCATTTGGATTACCAATTGGTTTAGCATTAGCAATTGGAATATTTTTTTATTTTAAAACAAGATATGTTGTAAAAATTAGAGATAATGCAAAAGTAGTTGAAAAAGAATTTTCATCAGCATTATTCCAATTAGGAAATAGATTAGGAGATGGAATTCCACTAGAAATTGCATTTGCAAAAGTTTCCAATAATATGCGCGGGACTATAAGTGGAAAACTATTTCAAACAATTGCAACTAATGCAAGTGTCAGAGGACAAGATATAAAAACAGCAATATTTGATAGAAAAACAGGAGCAATCAAAGAATTTCCATCTAATATAATTGAATCAAGTCTAAAAGTATTAGTTGAATCAGTAAGAAAAGGACCAAAAATTGCATCAATTGCCATAATGAATATATCTACATATATTAAAGAAATACATAAAGTTCATGAAAGGCTAAGAGATTTATTAACAGAAGTAATTTCAGGAATGAAAAGTCAAACAAAATTCTTAGCCCCAGTTATCGCATCCATAGTAGTTGGAATAACTTCAATGATTAATGCAATCATTTCACAATTAAATAATTCATTTCAAGAATTTAAAGGAGAAGGAACTAGTTCATTTGGTGCCGCAGGACAAGGAGATGCAATTAGTACATTCATTAAAGATGGACTCCCAACCTATTATTTTCAAGTTATCGTAGGAATATATGTAGTTCAATTAATTTTCATTTTATCAGACATAATAAGCCAAATTGAAGACGGTAGTGATACGATATCACGCCAATATAATATTGGACAGAATTTAATAAAAGGTGGAATAACCTATACAGTATTGTCTTCTACTATGATAATTATATTTAATATTGTAGCAATTATAGTTATATCCCAAGTTGGATAGCTAAAGAAAACGGTCAGATTTTTTTTTTTTTTTTGGTTTTTTAGGATTTTTATTTCTCTGTTTCATTGAAACTAAAACATCATCATATTTTATTATATTTGCCTTTAATTTTTCTAACTCTTTTAATGCACTTTTAACTATTATTTCTTTAATTACTTTTACTTCTTTTTTTGAAATAAATTCCTCTTTTAATAATCGATCATCATTAACAAAGTTAGTTTCTTCTACAATATAAATAGAAGCTACATTATCTAAAAGTTTTAATTTACCTTTTTCTAATTCATCAATATAAAATTCTTTTTCTTTAGTTTTAGTATTACAATGATAACCAACAGCAATATCATTACCAGTTCCATAAGCCATTGAAAGTGCAAACATAATATCATTAGTTGCAAAAACAGCTTTTTCACCATCCATTGCATTATGTGAAAATGGTTTTAATACTTTTAAACCAGAGATTTTAGATACATGATATAATACCACATAATAAAAAGAAGTTTAATACTTATAAAAATATAATAAAAAATAAAAAAATGGGTCCTCTGGGATTTGAACCCAGGACACACCGGTCTTCAGCCGGACGCTCTGCCAGTCTGAGCTAAGGACCCAATAAAACACAAAAATATAATTAGTTTATAAAATTTATTGGCTTAAAAGTAATAAAAAATAATTAAAAAAAATTAAAAATTAACGCCATACTAAATAAGGTAGAAAACTATTTTGAACAAAATTACTATTATCAAAATCTCTTAAACTTTTGTCTAATGCTAATTTTGCATTATTAGTTCCATAAAAACTAGTTAAAAAGCAATTAGAATTTCCATTTATAGTTTCTAAAAATTTCACTTTATAATCCAACTGCTCCCTTGAAGGAGTTCCACAAATAATATTTACAAAATCATCTTTTTTTATCATCTTACATAAATGATTTATATGTTCATCAATTTGACTAAGATCATTATTTGCAGAAAAACCCATATATTTTAAACGCCTAGTCATAGATTCAAATTCAATACCCTTTTGAGCATAATCAGTTAATAAAAAAATTTCATCAACCATATCTTCATCTAATAAACTTATAGTAGTAACTTTTTTAGGATTATATTGTTTAATTTTCCACCAAAGTCCATTACCCTTTATATTTGATTCAAACATCATATACAATTTTTTAAATTCACATATTGACGTAAAATCAACTCCTTCAAAAATACCACATTCTTTACTAGTTTCTATTCTTCCTTCATATTTTTCCATAATATCACTTAAAAGAATAAAACAAAAAGTTTATATAAAATCTAACTACTATAAAAATTAGTAGCAAATGGAACAATTAATTGAATCATTAAAATCTGCAGGGTTAAATAATAGAGAAGCTATTACTTATTTAGATTTACAAGAATATGGAGAAAGTCAAACTGGTAATATTTGTAAAAGAACTAAAATTCCAAGTTCACAAATATATACAATATTAAATAATTTATTAGAAAAAGGACTTGTGAATTATAAAATAATAAATAATATTAAAATGTATAGAGCTTCAAATCCAGATACATTAGCAATATTATTTGAAGAAAAAGAAAATAGAATTGAAGAAGAAAAAAATAAATTATTAAATTTTATATCCAAATTAAAACAAAAACCAGAAGGAATATCTAAATATAGTGATTATAAATATTTTTATGGAATTCGAGGAATTAAATCTTTATATACAGAAATAATTAATTCATGGAAAAAAGGAGATGAATATTATATTGCCTCTGCACCATTAGAATCATTTAGTAAACTCGAAGGATTCTTTTTAGAAATAGTCCATAAAAAAAGAATAAAAGATAAAGTAAAATTAAAAATTCTATTAAATAAAAATAGTAAAAAATGGGGAGATATTAGAAAAAAAATGCCATTAACACAAGTTAAATATTTAGAAAGTGAAACAAAAACTGAATACGGTGTTGTAAATGAATATTTTTTTATAATTTCATATGGAAAACAACCATATGGACTTTTAATAAAAGATAAGAACTTTTCAGAAACATATAAAGCATTATTTGAAATGTTATGGAATAATGCAAAAAAATAATTAAAAAAAATTAAAAATTAACGCATATCTTCTTCTTGTACTAAATCATCAGATTTACTTGAATCAGAAGAACTACCAGCTTGTCCTTTTTTTTCAATAGTTAAAATTCCAAACTTTCCTGCACTAATTTGTAATTGATTATTAAATGCACTACACCAGCCTTTTTCAATTTTAATAACATCGCCAACATTTACTTTGTCAACATCGTCATTCCATAATGTTATTTTAACTGAACCAGTATCATCTTTTCCAGTACAATTACATAATCGTCCAGAATGAAACTCTCTTGGTTCCTCTTTTTCAACCACTTCTAATTCTATAAAGTCAATTGGTGCTTTATCTTTCAATTCATTTGTTTTCATATTAAATACTCTCCGTAATCTTTAAATGATTTTTTTTTATTAATTAAAAAATCTAAAATTTCTGACATTTTACCTATAGGAATTTTAATTTGACTTTCACTATCACGATCTCTTATTGTAATTGAATTTTTTTCAACAGAATCAAAATCAATTGTAATACAAAAAGGAGTCCCAATTTCATCTTGCCTCAAATAACGTTTTCCAATAGAACCACCTTTATCATAATAACAAATATAATCATTTTTTAACTGACTATAAATTTCCTTTGATAAATTAATAATAGAATCCTTATTCATTAAAGGAAGTATAGCAATTTTTATTGGTGCAATATCATAGGGTATTTTTAATATATTTTTACCTTCATTTTTATTATTAAAAGTTAAATAATTATCAAGTAAACAATATATTGGTCTATCTATACCAAATGCAATTTCAATTATGTGAGGTACAATTTTCTTACCATCATCACACACAGCTTCTAATTTTCTACCACTGTGTTTTGAATGTTGATTTAAATCATAATTTCCTCTATCATGAATACCACAAACTTCAATCCAACCATGAGTATTTGTAAAAATCTCAATATCCCATGCATCGTTTGCATAAAATGCTTTTTCATTATCCAAATGTTGACGTAATCTAATTTTATCTGAATCAAATCCAAATGACAAAAATAAATCATAAGCCACATATAATGCCCAAGCATAAGCTTGACTTTTAATATTATTATTTTTTAAAACAGAATTAATTGTTAATAATGAAACTGCTTTTTTATTAATTTGATCATCTGCAGACCAAAAAGGTAATTTATTTTTACTAATACTATTAAATTTGTCAAAATTTATTTTATTATTAGCCTCAATAAATAATTGACCTTCTGCTTGAGTAAATTCTCTCATTCTTAATAAATGTTGACGAGGTGAAATTTCATTTCTAAATGCCTTACCTATTTGAAATACACCAAATGGTAATTTATTTCTAAAATGTTCTAAATAATTTAAAAAAGGTAAATATGTAGATGTTGCAGTTTCTGGTCTATTATAAGCCAATTGAGAAACTCCTAATGTTGTTTTCATCATTAAAATATGTCTTTTAATTTCCAAAATTAATTCTTCACCATTAGGTGCAACAATTTTATTTTTTTTAATAAAATCAATTAATTCATCATCACTCATATTTCCAGCATTCACATCAGGAAAATTTTCTTCAATTAATTTATCAACTCTAAAATTACTCTTAGAATTTTTTGTTACAATTAATGGATCTGAAAAATTACCAGCATGACCACTTGCAACCCAAACACTTTCTGGACTAACTATTGGACATTCAACTTCCCAAAAATCTGAAAATGAAAATGTTTTTCTAATTTTTGCTTCAATATTATTTTTTAATAACTTCCCATTAGGCCCATATTCATAAAAACCAGCTACACCACCATACAGTTCAGGACTAGGTCCCCATACAAACCCCCTAGATGACATATAATTAATTAATTGCTTTTGTTCCATAACAAACCAGAATTGTAAAACATTATAAATTTTTGCAAAAATAAAAGAATTTAGTATTTAAATAAGAGTGACATAAACTTATAAAATAAAATTATAAGAAATTAATATGACTTGGAGTGTAAAATATAAATTAAAAGAAATTGAAGATATAGTTGGACAAGATTTAATTGTAGAAAAATTAAAAGATTATATAAAAAATTTCTCAGTTCATAAAGGAAAAGCAATTTTATTATATGGACCAACAGGTAGTGGAAAAACTTCCATTGTACACGCACTTGCAAATCATTTTAATAATGAATTATTTGAAATTAATAGTAGTGATATTAGAAATAAAGAAAAAATAGAAGAATTAGTTGGAGCTGCAGCAACACAAATGAGTTTATTTGGTACAAAAAAAATTATTCTTTTAGATGAAGTTGATAACTTAAGTGGAACAAAAGATAGAGGCGGAGCAATTGCAATTGCAAAAATCATACCTAAAAGTGTATTTCCAATAATAATGACTGCAAATGATGCCTATGCATCAAAATTAAAGGAAGTTAGAAAAAAATCTTTAGTTTTAGAATTAGAAGAAATAAATTATAATATAATAAAAAATATATTTAAAAAAATATTAGAAAAAGAAAAAATTGAATATGAAGAAACTGCTATATCACAATTAGCAAGAAGTTCATCAGGCGATATAAGAAGTGCAATTAATGATCTTGAATCTATAGCAATTATGCATAAAAAAATAACTCAAAAAACAATATATTCAATATTTGAAAGAGAAAGAAAAAAAAGTATAGAAAATGCATTAATGAAAGTTTTTAAAACAACAGATATTAACATATCACTTAATTCCTTTAATAATATTGACGAAAATCTTGATGAAACCATATTGTGGTTAGAATATAATTTGCCAAAAGAATATGAAAAAATAGGTGATCTATACAGAGCATATGAATCTCTGTCTAAATCAGATCTATTCAATAGTCGAATAAGAAGAAGACAAAATTGGAGATATTTAGTATATGTCAATTTTTATCAAACAGTTGGAATAAGTCTTTCAAAAAAAGAAAAATACAAAAAAGTAAATGAATATAAAAGAACAACAAGATTATTAAAAATGTGGCAAGCAAATATAAGTAATGCAAAAAGAAAAGCATTTTCATCTAGAATGAAAACTTATTTTCATGTATCAAGTAAAAAATTTAATTTTGAGTATACCCCATATTTTAAATATTTATATAATAAAGATGAAATATTTTGTCAACGATCAAATGAATTCTATGAAATAAATGAAGATGAAATTAAATTTTTAAAAAAATGAAGTACAATAATAATAATAAACTAAAAAAACATAAATTTAATATTAAAACTATAAATGAAGAAATAGAAGAATATGAAGAAAGTCATTATGAAAAATATAAACATATATATGGAATATCAATAACAATTTTATTAATAATAATTATAATATTTTCATTTGTGCTAAGTCCAAATATATCTTTAAAATTTGCAAGTAATATATTAAGTGGAAATTTAAAAAATAATACATTTACAGTAAATAGTACATTAAAAATAATTTTAAGTGAAAATATAAAAAAAGAATTAATCCAAAGCTATAAACAAAATAAACCATATGAAATTAAATTATGCTTAATAGGACAAATAATTAATGGTGATTATATAATAAATAAAATATTTCACCCTAAAATTATAGAACAATCTGTAGTACATGTAATCAGTCAAGGATGTCCAGAAACTACATTAATTGACATACACTCCCATCCATTTGATAATTGTTTATTTAGTAATACTGATTTTAATACATATAAAAGAGCTAAAAAAACAAATGAAAAACTTTTAATGGGTGTAATGTGTAGTGAAAATAAATTTTTGTTTGTTAATGAATAATATATAATCAAATAATATACAATAAAAGCATAATAATAATTATTTTTATAAATAAACCTTTTATTTCAAATTTATGAAAGAGTTTGCAAAAAAATACCAACCACATGAAATTGAAATAAAGTGGCAAAAATTCTGGCAAGATGAAAAAATATTTGAATTTGATATAAATAAAGAAGGAAAAATATACTCAGTTGATACACCACCACCTACAATGTCAGGTAAAATGCATATTGGACATTTTGGTTCATATGCACAACAAGATTTTATTGTAAGATATAAAAGACAAAAAGGATTTAATGTATTATTTCCATTTGGAACTGATGATAATGGACTCCCAACTGAAAAATTAGTTGAAAAAGAAAAAAAAATAAGTTCAGCTCACATGCCAAGAGCAGATTTCATAAAAAAATGTAATGAATACATAAATGAAAATAGAAATGAATTTACAAATGATTGGATTAATGCAGGAATATCTTGTGATTTTAATTCTTCATATTCAACAATAAGTCCTTATTGTCAAAAACAATCACAATTATCATTTATTGAATTATATAATAAAAATTTAATATATCAAAAAGAAGCCCCAGCAGTATGGTGTCCAAAATGTACTACAGCAATTGCTCAGGCAGAAATGAATGATATTCAAAAAGAATCAAAATTTAATAATATAATATTTAAAGTAGAAAATCAAGAAAATTTAATAATTGGAACAACCAGACCAGAATTACTTTTTGCATGCGTTACACTTTTTGTAAATCCAAAAGATAAAAGATATAAAAAATATATTGGCCTTGAAGCCGAAATTCCATTATTTAAAAGAAAAATAAAAATTATGGCAGATGAATCTGCACAAATGGATAAAGGAACAGGAGTTTTAATGATCTGTACATTTGGAGATTATAGTGATGTTGAAGCAGTACAAAAACACAATTTAGAACCAATTGATGCAATAACAAAAGATGGAAAATTAACTGAAAATGCAAAAGAATTTGCAAACTTAAAAGTAAATGAAGGAAGAGAAAAAATATTAGAAAAATTAAAAAAAGAAAATTTATTAGTTGATCAAAAAAATATTATCCATAATACTAATGTACATGAAAGATGTGGAACTCCAATTGAATTTTATACACATAAACAATGGTTCATTAGTGTTAAAAAAAATAAAAAAAAACTTATTGATGCTGGAGAAAAAATTAATTGGTACCCAGAATATATGAAAAAAAGATATAATTCATGGGTAAATGGCCTTCAATGGGATTGGTGCATATCAAGACAAAGACATTTTGGAGTTCCATTTCCAATATGGTATTCTAAAAAAACGGGCGAAATTATTTTACCTGATATTGATCAATTACCAGTAGATCCACAAAAAGATTTTCCAAATAAATTACCCAAAAATCATACAAAAAATGACATCGAATATGAAAAAGATGTATTTGATACTTGGATGACTAGTTCTGTAACTCCATTAATAATTTCAAAATATAAAGAAGATAATAAATTTTTTAATTCAGTTTATGAAAATTCAATGCGACCACAAGCACATGATATAATACGAACCTGGGCATTTTATACAATAGTTAAAAGTTTATATCAAACAAATAAAATACCATGGAAAAACATAGTTATTAGTGGACACGTTTTAGACTCGAAAGGAGAAAAAATGTCCAAATCTAAAGGTAATGTAATATTACCTCAAAATACAATAAGTAAATTTTCATCAGATTCTTTAAGATATTGGACTGCATCAGTTTCACTTGGAAATGATATCAGATATAGAGAAGAAGAAATTAAATTAGGAAGTAAAGTTGTAGTTAAATTATGGAATGCATCTAAATTTACACATATGATGTTAGAAGATTATAAAGATAAAACAACAGTATTAACATCAATAGATAAATGGTTAATTACAAAATTTAAAAAAACACTAAAAGAATATGAAAAGGCTTTTGACAATTATGATTTTAATAAAGCAAAAATGATTATTGAAAAGTTTTTTATGGTATATTATTGTGACTATTATTTAGAAATTGTAAAAGAAAGATTATACAAACCAGAAATTCATGGACTTAAAAAAAAACAAGCAGCACAATTTACAATCTATAGAGTTCTTAATGGAATATTAAAATTATTTGCACCCTTCATCCCACACATAACTGAAGAAATATATTCATATTATTATAAAGAAATTGAAAATGAAAAATCCATACACATAAGCAAATGGCCAAAATTAAATGAAGGTTTTATCAATGAAGAAGATGAATTATCAGGAGATTTATTAATTGAAGCATTAAGTGGAGTAAGAAAATTTAAAACAGAAAACAAATTAAGTTTAAATACACAAATTAAATCTATTATAATTAAATTTATTGATAAAAATAAACAAGAAAAATATAAAGAAAGTCTATTAAATGTAATTGAAGATTTAAAAATTGTAAGTAAAGCAGAAGAAGTAAAATTTAAAGGAAAAACTTCAATTCCCCTAAATAATTTTGGTATGGAAATTCATATTGAATTAAATTAAGTCATTTATAAACTCTAAGTTAAAACAGATTCTCCAATATAGAAAATATTAAAAATTAAAGAAGTTAAAAGTTCATGAAAAGAGGAATAAGGTGGATTTTTTAAAAAAAATTGTTGGTATAATTAATTCAAATAAGGAATTTAAATTAAATGATGAACTTAGTGAATTAAAAAAAGAATCTAATGAATCACATAAAACTATTCAAGAATTAGATCAAAATAAAAAAGAATTAAAAAATAATGATGAAGAAAATAATATTAAAGATGAATATATAGAAGATATTTTTAAAAACGAATCAGAAAGTGAAAAAGAAATAAGTGAGGAATTTGAAGAAATAAATAATATTGAAAATGAAGATATTCAAAATAAAAATAATGAAATAGAAGAAATGAATGAAAAAGAAATAAGTGAGGAA